>CAYUSL010000081.1:0-17688 GCA_964447125.1 uncultured bacterium | reverse complement strand
GCGCCGCCACCCACACCGCGTCACCGGCGCGAATCGCGCGCCACGCGTAGCCGGGCCGATTGAAGAGCTGCGTGCGCGCGAGGCGGCCCGACTCGTCGCGTCGCAACACCGACACCGGCCCTTCGCCCCCCACGGTGATGATCCGCTCGCCGAGCATCTCGGTGCGGCGCACGTGCTGTTCGATCTCGAAGGTCTGCACGAGCCGCGGCGCAGCGGGATCGGACACGTCCCACTCGGTGAGGCCACCCGTGACCTCGGATACGAAGGCACGACCGTCGCGCACCATCACGTGCTGGGCAGTGCCGCGGGTGGGGATGTTCGAGAGCTTCGAGGGCGTGCCGTCGGCGGCGAGCGCGTAGAGATCGACGCCGCCGCTACCCTTCGCGACGGCCGCGTGACCGGGAAAGAGCTCGATGAAGTGTGAGAAGCCTTGCGGCGAGAATTCGCCCGAGAGACGAGGTCGAGTCGGATCGGTGATGTCGTAAACCGCAAACCCGCGCGCGCCGCGGGTCACCACCATGCGCCCTTTCTCGCACGACACGTGCACGGGAGTACCCGCGACGTCGATGTGACTCACGAGCTTGGGCGCGTCGGGATCGAGGAGATCCACGACGAAGACACCACTCGCATAGTCGGCGACACACAAACGATTCAGCGCCGCATCCACGCTCACGCCGCGGATGTGAACGCCGGCGGGAAGCGGCACGAGGCTCGGTGACACAGGTTCGCCGTCGGTGCGGGCGATACCGAGCCCGAGATTCCCCATGCCGAAGTAGACGTACGGGCGATTCACCGCCACGTCGAACGGCGGCGGCTCGGGCAATCCCGCTGCGCCCGGAGGAACCTCGGCGATGCGTCGATTCGTGAGTGCCGCGCCGCTCGCGAGATCGATCTGGATCACGCCGTAGCCACCCACGCTCACCCAGCCGAGCTCGCCATCGATGGCCGCGCCTTGCCCGACACCGGGGGTGACCTGACTGCCAACCAGCTTGGGATGGGCGGGATCGCTCACGTCGGCGACGAAGAACCCGCCTGCGCGCGCCGCCACCAGCGCGCGATCGCCGTACACCGCCATGTCGTAGCCGTAGACCAGGTGGTTGGGTGTGCTCCGCGGCGTCAGATAGCGGCGCACTTTGGGCCGCAGGCGGTCCGAGAGATCGAGGACGCCCATGCCTTCGTCGCCAGCGGTGGTGAATCCGACGTCTTTGCGCACGATCAAGCGGTGCAGGAACTGAGCGAGCACCGTCGAGTAGATGGGCCGGTACTCGGTGGGCGGCGACAGCTCGAAGACCGACAGCGTGGTTCCCTGAAACGCCATCGCGTGGTCGCGATCGATCACCACCGCGTCGGTGGTGATCTCGTCCCAGGGCTCGCGCACCACGTCGTGGAAGCGCAGATGCCGCCACACGTTGGGCCCGAGGTCCGCGAGCGTGGCGACGACGAACGCCAGCGCCACTGCGCCGATGATCTGCACCATTCGGCGCAATACGCGCCGGAAGCGCGAGCGTGGCTCGGGGCTGCTCACGCCGGTCCCTCGGCTTCCGCGCGCGCCAGCTCTTCGATCGGCATCGGCGCGGCCTTGGCGCCGAGAACCTCGCGCGCGAGCCACGGGGCCATCGCGCGATGGCGCCAGCGAGCCTCGACTCGAAACGGCGGCCGCGCATCGTCGGGGACCGCGATCACGAACCGCTCCTCGAGGCTCCTACCGGGCTCGATCCGCTTCACCGGGCCGGCCGCCTCCGCACCGCTCGCGAGCCAGACGTCCAGCGGGTCGGCGGGACGCTCGCGGCTCGACCCGAGGCGGCGCGTTTCGGCGTCGAGCTCGTCGCTGTCGCGTGCGGCGCCGCTCTCGAAGATCGACCGGCCGCTTGCGTCGCGGACGCCGACCTCGAGCCAGGTCTCGGCAGAGGTGGCGACGAGGGCGGGCAAGGCGTGTCCCAAGCGTCGCGAACCGGTGCGGATCGCGATGTCGGCACTTGCGCCGGGTCGCAATCGCTCGATGCCTTCGATCGCGACGTCGAGGAGCGGCAGACCGTCGTAGTGGCGTTGATACGCGCGCACCTGCGGATCGCGCATCACCCGAAGATACGTGAGGAGGCTGGGGCGAACCCGAAGCGTACCGTCGAGCCAACCGCGTGCCGCGTCGGCTGCCCGCGCGAGATCGGGATCGTCCGCGCTCGTCTCCGGCACCAAACGTTGCAACGAGGTACTGCGGCCGAGCGTGTGGTGGTCCCAAGGAGGATGCGCCCAGTCCAGCTCGAACATGTGCATGTGGCATTCACGGCAACCGATGCCCTCGGAAGCGAGGCCACTCGCCTGCCACGTGGCGTAGGTATCGAGGCCGTGCGCACCTCCGGCGCTCTCCTGATGACAGGGCGCACACAGCTCGGCCTTCTTGCGCAGCGGTCGCATGTAGTTGGCGCGGTGCGGCTTCACCCACCGATAGACGAGATCGATCTCCAGCGGGTGGGTGAGCGCACCGCTGCCCGCGAGGTCGGGCAGGTACACGTCGGGCTCGCGCAGCGTGAAGCGCCCGTCGCCGAGCGGATCCGGCGCCGCATCGAGGGCGTGACAGGCCACACACGCGACTCCTTCCTCCCGAAGCCTCGCACTCTCCCCATCATCGAGTGCGCCGTGCTCGCGAAGCGCGGCACGAACGGGATCGTGGCAGCGCGCACAGCTCGAAGTCGCGCTCGCGCCGTCGCGTGCCGTCAGCCGCGCCAAAGCATCGACGTATGCGCGATTCGTGGCCGAGTAGCGGTGCGCGGACACCGACCACTCTTGGTAGCTCTCCAAATGACATTCCGGCAGACCGCAGCCCGCCGACGGGATCGTGAGCGACGCCTGGGGCACCGGTCTCGGCGCCGGCGTGACGGCGTGCGCGGCGAGCAGCCGCGCCCCCAGCACCGTGAGCCCCACGGGGATGCCGATCGCGAGCGCCAGTGCGTGGGCGAAGCTCGGTGTGCCTGCGAGCCGCCCACCCCACTGGCGTACAGTCGCCGCCGCCAACGCCACGAGGGTGAGCGCCGAGACCAGATGAACGTGATTGAGGATGTTGGTGATCGTGCCGAGCGATTTGAAGACACCGAGGTAGAAACCGCTGGTGAGCGCCATCAGCGCCGCCGGCCAACCGATCGCCACCGCGGTCGCGAGCCAGGGTGACGAACGGCGCGATTGGCGCACGCGGAAGAGCCACGCGAGCGCGGCGAGCAGGGCCAACCAGGCCGCGACCGCGCTCTCCATCGGCACGTAGCCCGCACTGAAGATCAGGAATGGGACCGTCGCGAGCGCCACCAGCAACGCCGTGACGACGAATCCCACGTGCGCCCAGCCGATGCCTCCGATCAGCGTCAGCAACAGGAAAGCGATCAGCGCCACGATCCCGGCTCGGATGTGGACGCGGAGCGCGCCGAGGAGCGCGAGATCGAGCGCACCACGCACCTCCATGACGAGGCCCGTGACGAGCAGCGCGACCGCCAGCCCGGCGACGACGGTGCCGAGCACGGCAGCCACGGCTCTCCGCCGTTGTGGTGCGCCGTCGCTCAAGGCTCGCTCAGGAGGTGCCGCAACACCGCACTCAGCGCGTGCTCCGCCGGCTCCAGGCAAATGGGCGCGAAAACCACACTCGACGCAACCAGAGAAGGGACGAACCCGAGCACACGCGGCCGATCGTCTCGCGAAATCGGAACGGGCCGCCCATTCTGTGAACCGCCCACCGCCCCGTCAATCGCAGCCCATGCGTGCGGCGGCGCAGGCTGCTAGACTCGACGTCGCTTCGGGTGCCCGCGTCCGGCATCGCCTCCCCCTTCGTCAGGACGAGCTTTGGCTGCACCGACCGCGCGTCCGGCGCGTGGTCTCGCGGTGCAATCCGGAAGGTCCACGTCGCCCGAGTCGAGCCCTGGGGATGCGCGTTCTGCTGGTCAATCTCGCCGCCGGCGACACCGACTTCATCGACAAGGGTCGGGTCTGGCGGAGCATCTACCGTCGTCCGTTCCTGGGTCTCCAATACCTCTCCGCATATCTGAAGCAGCACGGTCACGCCGTCGATCTGGTCGATTGCCAAGTCGAGCCGCTGACGCCGAGCGCCCTCGCCGAGCGAGTGGAGCGCGGCGGCTACGGCCTGGTCGGCTTCTTCGCGATCTACGTCAATCGGGACGAGCTGATCGCCTGCGTGCGCGAGATCCGCGACCGGCTGCGCGTGCCGGTGGTGGTGGGTGGCCCCGATTGCTTCAACGACGAGGCTTATCTACGCGCCGGCGTGGACTACGTGGTGCGCGGCGAGGGCGAGATCACGCTCCACGAGCTGGTCGAGCGGCTCGACGCGCGCGCACCGCTCGACGACGTGCTCGGCCTCTCGCGCCTCGAACGTGGCGAGGTGCGGCGCAACGACGATCGGCCGTTCATCGCCGACGTGGATGCGCTGCCGTTTCCCGATCGCTCCCACTACCCGATCCGCGTCTGGCACGACTACATGGACTTCAACATGCGCAAGCCGTTCGCGACGCTCATCACGTCGCGCGGTTGTCCGTATGGGTGTGAGTTCTGCGACTCGCCGAGCCTCTGGAATCGCAGGGTGCGGCAGCGCTCGCCCGCCAACGTGCTCGCCGAGATCGACGCCCTGGTGCGCGAGCACGGGGTCCGCTACTTGCTCTTCTCCGACGACATCTTCGGCATCTCGTTCGACTGGCAGAAGGAGTTCTGCGAGGCGCTCGCCGCGCGCCGCTACGATCTCGGCTACTTCTGCCTGATCCATCCGCTGGTTTACGGCCATCGCACCGAGGAGCGGATGGATCTTCTCGCCCGTTCCGGCTGCCGGACCTTCCACATCGGCGTGCAATCGGCGAGCGCCACGGTGCTGCGCACCAGCGGCCGCACCGCGGGCGAGCTCAAGCACCACCGGCCGATCGTCGAGCTGGCGCGACGCCACGGCATCCTCTCGTTCACGACCTTCATCCACGGACTTCCCGGAGACAGCCGCGAGGGCTTCGCCGACAGCCGTGCGTTCGTGAAGGAGATGTCGCCGGACTACGCGCTCTTCCTGCCGCTCAAGGTGTTCGCGGGCTCGGCGCTGGAAGGCAAGCTCGCGCGCGGCGAGCGCGAGCTGCCGGGCTTCACCTGGGAAGAGCTGGTGCGCGAATGCCGCCGCTCGGAGCTCGAGTTCTACCGCCACCCGGGGCGGTCGCTCAGGCTCTTCGCGTACGTCCTGCGCCACAACCCGGCGTGGCTGATCACACGCGGCTGGTACGCCGTGTACATGATCGTGCGCACGCTGTGGATCGGGCTCTTGCCGGCGGCCCGCCCCCGCGACCGCGACTCCGCGACCCTTCCCGCCCTCAGCTCTGCTTGACCGACCTCGCGTGAACGCGCTCGAAGGCCCCGTCTACCACCCGATTCCGCCGGGCGCCGATTGGCTCACGCGGCTCTCGTATCGAGTCGAATGGCTGTCGGTGGCGACCGAAGGACGCATGCACCTGTTGGTGCTGCTCGGTCCGCCGCTCTTCACGGTCGCATGCTTGATCGCGGCGCGGCTGCTGCGCCGCTGGCCGTGGCTGGCCCAGCTCGCGTACGCAGCGGCGGTGACGGCGCCGCTCGCGGCGCTGCGCCCGTTTTTCTTCTCGACGTGGATCCTGGCCAAGTGGCAGCTCGCGCTCCTCGCGATCCCCTACCCGCTCGCGCTGTGGCGCGGGCGTGGCAAGCGCAGCGTCGCGGCGCGGCTCTATCGCGGCACGGTGTGGGGCACGTTTCTGCTCGCGCTGCTGCCGTTCGGGAACATCGCCGCGTCCTACAACCGTACCCACGACTGCGAGCGTGTCGCCGCCGATCCGCGCGTGCGATTCCTGTTCTCGTTCTGCGATCCGAGCTGGGAGAAAACGTTCCACGAAGTGCTCGGCGCGGAAGCAGAGATCCACGCCCGCGAATCACGTTCGATCGCCGTCTCTGACGACGGCCGCTTCGCGTTCCTGGGAGTCGGCTACGAAGACGAGCCCGCGCTCTGGCCGTATTTCGTCGTGGATCGGGCGAGCGGCGCGATCGTAAAGGCGGAAGCGCATCGAACCATCTTCGACGTGGCGTGCGTGCCGGGCACTGGGCGCTGCTTCGGCAGCCAGGCGTGGGAGTCGGCCGTCCACGTGCTCGATCAGGCGAGCCAGAGCTGGGTGGAGGCGCTGCGCGCGCCGTTCAAGCCGCGCTTCCTCACGGTGGATCCGGTGCGCGAACGGCTCGTGCTCACCGGTGCGCTCGGGGTGCAGCTCGCGTTCCTCGATGCGCGCACCCTCGCGTTCGACGATCACAGCGCACGGGCACCGCTGCGCAGTCCGGCCAGCTCGGCGGCCTACGATCCGGTGCGCGACCGGATCTTCGTGACGGGCGAGCTTCACTCGCGCACCTCGCTCAAGTACGCCACCGGTCCGGACTATCGCTTCGAGTCGTACGTGAGCCCGGTCTTCGACTGGCTGCATCACATGGGCACCTCGGTCGGCCTCCAGCTCGACCCCGAGACCCGCGAGCTCTTCATCGCGTACACCTTCACGGGCGAGGTCGGGATCTTCGACGTCGACAGCGTGGAGCCGAAGGGCAGCGTCCAGCTCGAAACCGGTCTGCGCGAGCTGGCATACGATCAAAAGCGCAAGGTGCTCTTCGCCGGCAACTTCCTCACCGGCGAGATCCACGTGGTGGACACCGCCCGGCGACGCGAGATCGACCGCGTCTTCGTGGGCCGCCTCATCCGTCAGATCACGTGGGCACCGCAGATCGGTCGCCTGCTGGTCACCTCCGCAAACGGGTTTCTCGAGGTGAATCCGCTCCCGGAAGAGCAACCCGTCATCCGGCTCCACCCGGCACGCGCGACGGGCGAAAGCGTCGAACCAGTGCACGACGCGGGCTTCCGCTCATGACGCTCGCGGCGCGCGTGACCTCGCTGGCGCTCTTCGCCGCAGGGCTGATCGTGGTGATCGGGCCGGCGGTCGTACCGCCTCCCGCCGTCTCGCCCGCAGGTGGCACACCGATCGCGAGCGGCGAGGTCTCGCCCGCCGCCGGCGAGGCGATCTTCTGGGGCAAGGGTCGCTGCTTCACCTGCCACTCGGTTGGTGATCGAGGCGGTGAGCGCCGCTGTCCGAACCTGGGTGCCGCCGACCATCAGCCTCCGATCGGCGCGCGCGCCGCCGCGCGTGCCGATGCGCTCCGCGCCGAGCGCGGCGCAGCGTTCAGCGCCAGCGACTATCTCGTGGAATCGCTGGTGAACCCCGCGGCGTACGTGGTGAACGGATACAAGCCCGAGATGCCCGCGGTGATGAAGCCACCGCTCTCGCTCGCGGCGGACGAGGTGCGCGCGCTGACGGCGTATCTCCAGAGCCTGGGAGGCACCGTGGAATTGGCGGCAATCCGACTGCCTGCGACTGCGCGAGCGGTGCCCGACGCTGCTGACGCCTGGGAGCCGTATCTCGCAGGCGACGCCACACGCGGCGAGAGTCTCTTCTTCGACATGCAGCGGTTGGGGTGCGCCACCTGTCACCGCATCGGCGAGCGCGGCGGACGGGTCGGGCCGAACCTGACTCACGTCGGCAGCGTCCGCGGGCCACGCGAGCTGCTGCGCTCCATCCTCGAGCCGAGCGCCGAGATCACGAACGGCTTCCAGGGCGTCGAGCTGGAGACCGCCGATTCCGAGTCACTCACCGGCACCCTCGTCCGCGAGGACGACACGCAGATCACCCTCGCGCTCGCCAGCGGCGGTGAGCGCACGATCGCGACCAGCGACGTCGTGCGTCGCAGCCTCGCCAAGCTCTCGCTGATGCCCGGCAATTTCGCCGAGCTGCTGACCGTCACCGATCTCCACGACCTGCTCGCCTTCCTCACGGCCCAACGATGAAGATCCCGCTCGAGCCCCTGCGTTCGCTGTTCTCGGACGAGAACCGCAGTCCCAAGCTCTTTCGCTCGCGCTGGGCGATCTGGACCTACGCGTTCGCGGTGTGCTTCGTCATCAGCGCCGTGAGTGGCTACGTGGTGTGGGCGTGGCCGGAGCTCGACCTCGACTACTACTTCCTGCTCAAAGCCCACGTCGGCATCGGCAACGCCGGGCTGCTCTTGCTCTGCCTCTTGAGCGCCGTGCATCTGAACGCGCTCTACGGGCGCCAGGCACGCAACCTGGTGCTGATCACGTTCCTGTTCTTCTTCGGGATGACGCTCACGGACTTCGGTCCCGCGGAGCGTTTCTTCGTGCCGCTGGCGATCTTGCTCTTCGGCACGATCCGTTACCTGCTGCCGGCTCGAAAGACCCGCGCGAGCGCGCTGTGGGTCGGCGTAGCTGCGTTTTGCGTGCTGACGGTCCTCTACGGCACCGGCTGGTCGATCGCCGGCTGGTCGCGACAGCAGCGTTCCAACATGGCGGCGCACGTCCACGACGTGCTGGGGTGGTTCGCGCCGCCGCTGGTCCTTTTCCATCTCTTCTGGGGCTTTCCGTTCCGCGAGGAGCCACGCACCAAACGGGCGCTGGTGGGGTTGGCGATCGCACTGGTGGCAGTGCTCGGCGGTGCGTCGCTCAACCCGGAGCGTTCGGTGCGTCAGGCCGTGGAAATCACGAAGGAAGAAGGGATTCCCGAGCACGCGCGCACCGACGAAACCACCTGCGGCACGGCGCTCTGCCACTCCGAAATCTTCAAGCAATGGCAGACGTCCTCGCATCGGTTCTCCGCGACGAATCTGCCTTACGTGCGCGTGGCGGAGCTGATGGAATCCGAGCGAGGGGTTGCGGGACGCGAGACCTGTCGCGGCTGCCACGAGCCGCGCGTGCCGCTCCCGCCTGTTCGCCTCGGCCACGATCCGAGCCAGCTCGATCCGGCGACGGTGGAGCCCGGTGTGACGTGCCGCGGCTGCCATCTGATCGATCACGTGAAGGAACCGGCGTGGAACGGCGAGTACACGTTCGCGCCCGAGACCATCTATTTGCCGGGCCAAGACCTCGCGAACTCGCACATGCACGGGATCTATCTCGACTTCCTGCCGCTCGAAGCGCGCGACCACCGCGCCAACTTCGCGCGGCCGGTGCAGCGCGATCCGAAGTTTTGCGAGACCTGTCACCGCATCGAGATCCCGGCGGAGTCGAACGGCGCTCAGTCCTTCGTGTTCGACGGGCCGGCGCCGTCGTGGGCGCAATCGGGCTTCGCGGCGAACGGTGTGCGCTGCAATCACTGCCATCTGCAGCTCTTCAAGTTTCCCGATCCCGACTCTTCCGAGCGCGACTATCACGCGCGCCCGGACCACCGCTTCTTCGGCATGAACGCCTTCCTCGGCGACACGGTGCCACGCGGCGACGTGATCCCCTCACGCTGGGATCTCTTCCGCGACGCCACCCGCGATTGGTTGAACGGGCGGCTCGAGGTGAGCCGCTTCGAGCAGACGTTCCTCTTCTACACAGGCGACGCGCGCTCCAAGGCCTACCGTGCCTTCTCGGGCAGATCGTTCCTCGACCTACGCTACCGGGGGCGTCGCGAAGGAGATGCCGCGGTGCTCTCGGTGCGCACCACCAACCAGCGCATCGGCCACCGCTTTCCGGTCTCGCTCCTGGACGTGAGCGAGATCTGGCTCGAGCTCGAGGTCGCCGATCCCGATGGGACGCGACTCCTCGCCTCCGGTGCGCTCGACGCCGCTGGTCACGTCCCCGACGATGCGCGCCGCCTCGGTGCGCGCATCGTCGACAAAGACGGCAACGAGGTCCAGTACCACCGCATCTGGGTGGCGGCCGGCATGCGCGACGAGCGCTTCGTCTACCCGGGCCAGATGGTGGAAGACGAGTTCCGGGTGCCGGTGAACGATCGCATCGGCTGGTTGAAGGTGACCGCGCGCTGGCACTACCGCCGCTACGAGCCCGAGTTCAGCGAGTGGGTGTGGGGCCGGGGGAATCTCGCACCGGATCTGGTGATCGCGGAGTCGACCGCCGAGGTGCCTTTGCCGATCGAACGCACGGACTAGTTCCTCATCCGCGTGCAAAGCACGCGGATGAGGAACTAGTCGGATGTTTTCTCGGGGGTCTGTTCCAGACCCCCGCCCAGCGCGGCAAAGCCGCGATGGGGCCCACCCCCAAGGCACTCGCTGCGCTCGCGGCTCGCCTGCCGGCTCGCGGAGAGATGGAGGGTGCGCGTGGAGACCCGTGCGCTGATCGGCCCGTCGGGATGGGAGTTCGGGTCTGTTCCAGACCCCCGCCCAGCGCGGCAAAGCCGCGATGGGGCCCACCCCCAAGGCACTCGCTGCGCTCGCGGAGAGGTGGAAGCAGAGCGTCGCGAGCGGTGCGCAGTGCGGTCGCTGCGGCGGGTTCGATCTCGATCGTGGGTGGGGCCGCGCGCCGAGCGCGGGGCGTCAGGCGCCGGGGACCTTCACCTCGCGGCCGGCGAGCTCGCGGCCGGGCTCGAGACACAAGACTCGAACCCGCCCCGTAGCGACGATCTGATTCGCTTCGTTTCGGATCTCCGCTTCCCAGAGCTGCGAACGACGACCGCGTGTGATGGGCGTCGCGACCACCGTCAGGCGCCCGTCGCGGGTCGCGCGCACGAAGCTGGTGTGATTCTCGAGGCCGACCACCGAGAGCCCCTCACTGAAGACGCTCATGGCCGCGCCCATCGAACACACGGTCTCGACCACGCTGCAGTACACGCCGCCGTGAACGATGCCGTAGGGCTGGTGATGACGTGCGTCGACCTGCCAGGTGCCGGTGACGCGCTCGCCCGTCACCTCGGT
Source organism: uncultured bacterium (assembly GCA_964447125.1). GTDB lineage: Bacteria > JADJOY01 > JADJOY01 > JADJOY01 > JADJOY01 > JADJOY01. The sequence continues at coordinate 6,963 of CAYUSL010000081.1, read as the reverse complement.
GAGCTCGAGACCGAGATGCCGATTCCAGGCACCGGTCTCCATCCACGAATCGTGAGAATCCTGCGGTGATCGGGCGTCCATCGTGCTTCTCCGGCGTGATAGGGTCGCAAGCGAGGCGGGTAGTGTAGCCCGGCTCCATCCTGCGAGATCCACATGACGAGCCGATGGAAACCGACCGCGTTGCGTGCGTTCCTCGGCCGCTGCGCTGCCGTGGCGCTGCTTGCGGCCTCGATGTGGACGCCGAAGAGCCACGCCGCGAGCTCCGAAGCGGTTCCGCTTCAGATCGTGGTCGCACGCGACGGCGACACCAGCATCGAGACGGTGCTCGCTCCGGGCGCTGCCGCGCCCGGCACCTCGATCGTAATCCCCGTCGCGGGCGCAATCAGCGCGGAGTCGGTGACGCTCGTCGGCGCCGACGCGCTGTCGCACCTGGACGCGTACACCGCACCTCGACTCGCGCGCTACAACGACGCAAACCCCTGCGCGCCGCCCGTCGATTTCCAATTTCGCGTCGCGCCCCCGCCGCCGTTTCGAAACGGCGCGGCCGTGGCGAGCGCACCCGTCGCCCGCGATACGACACAGGCGAACCCCAGCGGCGGCGCGGGAGCGAGCAGCGTTCGCGTGGTCGCTATCGAGAATCACGACGCCCTCGCGCGGTGGCTCACCAATGAAACGCGTCCGCTCCCACCGCGAGCCCGAACCCGTCTCGAGCGGCTGGCAACCCGCGGTGGCAGCCTGGTCGTGCTCGACACACCCGTGGCCGCGGCCCCCGCACTCGCGCCGATCGCCGTCCGTATCCGACACACGGGGCGTGAGCTCTGGCTGCCGTTCCGTCTCGGCAACGCGACGACCGACGGGGATGTGGGCGCAGATGGCCTCGCGAGCAAGCTGCTCCTGCACGTGCTCACACGCACCGGGGTAGCCAGCGTGAACGGCCGCGCGAACGCCACGATGGCGTCCGGCTCGTCGCTGCCCGCTTTCGTCCAGCACGATTTCGCGCGCTTCTACGCGGCGGCATTCGACCACGCGTCGCGCCGCGGCGAGCCGGGCACCGCTTGGCTCGAATACGCCGGCGACACGGGCTATTGCGATCCCTGCGTGGCCGACCCCGTGCCCACCACGGAGCTCGGGGCGCTGGGTGCCGCCTGGGCCGAGCCGGCCCGGGATTCGAGCGCATCCGGACGCGTTTCACTCGCGCCGGAGGCGCATACGGGCGGCGCGCGGAACGTGTTCATCTCGCGCTATCGGCTGGTGCTCGGAACCGAGCATGACGACGCGCCCGTGGCGCTCGACGAAAGCGCCGCGCAGCGCGGCACCCAGGTGCGGTTCGTGGTCCGCTACCCGTTCACCGGGCCAACCACCTGCCCTCAGGCCGGGACGTACCGCGACAAGCTCGCGCATCGCGAGGCCGACGCACGAAAGGCGCTGACGGCACTCACCGGCTGGTCCGGCGCCGAGGTGGAACATCTGGCGGAGGAATCAGCGCGGCGCGACGCGACGCCGCGCTGATCAGCCCCTTCACAGCGATCGCGAACGGCGTCGCAAGCCAACGAGCACGAGCATCGCGAACGGCACCGCCAGCACACCCGCGTCGACGCTCTGGATCCGGCCGCGCGCGTCGCGCGCCACGGCGATCGCGCCGCAACCCGAGGTCGGCGCGTAAACCGCCACCGAGCCCGCGCGCAGCGCGCCGGACACGGCGAGATTGGGAGTTCCAACCACGACGTCGCCGAGCCCGTCGGCGTTCAAATCCCCCGGGCCAGCCACTGCCCAACCCACCAGATCGCCACGATTCACGCCATCGTAGCGCTGCAGCACCTGACCGGTGGCGGAGTACACGTACGCCGTGCCGCCGTTGTAGACGCCGCCCGGATTCGAGTTTGGTGCGCCCACCAGCACATCGGGCTTGCCGTCCCGGTTCACGTCCCCGACCCACGAGATCGAATTGCCCATGTACGTGTACTCCTCGGGCGCAACCACGCGGATGAGCTGGCTGTAGTCGGCACCCGAGAAGATGTAGAAGCCGCCATAGGTCTTCCACGAATAGAACTTGTTGGGATCGCCGGAGTGCAGGACGGTCGCACCCACGGCGATGTCCGGGTAGGTGTCGCCGTTCACATCGCCCACGCCGGCGACCGACCAGCCGGTGTAGTCGAGGTAGTGGACACCCTCCCATTTCTTGAGGGTTGCCCCGTTGGCGCCCGAGAACAGCCACGCGCCGCCCGCGTTGTACTCGTTGCGCGGATCCCAGTGCGGCACGCCGACGATGACGTCGGGGTAGCTGTCCTTGTTCACGTCCATCGCCGCGGCAACCGAGATGCCCAAGTTGTCGCTCACGTTGAACGTGTTCTCGCCATCGAAGCGAAAGAGCTGGCTGCCGTCGATCCCCGAGAGCACGAACACCGAACCCGCGTCCGGCCGACCGCCTGGGTCCATGTAGGGCGCCGTGACCGCGACGTCTGCGAAACCGTCCTTGTTCACGTCACCGAGTCCGGCCACGGCCCAGCCGAAGAGGTCGCCCTGCGTGGCGCCGTGCTTCTGCCAGAGCAGCGAACCGTCTTTCCCCGAGTACAGATACGCCGCGCCGACGCGGTTGATGGCTCCCAGCCACTCGTCCCGAGCGCCGACGAGAATGTCCGCGTAGCCGTCGCCGTTGGTGTCACCGGCACCCGCGACCGAGTAGCCGTAGTGATCTCCGTCGTGGGCGCCATCGAGCTGCCGCAGTAACGCGCCGTTCTTGCCCGAGTAGACGTACACCGAGCCTGCGTCTTCGCGTCCGCCCGGGTCCTGCCAGGGCGCGCCCACCACGACGTCGGGAGTACCGTCCTTGTTGACGTCGCCCGCGCCGGAGACGGCGCCGCCGAAGTAGTCGTACTCGGTGGCACCGTTCCACTGGAACTTGGGCGCCACGGCCGCCGTCACGGAGTTCCGTGCAGCCATCAATCCCGGCACCAGCGCGGCGATCGCAACGCCGCCCGCCGCGAGCACTTTGCGGCTCCTCGTCATGCCTCGCATCCTCCGCGCGCTCATGGCTTCACCCACGTCGTGGTCGCCATCACCGCCGGCGTCGCCATCCCGGTGTTGAGCCACGCATCCAACAAGTTGATGCCGACGTTGGCCAGGAACGGGTCGGTGCGATTGTTCGCGAAGCTCACGAATTGGATGTATTCCCAGCTCGTGGGCTGATAGTAGAGCGTGATCGTCGCCGTGGTGGCGGCCGGCGGCGGATTGAGCGGCACCGTGTCCCAGTACTGGTAGGTTCCTCCGGGCCCGGGATTGCCGAACTGGGACTCCGGCACCGGCAGCGCGTTGCGCTCGCGCGCCGAGTCGTAGCTCATTCCGTAGGGCGGAATGCGGTTGTCGTGGAGGATCGCGTTGTTCAGCGCGAAGTGGAACGTGAGGTGGCCGGTGCCCGGCGCCTGGTTGACGAGATCACCGAGGGTGTAGTTGGGCTGTCCGGTGTTGCGATCGAAGCTCAGCACCAGTGACGGCGAATAGCCCATGCCGAGGAGCTGACTCGCCCACTCCTGCGACATCGCCATCTGGATCTCGTAGATGCGGGTATTGGCCCCGGAGAGATCGAGCAGCGTCTGCACTTGCACGTTCTGCCCGCCGATGACGGTGGTGATCGCGCCGTACTGGCCGTCCTCGCGAACCAGCGTGCCACTGCCGTCGTACCACTTCATGTTGAGCCACATCCGGCGCCCCTCGGGGTAGCCGGAGATGAGCTTGTGGCCGGTGAGGTTGACGACCCGGAGCGTGTTGGTGGTGTTGTCGACGCTTAGTGCCGCGGCGTTGGCGAGGTTCGCGTAGACGCGCGTCTTGCCGTCGTTGAGCGCGTCGAGCTCCTCCTGGCCGAGCTCGTTGGCACCGATCCGCAGTGTTCCCTTGGTCTTCATGTACTGGATCGCGTCGGGCACCCAGTAGTTGCCGCCGGTGAGATCGTGACGCGGCATGTCGGTGTGCGGCGTGTGACCAGGCAGGACGCAGCCCGGCGTCACCAGCGGCCGCATGTGGCAGGTCTGGCAGGTGTAGAAGCGCGGCTCGCCGTCGGCGTAATCACCGCCCGACTGATCGTAGGCACGCTTGATCGCACCCTGCTTCAGCTCGGCAGGCAGCGTGGGGTAGTCGTTCACACGCAGGCCCGAGAGCGCTCCCGACTTCCACTCGGAAAACGTGCGTTCGACGATCCCGTACTGGTGCGGGGCTGCGTTGAACGCCGCCTTGGTCTCGACAGGCGCGCCCGGGACGCCGCTGAAGGATCCGGGAGGCAGCGGAATCTGCGCACCGTTGTTGTGCGCCAGGTCGCCGACCATCGGGTTCGAGACGTCGTGGCAGGTGCCGCACATCTCGGCTTGCCGGTGGTACTTGGACTTCTGGGCGCCATGGGCGCAATCCGGCGGCGTGTAGGGGCCGAGCCGATTGAACGAGGCGGCCAACACCATCTGCGCGCCACCGTAGTAGCCGTGTGGCGGATTGCCACCGTCGTTGGCGATGAACGGCGGGTTTTGAATCCCCTCGATCTCGGAGCCATCGGGATTGGTGAGCTTGTGGCAGATGTCACACTCGACGCCAAAGCCATCGTCCACGTCGGTCAGTCCCTGGCCGTTGGTGGGGATGGCGCGGTTCTCCGCCCAGCCCGCCGAGGTGTGGCAGCGCATGCAGACGTTTCCGTAACCCGGAAAATCCTGCTCGGCGATGGCGAGCTGCCCCCAGAAGATGGGGTCGCGGCCCGAATGCATCATCATGCTGCCGAGCGCCAGGTGATAAGGCTCCGTGGTCTTGTCCCAGCCGCCGTGGCAGCTCTTGCAGAGCCCCACCGGCTCGGTGGTGTACCCGGGAAAGATCTCGCCCTGCTGTGTGCCGGGCATTTGCACGTCGGTGGGCACCACCGTGTTCGCGGCGCGGTTGGTGGCCGAGCCGCCATTGGAGAACGCGGCCGCCAAGCCGACGGCGACCAGCACCGTCGCGGCGACGCGGCCGCGGGTCGCGAGCGCCGCCATGCGCCATCGCCGACGCCCCGTCACCGTCGTCGATTCCTCCATCATCTTCACGTCCTCTCCGGCGCGCCTTCACGCGGAAATCGCGTCCGCCACGCGGCCCGATGCAACACAGATCACAAAGCGATGCGTTCGAGGTTCCCACGTTCGCCACTGGGTTCGCAACCGCCGTCCGAATCGCCCGGACTAGCGGATACGCATCGCTGCGCACGCCGGCCCATGGGTTGTTCCGTGCTCCAGGTCACCTGTAGGCTCGATGGGGTTGTATGACGAACATCACTCACGCGCCGCGGGTGCGCGTGACGGCTTCGCGACGGGGAGAGCGCAGGATGAGAGTTGAGAGGCGATACCGGTGGATTCGGCCCGTGACGGCGGCCGCGGTGCTCGCGGTGGCAATGGGCTCGACGACGGCCCACGCGACGGCGATCACCGTCGACTCGACGGCGGACGACTTGGGCCTCGGCCCCAACGGCAATTGCACGTTGCGCGAAGCGCTGCGCGCCGCGAACGCCAACCTCGCCGTGGACGGGTGTGCGGCGGGAACCGTGGGCGTGGTGGCGACGGACACCATCACATTGCCCGCCGGCACCTACCTGCTGACCGCTGCCGGCCGATACGAGGACCAGGGGCTGACCGGCGACTTGGACGTCTTCGACAAGGTGCAGATCACTGGCGCTGGCGCCGGCAACACCATCATCGACGCCGCCGGCATCGATCGCGTCTTTCACTTGCGCGGCGCGACGATCGGAATCGCGGACCTCACCATCCGCGGCGGATCGGCGGTCGAGCACGGCCCGGATGCTGGCGAGGAGCAAGCCCCGATGGGCGGCGGCGTCTTCGTCGAATTCAACGCCACGGTCACGCTGACCGCGGTGGCCATTCAAGACAACGCGGCGCTCGATGGCGGCGGCATTCAGAACCTGGGCGGCACGATCGACGTGGTGCGATCGACGATCACGGGCAACTTGGCCGAGCTCGATCTCACGTTCACGGACTTCGAGAGCGGCTTCAGCGCCGGGATCGGCAACGATGGCCCCACGGCTACGGTGCACCTCACCGACTCGACGATCGGCAACAACACCGCGCGCCTCGGCGGCGGCGGTGTGAGCAACGCCTTTTTCGGGCTCGGTGGCTCGATGACGATCGCCGGTTCGACCATCCACGGCAACTCTGCGCTGGGAGCGGCGGCGAGCGGCTTTCCATGGCCGCCGACCGGCGGCGCGGCGGGCGTGCTCAACGATGGCCCGATGACCATCACCAACTCGACCATCAGCGGCAATGTCGCGAGCCCGTTCACCGTGCCCAGCTCGGGCGGCGGCATCATCACCGGCGGCGACACCGCCGTCGCGATCTTCACGATGACCAACTCGACGGTCACCGGGAATCAATCGTCGAGCGCCACGGCGCTGCTCGTGAACACCGGCACCGTCACGCTCGCCAACTCGCTTCTCCAAGGTAGCTGCGGATTTCTCGGCGCAACGACGATGACGAGCCTCGGCGGAAACCTCGAGAGCCCGGCGAACGGTTGCCGGCTCAATCTCGCCTCGGACCAGGTGAACGTCGCGGATCCGAAGCTCGGCCCGCTCGCCGCCAACGGCGGCCCTACGGCCACCCACGCGCTGCTCACCGGCAGCCCCGCCCTCGACAAGGCCCTCGCCTCGAATTGCCCGGCGACGGACCAGCGCGGCACGGCACGGCCGCAACCGGCCGGCGGGAAATGCGACGTCGGTGCTTACGAGAAGACACCCACCGGCTGCGGCACGGGCAGCCCGGCGCTGGCGTTCTTTCCAGTGGCGTTGGTGCTCTCGAACCGGGTGCGATCGCGTCGCACGCGCGACGAGTCGGTGGATCAGCGCGCGAGCTGACCGGCCCGGTGGCGGCGCTGCACGGCCGCCCAGCTCACTGCGTGACGACGCGCGCGCAACGCGCGGGTCGCCAACAGCAATCCAACCGCCACCACGAC
>CAYUSL010000080.1:0-17721 GCA_964447125.1 uncultured bacterium | reverse complement strand
CCCTGGGGCACGCCGCGCCAGCCGTCGATCGCCTCGTCGAAGAGCGCAGCCACCCGCGACGCCGGATGAATCGTGAGGTTCTTGCCGACCTCCCCACTGGCGTTCGCGAGCCCGTTCCCGAGCAACAGCACCGGCGAGTACACCGCGCCGCACGCGATCACCACCGCGCGCGCCCGCACCCGCACCGTGAGCGCCCGCGCGGCGTCACGAGTGATACCGGCAGCAGCGTGGCCAATCACGCCCACGGCGCGACCCGCCTCGACCTCGATTCGAGTCACCTGCACGCGGGTGTAGATCCGGGCACCGGCCGCATCGGCGCGCGGGATGTAGCTCAAGTGCATCGGCTGCTTGCCGTCCTCGGGACAACCGAAGCAGCAGAGCCCGGAGCCCTTGCAGGCGTCGGAGACGTTGCGCCGGAGCGGGCCGTGCGAGAGCCCGAGCGCGCCGGCGCCGCGCCGGATGACCTCCGAATTCTTGCCCCAGAGATGCGGCTTGACCGGCTGGACGTGGGTATCCGCCTCCACGCGGTCGTAGTAAGGCGCGAGATCGTCCGGTGTGACACCGGCGAGTCCGAGCTCGCGGCCCCACTTCGCGAGTACGCGATCCGGGGTGCGGAACATCGTCCCCGAGTTGACGGTGGTGGTGCCGCCGAGCGTGCAACCGAGCGGCAGCGGCACTCCGGGAAACCCGAGCGTGCTGGTGAGGCCCTGGTCGCGATACATCAGCCGGAACATGTCGCCGAGGCGACGATTGAAGTCCTGCTTCGAGACCTGCCGGCCCTCCTCGAGAAGCACCACGGAGAACCCGCGCTCCGCGAGCGTGGCCGCGAGCGGCGCTCCGCCCGCGCCCGAGCCCACGATCACTACGTCGGCACGTTCGTCCACGCGGCGCGCCTGCGCAGCGACGTCGACGATCATGGCGCCACCTCGGCGAGGGCACCGTCGACGATGTTGCCGGGGCGGTAACCGATCCCCATTTGCACCTCGGGCATCGAGCCGTAGACCATCGTCACCACGGTCTTGAGCAAGAGCAGCATCGCGCGGCGCAGGTAGAGGCGGCTCTCGTCCCAGGCCCGGAGGTAGCGGACGCGCTCGCCGGCGTCGAGGGAGACGAAACGCACGAAACGGAGCCACACGAGCGGTGGCGACAGATCGAAGACGACCAGCAACAGGCCGAGACCGAGAACTGCGTGTGCGCCGATACGCGCCGCGAACTCTTCCACACGCACCGCCACCTCCGGCGCGCTCGGGCCGCCCCGCAACCCGACGTCGGCAGGCAGCAACGCCTCGATGAAGGCCGTCAACACGCGGCGCTGCCCTCGCGAAAACTCGCTCGCCATGTCGCTCTTCCCCCGGAAGCAGATGTATCAGGCCGCGATATCGGGTGCCACCCTCCCTGCAACCTTTCTGAATGACCTTTCTGGTAGATTCGCGACGGCGTTCGCGCCCCGTTCCGATCCATCGATCTCGAATCCGAGCCATGCGACGCCCGATCACCGCCGCCGCCGTGCAGTTGTGCGCGGGCACCGACTCCGCCGCGAACCTGGCCCAAGCGGAGTCGCTCGTCCGCAGCGCTGCCGAGCGTGGTGCGGAGCTCGTGGTGTTGCCCGAGGTCTTCGCCTGGCGCGGTCCCCGTGACGAGGAGCACCTGCACGGCGAGACGCTGTCGGGTACCACGGTCCGGTGGCTTCGCGGGTTGGCACGCGAGCTCCACATCCATCTGGTGGCAGGATCGATCCTGGAGCGCGCGCCGCGCGGCGGACGCGCGTTCAACACCTCACTGGTGATCGGCCCCCAGGGACGGATTCTCGCGAGCTACCGCAAGATCCATCTCTTCGACGTGGACATCGAGGGGGCGGTGAGCGTGCGCGAATCCGACACCCGCCGCCCCGGTCGCGCACCGGTCGTGGCGCGCACGCCGCTCGCGACACTCGGGCTCTCGGTCTGCTACGACCTGCGCTTCCCGGAGCTCTACCGTCAGCTCGCATTTCGCGGTGCAACCGTGCTGCTCGTGCCGGCGGCGTTCACCGCGTTCACGGGCCGCGCCCACTGGGAGACGCTGCTGCGCGCCCGAGCCATCGAGAACCAGTGCTTCGTGGTGGCGCCCAATCAAACCGGCGTGGGCCCGACTGGCGCGTGCTGGGGCCACAGCGCGATCATCGATCCCTGGGGAACCACGCTATCGGAGCTCGGCGACGAACCGGGAGTCGCGGTCGCAACCCTGGATCCGGCGGAGCTCGCGCGAGTGCGCAGGTCGCTACCGGCGCTCACGCACGTACGATTGCTGAAACCACGCGCCCGGCACGGAACCTGATCCGAGCCGCGTCGAGCGCCGCCGCACGAGCTCCGGAGCGATGCGACCACGAACGACGTGAATCGAGCACGCCCCGTGCCCTTTTCGAGCGAGGAGATCGAGTTGCCGCGCAGCCGTGATACCTGGAGCGTGAGTCGCGATGGGCGCGGTACGCCACTGCTCACACGCGCGCGTGTCGTCGCCGCGGCGTGGCTCGCGATCGTGATCTCGATCGCCGGCTGCGCTGGGCTCTTGCGCCCACCCCGCGAGCGCGCGCCGGACTTCGTCGTGCAGCGCCGCTTCGAGCGCGCCGAGTCGCTCTTCCAGCAAGGGCAGATCACCGAGGCGTACCGGCTCTACGAGCAGCTCTGGGAAGACTTCGAGCCCCACCGCTATTCCGTACCGGCTCGCATGCGCATGGCGGAGCTGGATTTGGCCCAGAAGCGCCCCGAGGCAGCGGAAGAGGCGCTGCGCGACGTGCTCACGTCGAGCCCCACGGCCGACGTGGCCACGCGGGCCCAGCTCCTCTACGGCGACGTGCTCTTCGGGCGCGGCGAGTGGGCAGGAGCCCGCGAGCACTACCAGGCCTATCTCGCAGCCAACCCCAAGGCCCCCGAAAGCGTTGCGATCCTCGCCCGAATCGGCGAGATCCACGAACGGCGCAACGAGCTGGGGCTGGCGCTCAGGGCCTACGACAAAGCGCTCGACCTCGCCACCCGCGCCGAGGACGTATCCAAGATCCAGAGCGCCGTGAACGCCGTGCTGATGGGCGAAGTGTCCACCGAGCAGCTCGACGAAATCGCGGGCCTCTACGCCGGCCGCGCCATCGGAGTGGCCGCCGCGCGCGTGGCCGAAGATCGCCGTCGCAATCCGCCGCGCATCGCCCCAGCGCGACCGGCCCCGGCATTGGCCGAAGCACCGGCCTCGCCTGCGATTGCACCGGAAACGCCCCCGAGCTCCAGCGACCACCTCGCCACCGCGGCACTCCCTCCGCTCACGCCGCCGCCGTCGAGTAGCTCGCTCGACGGCGCGCGGTCCACCGCAGTCGAGCCCGTCGCGTCACCCACGAGCCCGCCGCTGGCCGAGACCGAGACACCTGCTGCGGCATCCCTCGCTGAGGTGACCTCCTCGCCGGAGGCCAACGCCCCAGCGCCGGAGGGCACGGCCACGCCGCCCACACCGGAGCTCACGGTCTCGCCGGACCTGGCGCCGTCCTCCGACCTGGCCACCACCATCGCGCTCGAAGCAGACGTGGTGGCGCTGCAACGCGCACGTCAGCGCAGTCAGGCTGCGGCGACGATCGTCTGCCTGCTGCCGCTCACCGGCAAGTACGCACCCTTCGGGCTGCGTGCCCTCGACGGCATCACGGAAGCCGCCGACGTGTTCCGGCCCGGCGCGAATGGCGATCCCGCCGTTCCTACCCGTTTCCTGATCGGCGACACCCAGGGCGACCCCGAGCGCGCGCTGGCGCTCTTCGACGAGCTGGTGGAGCCCAACCACGCGATCGCCGTGCTCGGCCCGATGGTGGGGAAGGTCGCCGAGGTGATCTCGCAGCGCACGGCTGCGCTCGGCGTACCGTTACTCACGCTGGCGCGCACCGCTACGCTCGCCGGCGCCGGCCAGTGGTCGTTCCGCGCCAGCCTCACCGACGCCGACATCAGCCACAACCTCGCGAAGGTGGCCGTCGAGGACATGGGCATCCGGCGCTTCGCGGTGCTCTACCCGAACGAGCCCTACGGCATGGAGATCCGCGATCGATTCGTGCAAGACGTGCGTGAAGCCGGCGGCGAGATCCGCGCCGTGGCGGGCTTCAGCCCCAACGCGTCGGATTTCTCGGCGCCGATCAAGACCTTGCTCGCGCGCCGCAAGCCCGGCGCGCCGGACGGCTCGACCCCCGACGATCTCGGCTTCGACGCGCTGTTCGTGCCCGGCTCGGAAGCGAACGTGAAGCAGCTCGCACCCCAGCTCGTGTTCCAGGACGTGGTGGGCATCCAGCTCCTCGGCACCAATTCCTGGAACTCGCCCAAGCTGGTGGCGGACGTGGGCACCTCCATCCAGGGCGCTTTCTTCGTGGACGGCTTCTTTCCGGCGAGCCTGAATCCCGAGGTGCGCACGTTCGTCCAGCGCTTCGCGCTCGACTTCGATCGCGACGCCACTCTCGTGGAGGCGCTCGCCTACGAAGCCGCCTACCTGATCCGGGAGCGCGTCGAGAGCGGCGCCGTCCGCACCCGCAGCGACCTCGCCCACGATCTCACCACCTTGACCGATTACAAGGGGATCGCCGGCCTCACTCGGTTCGACGCGAGCGGCGACGCGGTCCGCAAGCTCAAGGCCCTCACCGTCGCCGGTGACCAGATCGAGCAGGTGCGCTGGCCGGTGGAACGGCCAGGCACCACCATCCGCGACATCCCCAGCGCGACACCGCGCTAAGAGCCGGTCGGAAGATGTGCTCGACACGCGGAGGGATCGACGACGCGCGTGGAGACCACGGCGCCGTTCACCTGCCGCACGATGTCCGCTCCAGGGCTGCCCGAGGCCCCCACGCGAATCGGCGTGAGTCCAAACGGGGCCCCATTTCCGAGGAGACGAGCCTGCGATGAAGTTCGACGAGCTCGGCGAGGTGCAGTTCATCGAGCGTGTGCGGCAACGTCTTGCGGCGAGCGCCGACGTCCCGATCGGCCTCGGCGACGACTGCGCGGAGGTCCACGGCTTCGATCGCGGGCGGCTGCTCGTCACCACCGATCTGCTCCTGGAAGACGTCCACTTCCGGCTCACCACCACCACGCCCGAGCAGCTCGGCCACAAGATGCTGGCGGTGAACCTGAGCGACGTGGCCGCGATGGGCGGCACGCCGCGGGTCTTCGTGTGCGGCCTGGGTGTGCCCGCGGAGCTCGACGTCGAGATCATCGAGCGGCTCTACGAAGGCGCGCTGGCGCTCGCCGATCGTCACGACGTGGTCCTGGTGGGCGGCGATACCAATCGTTCCGAGAGCGGGCTGGTGCTGGCGATCACGTTGCTCGCCTCACCGCCCAAGCGCGGCTCGCTCACCCGCTCCGCCGCGCGCGTCGGCGACGTGCTGATGGTCACCGGCACCCTCGGCGATTCGGCGCTGGGCCTCAAAATCCTCGAAGAAGACCTGGTCAAGACGCCGCACCTACCGGCGTTCGAGCAGCTCACGCGGCGCCACCTCGAGCCCACGCCGCGCCTCGAAGCGGGCCGCGCGCTCGCCAACGAGCGGCTGGCGCACGCCGCCATCGACGTGAGCGACGGGCTGGCCGTCGATGCTACCCACCTGGCGCTGGAGAGTAGCGTCGGGATCGAGATCGATCTCGACGCGATCCCGCTCAGCCCGGAGCTGGTGGCCGTGGCCCACGAGCTCGCCCTCGATCCCACCGAGATCGCCGCCGCGGGCGGCGAAGACTACGAGCTCTTGTTCGCGGTCTCGCCACGGCGCGTGACCGAGATCGAGGATGCGCTCACGCGCCTCGGGGTCCCGGTCGCCGCGATCGGCCGCGTCACCGCAGAAGCCGGCAGCGTACGCATCGGCGGCCGCGCGGCGAACGAGTTCCGGAGCTTCCAGCATTTCGTGCACGCGGCTCGCCACGCGGGCGAGGAGATCCCGGGATGAGCCGCGCGCTCACCGTCCCACGCGCTCGCGAGATTCCAGCGGTCGCGGCGTTCGTGGCGCTCGCCGTGCTGGCCGCGTGCGGCGGCGGCGATGCCAACGACGCGCTGCCCGCCCAGTCGTGGACGCTCGCCTCCGACACGCTCACCGCGCCCGGCCTCCACAGCCAAGGCTTGGCCTCGCTTCCCGAGCGCGGCAGCGACGTGATCGCGTTCACGAGCCGCTACACCCTCGATCGCACCAACGGCGACACCCTCGAGAAGCTGGTGTCGGCGTTTCCGCCTGCGCTCGCGACCGAGCACTTCGACCACCTCGGCGACATCGACGCGTTCGGCGGCCAGATCTACGGCGGCCTCGAGGACAACGCCGAGCCCTACGGCGAGCGCTACCATCGCGCGCTGATCGCCTACGACGACGAGAGCCTCTCTCCCACGGCTTTCGCGCTCGACCCCGGCGCACCCAATGCGCCGGGCGACGGCGACGCGCCCTGGGTCACCGTGTCCCCCGACGGCACCTGGGTGGTGGGCGGTGAATGGGACCCCCAGGAGTCGCTGATGGTGTGGAGCCGCGACGACCTCCTCGCAGGCGGCGAGATCGAGACCGTGGCGCGCATTCCCCTCGATGCGCCGCTTGCGCGCGTCCAGGGCTGCGACTTCGACGGACCGCGGGTGCTGGTGTGCGCGTCCGACGATGCCGCCACCGGCAAGCTCGTCACGGCGATCGAGCTCAGCGCGCCGCTCGACGCCCGCGCCAACCTGACGGCGCTCACGGCCCAGGTCGAGCCGCTCTTCCCCGTGCCCATCCCCAAGAACCTGTGCGGGATCGAAGCCGAGGTCGAGGGAGTGGACGTGAATGGCGATACCCTGCGCGTCATGGTGATCGGCACCTGCCTCCTCGACACCCACATCGCCCGCTACATCCGCGACTAGCGCCGGGGGGCTGTTCCAGTTCCAGCCCCCTGCGCAACGCGGCAAAGCCGCGTTGGGACCCACCCCCGAGTCGCTTTGCTGCGCTCGCCGGACGACGCAAGGCTCCCGTACTGGCGCTCGGCGAGCGGCTTCGCCGCGCATCGACCCTCCCTCGCTTTCGATGGCGCACCACGGCTGCGCGGCGCGAAAAATCGCGTGATAGAGTGCGGCGCCCTCGAGCCGCGGCCCACAGCGCTTCGCGAGCGAGATCGATGAATCCGGACCGGTTGCGTGAGTTGTTGCTGGAGGTGCGTGGCGGCCGCGTGGACGTGGACGCGGCGCTCGAGCGGCTGGCACAGCTTCCCTATCAAGACTTGGGCTTCGCCCGCGTCGATCACCACCGGGCGCTGCGCAAGGGCTTTCCCGAAGTGGTCTACGGTGGCGGCAAGACGGCGCCGCAGATCGTCGGCATCGTGCGGGCGCTCGCACAGGCCGGCTCCAACGCGCTGGTGACGCGCGTGGATGCCGACAAGGCACGGCTGGTGCGACGGCGGCTGCCCAAGGCCCGCTACCACGAGGAAGCGCGCGCGCTCACGCTCATCACGGAAGCTCCCAAGCCGAGTGGCCGCGGCACCGTGGTGGTGGTGAGCGCCGGCACCTCCGACCAGCCCGTGGCCGAGGAAGCCGCCGTCACGCTGGAGCTGATGGGGCAACGCCTCGACAAGGTGTACGACGTCGGCGTCGCCGGATTGCACCGGCTGCTCGGCGACGCGGCACGGCTGCGTGAAGCGAGCGTGCTCATCGTGGTGGCGGGGATGGAAGGCGCCCTGCCGAGCGTGGTCGCCGGGTTGGTGGCCAAGCCGGTGATCGCGGTGCCCACCAGCGTCGGATACGGCGCCAGCTTCGGTGGCGTCGCAGCGCTCCTCGGCATGCTCACGAGCTGTGCCTCGGGTGTCGCGGTCGTGAACATCGACAACGGATTCGGCGCCGCCTGCATCGCGGCGCTCATCAACCGGGTATGAGGCCAGGCGAGCGTGCCTCTCGCGTACCTCGATTGCTTCGCGGGCCTGAGTGGCGACCTTTTTTTGGGCGCGCTCGTGGATCTCGGCTACCCGGCTGATGAGCTGCGGCGCGTGGCCCGCGCCGTTGTGGGCGACGAGGCCCACCTCGAGGTCCGGCGCGAAGCCCGCCACGGGATCATGGGGACACGGGTGATCGTCGAGATCGTCGCGCCCGCGCATGGCAGAGCGTGCGAGCCCGCGGCCTCGCACGAGCATCACCACGCGCACGATCACGATCACGGCCACGACCACGATCATCCGCACGATCACGGCCACGCGCACTCCCACCTGCACGTACACGCTTCCGATCACGGCCACAACCGCCCGGCATCTCCTGCCCACGCGCACACCGGCTGGCGCGAGATCCGCGGTCGCCTGCATGCCGCCGACCTTCCACCGGCAGTGCGCGACGGCGCGGCAGCGGTGTTCGAGCGCATCGCGCACGTCGAGGCCGCAATCCACGGCATCCCCGTGGACGAGGTCGCCTTCCACGAGGTGGGCGCGGTGGACGCGTTGGTCGACATCGTCGGCACCGTCGCAGGCGTCGAGGCGTTGCACCTCGACCCCATCGTCTCGGCGCCACCGGTGCTGGGTAGCGGCTTCGTCGACACGGCGCACGGCCGTATGCCTGTGCCCGCTCCCGCGACGCTGGCGCTCCTCGCCGGCGTACCGCTC
This sequence comes from uncultured bacterium, assembly GCA_964447125.1. GTDB lineage: Bacteria > JADJOY01 > JADJOY01 > JADJOY01 > JADJOY01 > JADJOY01. Next base: position 9,160 of record CAYUSL010000080.1, on the reverse strand, counting down.
CCCGGCACCTCGCCCGCTGCGGGCGAGCGCACCACGCCCACCGGCGCCGCGCTCGCCGTGACGCTCGCGAGGCGCTTCGGCGCGCGGCCCGACATGGTGGTCGAGCGCATCGGCTACGGCGTCGCCACCCAAGATCCCCGCGAGGTTCCCAACCTGCTGCGCGTCTGGGTCGGCCAGCCCGTCGTGCGGGACACCGTCACCGACCCTCGCATCCGGACCACGCGCGACCACGTAGACATCGTCGAGGCCGAGATCGACGACATGAATCCCGAGCTCTTCGGCCACCTGACCGAGCGGCTGCGCGCCGCAGGCGCGCTCGACGTGTTGCTCACGCCGGTGCAGATGAAGAAGAACCGGCCGGGAACGTCGATTCGCGTGCTCGCACCGAGTGGCGCTGGCGAGCGTCTGGGGCTACGGCTGCTCACCGAGTCGACCACCACCGGCGCCCGGATCAGCCAGGCGGGCCGCCTCAAGCTCGAGCGCGAGGTGCGAAGCATCGAAACACCGCTCGGCACCGTGCGCGTCAAGGTCGTCGCGGTGGCCGACGGCAAGCACCGCTCGCACCCCGAATATGAAGACGTCTGCCGAATCGCCGACCAGCACGGGCTGCCGCTGGTCGAAGCCGAGCGGCGGCTCGTCGCTTTCTTGGCTCGTGAGGAGATGGCATGAAACGGGAATTGGTGAGCTCCGTTCCGCGCGGCCGCCGGCGTGCGCTGTTCGCAGCGTTGGCCCTGGCCGTGGGCTCGTGCGGCGGGTCCGGTGGCGGCAGCGGAGATCCCGCCACCCCCCGCACCGAACCCCTGCTTCCGCCTCCACCACCCAAGGACGCGTCCGCTTTCACCAACGCCCCCGCGCTCAATCTGAACTCGGGCGTCGCCCCCGAGCACATCGTGCGAATCTCGCAGAACGCGTTGCGCCAGTACGAGCACCTCACCATCGCCAGCCTGCAAGGGCTGGTGGCGCGCGGCAGCACCGAGCTGCTCTGGATCGAGCCCAACGAGGATCAGCCCTGGATCGACCACGTGGTCGCCACCCGCGGCATCACGTGGGACCGCGCCCTCGATGCGTTCGACGTGCTGAAACGATTCCGCGACCACATCCCTGGCTACGTACGCATCGACTCGCAAGGACTGCCGGACTCGATCAACGCCGGCATCTCGTTCGCCGGGCTGGTGGGCGCGATCGCCGTCGATCGGCGCCAGGAGCTCCACATCGCACCTCTCGAGATTCCGCTTCTGAACGACCTCACCGGCTACGACGAAGCGCGCCTCCTCGCCGAGCATCCCGGCGAGTTCTCGCGATCGATCGTGTTCGAGCAGCGCGAGGACATCTTGCCGCTGCTCAAAGATCTGCCGGTTCTCGCTGGCGGCTTCGTGTACCACGACGGCGAGGGGCGCAGCCCGTTCGCGCTCAGCGTCCTCGCCAGCCAGCCACCGGGCGGGTTCCTCATGGGCTGGCGCGGGCAGCAGAGCGAGCAACCGATGGTCGAGGACGCCTCGCTCAACTCGCTGGCGCTCATCGCCTGCGATACCTGCCAGAACCTGTCCACGCTGGCGCAGTTCTCGTATCAGCCACCGGTGCGCGTGCCGCGCCCGCCGATCCCACCCGTCGAGCCGGGATTGCACTACGTGTCGTTGCTGGTCACGGACGGCGACAACATCGGCTTCCTGATGAACGACGTGTGGAAGCAGAAGTACTTCGGCAACGGGCTGCGTGGCGCGTATCCGCTCACGTGGGAGCTCTCCCCCGCGCTGGTGCGCGTCGCGCCGCCGATCCTCGAGTGGTACTTGGGCCACGGCACGCCCAACGACTCGTTTGTGGCGGGTCCCTCGGGCAAGGGCTACATCCTCCCCCACCTCGAGCCCAACCTGAACCGCTTCCTCGACGAGACCGAACCCATGCTGTGGGAATCAGGGCTGCACATCGCGACGGTCATCGACGAGGTGGCGATCGGGAGCGGCGCCTACAACGATTACCTGAACCGCGCTTCGATCGACGCGGTCATCGCCAAGATCGGCCCGTACTACAGCGGCGGCCAGGGCGAGATCCGCTGGGTGAACGACAAGCCGATCATCGCGGTGCGCACGGCGATCTGGGAGGGCTTCCAAACACCCGAGCAAGCCGCCGCAGCGATCAACACGTTGCCGCACGCGGGAGGCGCCGGCACCGGCGCGCTCAGCATCGTGGTGATCCACCCGTTCTCGCGCTTCGGTGCCAGCGAGCGCGACTACGCGCTGGTGGAGGTCGGGCGGCGCTTCAAGGACAGCCTCGACCCGCAGGTCCGGGTCGTGCCCATCGAAGAGCTGCTCCAGCACGCCAAAGAGCTGCGCTGACCGCGCACTCGCGCCGACCAGCGCGGCAACCGCGCTTCAGTGGAACGTGCGGCCTTCGGTGCCGTTGAGCTGGACCACGATCTTGCTCTCCAGCTCCTCGAGGCGGAACGGCTTGGCGAGCACCTCGTCGGCACCCAGGTTGCGATCTTCTTGCGGGCGATCGCGCCGGTTGCGCAGCACCCTGCCGGTGACGATCACCTTGGTGCGCCGGCCGAAGGGCGTGTCCTTGATCTTCTCGCACAACGCCACGCCGTCCAGGGTGGGCGCGAGCGCATCCAGGATCACCAGGTCCGGCTGCTCTTTGAGGAAGAGCGCGTAGCCTTCGAGGCCGTCGCGTCCCCAGAAGGTCTCGTAATCGCGTTCGTTCAAGTAATCGCAGAGTGCTTCGCCGAGCGCTTCGGAATGCTCGACGATCAGGATCTTCTTCTTGATGGGCGCTTCGAAGTCCACGAGTCCACGATAGACACCCGAGGGGGGATTGTCAACGAAACGCGGCGCGGGCAACGACGCGCGCAAATCCCCTGTTTTTCGGCATTTTTACTCGTTCTCACCCGACTTCCGCGGCGCTCGCTCGTTCCAGCGTGACCACCGCTGGCTCGTCGAGACTCCACTCCGGCAAGCCCCGAAACGCCGCACGCGTGGCCTCCTCCACTTCGTCCTCGGAGCTGAAACGATCGAGAGCGGCGAGCGACGCGAGCGAAGCGTCCACCCACGGCAGATGGGCCAGCAGGCTCGCCAGCTTGGCCGCCAGCTCCAGTCGTCCCTCTTCGGCAGCGGCGAGCGTGTGGCGCCAGCTCTCCACCTCCGCACGAATCGACAGTCGGTAGAGCATGGCCACCACCCAAGGCTCGCCGTGCCGAGCGAGCGGCGCGAAGAGCGCCGGCACGGCCGACGAAAGCGCGCCGAAATGGATGGTCACGGGGAAGGCGCGCAACGCATCCTGCACGGCGACCGGCAAGAGCCGCACTTCCACGAGCCGGTCGCGCTCCAGGCGCAGCGCGCCGAGCATCCGATCGAAGAGCACCGGCGAATAACCGAGCACCAGCTCACCGAGGTGCTCGATGTAGCGCCCCGGACGCGCGATGACCTCCCCGCCCAGCTCGCGTGCCTCGCGTAGCGCGAAGCCGTAGTCGAAATGGGCGAGCAGGGTCTCGATGCGCTCGTCGAGCGCTCGCACGTTTCCTGCGGCGGGTGCCTTGCCGCGGCCTTCGCTCGAGTCGCAGGCCCGCCGGAGGGTGCGCCACTGGGAGCGGGCGAAGTGGGCCGCGAGCTTGGCGCACGCGGTGCACGACGCGATTGCCGGCACCTCGAGGTTCGGCTCCGTCGATGGCCCATCGAGACGCGCCGCACCGGAGGTCCACTCCAGACGCTCGCCGAGCACCAGCGGCCGATGGCCGGCGGGACCGTAGCGAAAGCGCACGTCCATGCGCCCACGCTGCTGGCAGCGCGGGCAATCGAGCTCGACCGAGACGCGGTTCGCGTCATCCATGGGGATGACCGAGTGCCGCCGCCGCGTCCCGCTGCAAGCAACGGGCACGCGGCTCCTTCGCTACGTCGTGGTCGGGGCGACTGGATTCGAACCAGCGACCCCCTGCGCCCAAGGCAGGTGCGCTACCAGGCTGCGCTACGCCCCGTGAACTGCTCGATCCGACCCTGACGTTCTCACCTTCCATGCGACTCGTGCCGTGTCGCCACTCCCAGACGCCGATCCAGATGAACGCGCGCCTGGCGCAGCGCCCGCCCGCGATGACTGATGGCGTCCTTCTCGTGCGCTTCCAGCTCCGCCATCGTTCGTCCGTACTCGGGAACCCAAAAGTAGGGATCGTATCCGAATCCACGACCGCCGCGGGGCTCGGTCACGATCAGTCCCTCGACGCTCGCTTCCTCCACCTCGACCTGGCCGCCCGGCGTGGCTACCGCGATCGCACAACGGTAGCGCGCGGTGCGTGCGTGTGGAGCGAGCGGCGTCACCTCTTCCACGAGCCGTGCATTGTTGGCTTCGTCGCTGGCGCCTTCACCGGCGTAACGCGCCGACCGCACTCCCGGTCTGCCGCCCAGGCCGTCCACCTCGAGCCCCGAATCGTCGGCGAGCGCCACCAGCCCCGTGCGCGCCGCCACCGTCGTGGCCTTGAGGATCGCGTTGTCGCGAAAGGTCTCCCCCGTCTCTTCGATCTCTTCGACCTCCGGATGGGCGCTCAGATCGTCGATCTCGATGCCGAGCCCGGCGAGCATGCGCTCGAGCTCGATCACCTTTCCGCGATTTCGCGTGGCGAAGACCAGCCGTGACATGCGAGAGGATTGCGTGGCGACCCACCGCGCCCGGCCGCGAGCCGCGGCAAGATAGGGACGCGCGGCGACGGGCGTCAAACGTCTCTCGCAACTTCCGCGACGGCACTCGCGAGCGCGGTGACGGCGTGCTCGCATGCGAAGCGCTGCGCATGGCGCGCACGTGCCGCGCGAGCCAGCTCCGCGGCGCGCGCCGGGTCCGCCAACAGCGCGTCGATCGCGGTGCGCAGCGCGACCGGATCGTCCACGGGAACCAGCACGCCCGCCGCTCCTTCGTCGAGCTGCTCGGGAATCCCACCGGAACGCGCGCCGATCACCGGCACACCCGCGCTCATCGCGTTCAGCACCGTGAGCGGACAGGCATCCCGCCGCGACGGGCAAACCAAGAGATCGAGCGCGGCCGCGAGCCGATCCGCATCCCGGCGCCAGCCCGTGAGCCGCACCTGCGGCGTGTGTCGGGCACGCGTGAAGACCGAATCACGGTAACGGCGGTGCTCCCCGAACGGATCGTCGCCGACGATCACGCACACCACGTCCGCGGGGAGCGGCGCGCGATCGAGGGCGTCGAGGAGCACATCCAAGCCCTTGCGCGCCTCGATCTGCCCCACGAAGCCGATCGCGCGCCATGCGGGATCGACACCGATGGCCCGAAGCACGTCGGCGCGCGTATCACGCGCGAGTGGTGCGAGGTCCGGCACGGCTGGCGGCACCACGCGAACGCGCTCGGGCGGGATGTCGTGCGCGACCAAGCTCTCCCGTGCCGCAGCTGCGGGCACCAAATAGAGCGCCACGCGATCGCGGAAGAATCGGAAGAAGCGCATGGTCCGCGACGCCACACCCGGGTCGAGCACGTCGTGTACGAATGCGACCACCGGCGCGGGACGGGCTCCGAGCGCCAAGCAAGCCTTGAGCGAGCGTACGCCGTTCACCAGCAACACGTCCGGTCGCGCCACGTCGAGTCGCGCGCCGAGATCGGCGAGCACTCGCCGCGATGCGAACGGCGCCGTCGCTCGCACGCGATCCAGCGCCAGCGCTTCGAACGGGATCGCGTGCCTGAGCGTGGCGGCTTCCAACGCGCCGCCGCCGGGCCCCATCACGGTGACGTCGAGCGCGTGTGCTGCGAAGGCCCGCGCCGCCGTGAGCAGCGCCACTTCCGCGCCACCCATCGCACGCGCCGAGTCGAGTGCTACGACCCGCAAGCGGCTGCTCACCGGCCGCGCTCGAACGGTGACGCGGGCGCAGCGCCGTTCTCGGCGAAGATCGCATCGAGCACCCCAGTCGCCGGCGGCGATCCGCGCCGCCCGCCGAGCCCCATCCGCCAGGCCCACGCTGCGCCGAGGGCGTGGCTGGGGTCGCCGGAGAGCACGCCGCGCACGGCGCGCGCGACGAGCGCGGCGACGTGCCAGCGACGACGAACGGGATCGGCGAGGTGACGCGCGATCACCAGCTCGCGATTGCGGCGATAGATGGTCTTGCGAAGCCAGCGCGCTTCGCGCACGACGGTGGCGTGGCGCGCATGTGTGGCGGTGGCCGCGGGAACGTGCACGGCGCGAAAGCGCGCATCTCCGCCCGCCACGCGGCCACGCGCCCGCAGACCGAGATCGACGTCTTCCCAGTAATAGGGAGCGAGTCGCTCGTCGTAGCCGCCCAGCTCGTGCCAGCGCAGGCGCTCGTAGACCGCCAACGCTCCCGAGGGATAGTGCGGCTCGAGGGTGCGCCCGAAGGCGATGGGGATGGTGCGCAGGGTCGCGCGATCCCACGTGAGCCGGTAGAGGCTCTCGTCGACGCGCTGCTCGCGTTCCGACGTCGACGTCAGCCCCTCACTGGCGGCGACTGCCGGGCACGCCACCCACGCATCCTCGGCTTCGATCGCCGCGCACGCCAGCGCGAGGCAACGGCCGTCGAGCTCCACGTCGTCGTTGGCGACGGCCACCCAGCGCGCCGTCGACGTGCGCACACCCGCGTTCACGGCGGGGCCGAATCCACGCCGCGTCGGCAGACGCAGCGTGCGCACCGGCACAGCCTGGAGCGACTCGGGGAGCGTCACGACCGGCGTGCTCGCATCGTCCACGACCGCGATCTCGGCACCGCCGGCGACTGCGCCCGCGGCGAGCGCGAGCGAGTCGAGCGCGTGCGCGAGCGTCGCCGAGCCACGCGTCGGCACCACCACCGTGAGCGCGAGATCCACGCTCTCCCCGCGCTCAGCCATGCGCACTCGCCACTGGCCCGCTGGCGCGGGTGGCGCGCTGAAACAGCCAACGCGCGAGTGGGAGGCGCCACTTGCGTAGCAAGGCTTCGTGGCTCGCCACCCACGCGGAGCGTCCTCGATCGGGAAGCTGGCTGGTGCTGCCGCCTTCGCGATGGGTGGCGACCACGATCGGCGCCATCGCCACGGTCCTTCCCCTGCGCCGGAGCCGCTCGTAGAGATCGAGCTCTTCGGCGTAGAGGAAGAAGCGCTCGTCGAAGCCATTCACCGCCGCGAACGCTCGCCGATCGACGAGCACGCAGGCCCCCACAGGCCCGCCACCGGCCGCACCCACGCGGGGCGTGAGCCCGCGGGCGAGGCGCGTGAAGCCCGCGCGCTCGGCGCACCAAGCCGCCACCACGCGCAGTGTCGGGAAGTGCGCCCACGAGAGCGCTGCGCCGCCGTCGGGGCGCTCGAGCCTGCCACCCGCGACGGCCAGCAGCGGATCGGAAGCGAACATCGCCTCCAGCGCGATCAGCGCACCCGGCCGGATCACCACGTCGGGATTCACCAGCAAGAGTCGCGGCGCGCGCGCACGCCGCGCGGCGTTGTTGACCGCGGCACCGAAGCCGACGTTCACGCCACTCGTGAGGACTTCGATCTCCGGGAACTGCGCCTTGACGCGAGGGACCGCGCCGTCCCGCGAAGCGTTGTCCACCACCCAGGTCTCCGTCACCTGGATCGGCCCGCGAAGTCGAGCGATCGCCGCCAGGCAGGCGTCGAGATCCTCGCCCGCCTCGTGCGCCACGAGGATCGCGCTCACCTCACGAGCGTGGCGCACGGGCGCCAGAGAGCGATCGCGACGAGCGATCACCTGAAAGCCCTGTGCGAAGAGCTCGCGACGCACCTCGCGCGGCATCACACCCGTCGCCCGCGGTGCGACCCAGCCCGTCCCCAGCACCGCCTCGACCTCGAATCCCAGCGCACGCAGCCAACGCACCAGCTCGCCGGCGGTGAAGAGCGAGACGTGGCCGTGGTGCGGCGCCGGCAATCCGGCGAGCAGCCCGGAGTCGTCGATGGTGCGCGGCGGCCGTCCACACAACCACGACCACGCGTAGCCGAGGTAACGCCCATTCACGGTGCTGAGCAGCAGGCGCCCGTCGGGCCGGAGAATGCGCGCCAGCTCGGCGAGCAGCGCTGCGGGATCGACGACGTGCTCGATCACCTCCAACGCCACCACGGCGTCGAACGTCCCCGAGCCGATCGGCAGCGGCGCGTCGAGGTCCGCCGCGACGGCGGACACGCGCGATGGATCCTCGCCGCGCGCCAGCTCCAACGCAGGTGCCACGTCGATGGCCAGCACGCGCTGGAAGTGTGCGGCGAGGGCCGTACGCAACGCGCCGTAACCCGAACCAATCTCCAAAACCCGGTGGCCGCGCCCCAGTGCATCGAGCGGGATCGAAGCCGGGGCGTCGTCGACGGGCGCCAAGTCGAGGGCCCCGATCCGGCGCCACGCGGACTCGTAGAGCCGCCTCACGAAGCTCCACCCTCGAGGCGACGCTGACGCGCGCGCCGGGTGCGCATCACCAGCGGAATCGGCGCCCCAGGTACCCGAACTGTTTCTCGAAGGTGGTCGGATCGGTGTTGGCCACCTTGGCGAGCTCGGCGAGCCGCGCGGGATCCTCGAAATCCGGCCGGTTGAGGCGAATCATGTACTTGGCGGCCGCTTCGTAGCTTTCCGTCTCGGTGTTCACGTACCGCACGCGGGTCTTGCCGGTGGACGGATCGAGTAGCTCGGCAAAATACATCGGCACCAATCGCCCGGCCTGGATCGTCACCATCGCGCCCGTGCCGCCGCTCATGAGCAGCTTGACCGCGCCGTAGCCGAGGTCGCGGGTGTACTCGAGGTCGTAGGTGACGGGAGCAGCGCAACGCAGCTCGTAACCCACGTCCTTGCTGACGATGGTGCGCTTGAGCCCGCGCGCCTTGAGCCGCCGCTTGAGCTCACCCTGCAGCAAGCGACCGAGGTCGACCTCGGCGAGACGGATGTGGCCATGCTCGTCGCGCTCGACGTCCTTCAGATCCTCGAGCTCGGCGGGATCCATGCGCTCGGCCAGACCTTCGGCGACCACCGCGACGCCGTACGGCCGGCCCATGGTCTCGCGCTTCAAGATGCTGCCTTCGAGGATGTCGCCGATCTCACGCAACGGGACCTTGCCGGAGCGGAAGTCCTCGCCGATGAGCGTGACCGTGGCGCCAGCGGCCTTGCCGATGCCGAGCGCCAGGTGCCCCGCCTTCCGCCCCATCGCCACCACGATGTACCAGCGCGCGGTGGTGCGCGCGTCCTCCATCAGCG
>CAYUSL010000079.1:0-17788 GCA_964447125.1 uncultured bacterium | reverse complement strand
CGCGCCAGCTCGTCGATCACCTCGCCGGCGACCAGCGTCGAGTCGGCGTCCATCACCACCACGCGCTTGCTCTTGCGATGCACGTCCTCCGGTGCGACGCCCACGTCCATGCCCACCGCTTCGCACGCGCTCAGGAGATCACGGCGGAACGAGTCGACGTAGGCGGTGCGCGACACGTCCACGATCAGCTCGGCCGCGCTGATGTCCTGCTCGGCGAGGCGGCGGATCGTGACGATGTTGGCGTTGTGCCGCGCGGTGGCCGCAGCCACCGTCGTCACCATGTGCGCGATCGCCGCCTCACCGAGGAGCGTCACGGCCCACAGGTCTTGCTCCTTCAGGATGCGCAGCTCGGGATGGGAGATCGCGCGCACCTCGGCGTTGAGCCCCATGCGCGCCGCTGCCGGCAGGAACTCGCGCAGGATCACCTGCGCCCGCTCGGGACGGTTGCCGAGATCGACCAGCAGCGAGAGCGCCAGGAAGTTCTGGAGCGTCGCCTGCTCGACGTCCACGAGATCGATCTGGCCGCGCGCCAGGATGCCCGCCAGCTCGGCCAGGATTCCTGGCCGATCGGGGCCGGAGACCGACAAGATCAGCGGCTCGTGCACCTCGCGCATGCGCATCTCTCCTCGCGTGCGCCACACCGTAGCATGCGTCTCCACGCGCTCGGGTCGGGTCGTCGAGCGTTGCAGCGCGCCGGCCTTCCCGGCGCGCGCACCGATCGTGACGCGTCCGGGCTAGGCGCCGCGCACGGGTGGCTTTCGCCCCACCACCATCGCGGCGCCGGGGAGGCTGCGCAGATGGATCGGCGCCAGCACGGTCAGTCCGGCGTCCCGATGCCAGTGCTGCATGGTGGCGGCGGGCCAGGTACCCGAGCGACTGGTTGCGGCAAAGAAGAGGTCGAGCACCGCGCCCACGCCGCCTGTCTCGTCCGGCGACTCGGGCCTGAGCGCGTCGAGCAGCACGCACACCCCGCCGGGCTTGAGCGACCGGGCGATCCGCTCGACGAGCGCTCGATTCTGCTCGTCGGTGAAGTGGTGCACCAGTTGCGACAGAAAGACGACGTCCCACGCTTCGCTGCCCAGATCGTCGGTGAGCGCGTTGCCGGGCCGGTGACGCACTCGCTCCCCCATGCCTTCCCGGGCTAGGATCGGTGCTGCATGCTCGACCGCTTCGGGTAGATCGAGAATCGTCGCCCGCATGCCAGCATGACGACGGCACACGCAAACCGAGTAGAAGCCGTGCGAGCCGCCGATGTCGAGCATCGTCGTGGCGCCCGCGGGCACCGGTATTCGCGCCGCGACCTCCTCGCCGGAGACCGTTCCCATCGCCCGCATGCCGCGTTGATAGCGCTCCCAGGTCGCTGGATCCACGAGCGAGCTGTGCACGTCGAGCGGTCGTCCGGTGGTGACGTACTCCTCGTACCGCGTCACGATGTCCCACTCGTCGTATTGGAAGAGCAGCTTGTCGGCGATCGAACGCGGCGAGTCGCGGAACAGCCATTTGCGCGCTTTCGGTGTGAGGTCGTAGCGCCCGTTGCGATGTCGCAGGTAACGCAAGCCGACCAGCGCGTTCATGAGCTTCGTGGTCGCCTCGCGATCGGTTCCGCAGGCGGTTGCCACCTCGGCGGGTGTCGCCGCGCCGTTGCCGACGGCGTCGTAGATGCCGACCTTGACCCCCGCCATGATCGTCCGCGCCATGCTGTACGCGATTTGAGTCTCGATCAGCGGTGCGGGCGCGATGTTCGTGAGCGCGAGGATTCGCTCGAGGAGACCTTCGCCGATGATTCCCAACCGCATGTTTTCCTCCGGAGGCGTTCGAGCTCGCCAGGTCGTGGCGAGCGAGTCGCCGACGATCTCGCGCACGATGCGTCACCGCGGCTCGGATCAGCAAGCCGCGTGAGGTCGCGGCGGAGCGCTCGGTGGGCCGCCCCACTGCGTCGGCGGCGTCCGGATCGCGACGTTTCGGGGATCGTGATCTAGACTCGCCCGCCTCCCGCTTGCGGGCGTTGCTTCGAGGCCGAGAACGAGGCGGTGACGATGGCTAGGCAAGATTTTGCAGGGATGGTCGCGTGGGTGACGGGAGCGACGGCCGGGATCGGCCGTGCGATCGCGCTCGAGCTGGCGTCGCGCGGTGCCGACGTGGGCGTGTCCGGCAGGCGCGAGGATCGCTTGCGCGAGGTGATTCGCGAGATCGAGAAGCTCGGCCGCCGCGGGCTGGTGGTTCCCTGCGACGTGACCGACGAGAGTGCCGTGATGTTCGCCGTCGAGGCGGTCGCCCGTGATCTCGGGCGCCTCGACGTGGTGGTGGCGAATGCGGGCTTCGGTGTCTCCGGGCGAATCGAGAACCTGGAGGCCGCCGACTGGCGACGTCAATTCGAGACCAACGTCATCGGCTTGGCCATGACGGCGCGCTATTCGATCGCAGAGCTCAAGAAGACGCGCGGACGCATCGCGCTGGTGGGTAGCGTGTCCTCGATGGTGTCGGTGCCGGCGCAAGGGCCGTACTCGGCGTCCAAGGCGGCAGTGCGCGCGATCGGCCAGACCCTGTCGATGGAGCTCGAAGGCACCGGCGTCACCTGCACTACGATCCATCCCGGCTTCGTCGCCAGCGAGATCGCCCAGGTGGACAACCAGGGTCGCTTCGATGGAGGCCGCAAGGACAAGCGGCCGGCGAAGCTCATGTGGCCGACCGAGAAGGCCGCGCGCGTCATGGTGAACGCCATCGCGCGCCGCGACCGCGAGTACGTGTTCACGGGACACGGCAAGGTGGCCGCGTGGATCGGGCGCCACGCGCCCGGCGTGATCCACTTCGCGATGACGCGTGATGCCGCCAAGAAGGCAGCGGCGCAGCAAGCCAAGGCTGCTCACCAGCCCAAGTCCGAGCCGAGCGTTCACGGCTGAGCGTGCCGGCGCGAGAAGTCAGAACGAGGCGATGAGCCGCGAGTTGCCGCGGGATTCCGCCTCGGCGGCGAGATCGTGCTTCTCGAAGATCGCGTCGATGGATGGGAACGACGCGAGCTGCTGCAGGGTGAACACGGACGGCGGCATCAGTGAGAGCTCGCCCACTTCCCATCGGCCGATCGCGGCGGCGGGGCCGTGCCAGGCCTCGCCGTCGACCTCGGTGGGATGGGGTGCGGTGTGCTGGCCGGCGGGCAATCGCGCCACGAAGAAGCGCGTGTCGAAGCGCCGCGGCGGTCCCGGCGGCGTGATCCAGTGGGAGAAGTAGCGGATCTGACGCGCGTCGATCACGAGCCCGTGGTGCTCCACGTGGTCGAGAAAGACCTCGGCTGCATGGTGCTCGTGGGTGCGCGGCACGTTCGCCAGAAAGTCGGCGACGATCGGCGGCGCCACGTCGGATCCATCTGCATTCACCGCGAGCAGCACGCCCGCCTCTTCGAAGACCTCGCGCACGGCCGTGACCCAGTGGGCGAGGGCCGTTGAGGCCTCCGTCGAGCCGGCGAGATCGGCGAGTGCCTGTTCGGTGGTGAGCTCACGCACGCGGGCCAGCGTCGCTGGCCGCTGATCCGCCGCGTCCATCGCACCACCCGGAAAGACGTGGAAGCCTCCCACGAACGTGAAGTGATCGGGACGGCGCGTGAAGTAGGCCTCGAACGGTTGGTCGCTATCCGCTGGCGGATCGCGCAGCAGCACCACGGTCGAAGCAGGCCGCGCCACCTTGGGCGTGTTCTCGGAGTCGATGTGCATGGCGCGTGCTCCCGCGCGAGAGTGTGACTGGCGCCACGCGCGTTGGCGACAGCGCTCGGCCCGTAACCCGGGCATCGGCGATGCCCGTGCGCCCTACGGCACGTCGAGCCTACTGCCGGCGAGTCTCGTGGTGGCGATGGAGGGCGACGCTCCGTCGGCGCCTCCCCGTCGCGCGGTCCGCGGTCTTACTCGGTGTCGTTTTCGCGCGCGGCAGCTCGGTGGGTTGGCAGGCGCAGGTTCGCCGATTCGAAACCACCGTGACCGACGATGACTCGAATCGTGCCGTTGGTGCCGGGCGTGCTCTCGACCGCGAATGCGCCGAGTCCCGCGACCACTGGCACGCGGCCGTGATTTCCGATCGTGACGACGTGGCCCGCACGGGTGCTGGTCACGATCACGTCGCCGCTGAAATCGGTGACGAGCCGGCCCTCGGCGTCCTCGACGCGCACGGTGACGAGCGCCGCATTCGAGCCGTCGCGCGGCAGCCCATCGCGATCGCTCGTGAGCCGAAGCTGCGTGGGGGGGCCTGGCTTGGTCCAGCTCGCAGTGACCGATCCATTCCCACACTCGGCGTGGACGTCGATACGGCTGGGTGCCGTGTCGAGGGGCCACTCGATCAAGTGCGCGCCCGCTCGTTCGCCGAGGTCGCGACCATCGGCGGCCAATCGCACCCGCGCACAATCGGTGGCGATCGGCACCACCAACTTGCCCGCCTGAGGCCCGGTCTTGGCGGTGAGCGGCGGCGTGAGGATCTCCACGCGCGGGGTGTCGCTCCAGCGGGTGGCGAGGTACCGGTAGCTCGCCCGCGGGATGCGAAATGCGTCCACAGCTCCCGAGTTGTGAATCGTCCGGGTCTTCTTCTTGGGACGCTCGGTGCCGTAGTCGTGAAGCGACCAGAGCGCCGTGCCGCCGAGCCACGGCAACGCATCCATCCGGTCCAGCTCGGCGTCGATGTCGCGGACCTGGACGAGCTCGGCTTCGAGATCACCCCGGGTGGTGTGGCTGCGGTTGGTGTGCTCGGAGACGAAGAACGCTCCTTGCGGGAAGCGGCGCTTGAATTCGAGATACTTCTCGGGGCGGTAGTTGAGCCCGATGGCGTCGGGCAGCTCCGCCGTGTCCTGGCTCAGCGCCCGCTCGAAGCGGTGCTCGGCGTAGCCCACGCCGCGCGTCGGATCCTCGTCGCGGGCGATCGCTTTCAAGCGCTGGAACATCGACTTCGAGCGCCCCTCGTTCATCATGCCCCACAGCACGATCGAGGGATGATTGCGGTCGCGCTGGATCATCGCGCGCATCATCCGCGCAGCCGCATCCTGGAAGGCACTCCAGCCCACGGTCTTCCAGGTGGCGATCTCCTCGAACACCACGATGCCGAGACGGTCGCACGCGTCCAGGAACGCCGGGTGCTGCGGGTAATGGGAGGTGCGCACGAAGTTGGCGCCCATGTCCTTCAAGACGCGGGCGTCGAGCTCTTGGAAGCCAGCGGGCAGGGCACTTCCCATCCCTGGGAAGTCCTGGTGGCGATTGGCGCCGCGCAGCCGAAGCGGTGCGCCGTTCAGCAAGAAGCCACGCGTGGGATCGAAGCGCGCGGTGCGCAGGCCGATCGAGAAGCGGTGCTCGTCGATCGTCGTGCGGTCACGGCGCAGTGCGATTCGCACCTCGTGGAGCGCCGGCGAGTCGGGCGACCAGAGTGCGGGCGAATCGAGGGGGCCCAGATCGAGCGTCGTGGGAGTGATCATCTTCCGCGAGACCTCGACGGTTCGCGAGATTCGCGCCTCGCTCTGGCCATCGGGGCCGATCAGCTCGAGGTCGAGGTCGAGTGTGCCGTTCTCCTGCTCGCTGGCGATGCCTACGGTCACTGGCACCAGCCACACGCTGCCATTCATCGGCGCAGGGCGCGCGAAGGTCGCCTCGTCCTCCACGTGCGTGGGCGCCAGCACATCGAGGTAGACCTCGCGATAGAGGCCGCCGTAGAGGTTGTAGTCAGGGTCGGGTCGGCCGGGCAGCACGCGTCGGGAGGCACGGTTGTCGACCTCGACGTCGATCGTCGTGGACGCCTTGGTCGCGAGCGAATCCCCCGCAAGGTCGACGTGAAATCCCGTGTAGTCCCCGTCGAAGCGACCCAGCGAGCGTCCGTCGATCCAGACCCGCGCCTGCGCATAGGCCCCGAGGAAGCGAAGCCGCACCACCCGCCCGGCGAAGCGCGCCTCGTTCTTCAGCTCGTAGCGGTAGCAGCCGCGGTCCCGCGCGTAACCAACGACGTCGTCGAAGGTGTCGACGTCGTTCCAGGTGTGGGGCAACCGCACGTGCCGCCACGTCGAATCGTCCTCCGCTACCTTCGGGCACGCGCGCCGCGGCGCGAGCTGAAAGCGCCAGCCGTCGTCGACGGCGATCGTCTCGCGCGCTTGGACTTCGGTCACACTCGCCAGTATTTCAGCGAGCACGACGAGCACGACGAGCGTGACGGCGTGAGCGAGCCACCGAGCCACGGTGCAAAACGGGGCCGAAGTCCTACGCCGAAGGTGCCGTACCGCGGGCGGCTCCGATCGCCGGTGCAGCCCGGCGATCAGACGGACTTGGCGCGCGGCTCGGGCGCTGGGGCAGGCGTGGGTGTGGTGTCGGTCGCTGGCGAGCCGTTCGACGAGACCGGGGCTCGCCCCTCGCCGAGCTGAGTATCGGCGACCGCGGTCCCCGGCCCACGCTTGGTCGAGGGACCGCGCGAGTCGGCATTGCCGCCGTTCTCGGCAGGAGCGAGCACCGCAACGTGGGTCGAGAGCCAGGACAGCGTCTCGTCGAGGATGCGCTCGAACTGGTGCCCATGAAAGCCGAACGCCTCGAAGAAATGGCCGAGCCAGGGCAACACCAGGCAGCGCGCCGCGGTGCCGGATGCTTCCAGCGCCTGGTGCAATGCCCGCGCGTGGTAGGGCGGCACGACGTGATCCATCTCGCCGCTGAGCAGCAGCACCGGGCTCTTGATCTGATCCGCGACGTGGATCGGCGAGCGGGTGCGGTACGCCTCGTCGGCGTCCTCGAAGACCTCGCCGAAGAGCTGGCGATGCTCGTCGTCGATGTTCGGCAGGTAACCGCGCGCCGCCTTGACGTGGGCCGCGAGATCGGCGAGCGGAGCCAGTGCCACCACCGCCTTGAAGCGCTCGTCGGCGGCAGCGGTGAGCAGCGCCGTCTGGGCGCCGCTCGCGTGTCCGACGATGGCCACCGGGTCGGTCACGACACCTTTGTCGAGCAAGGTGCCGACCGCCTTGCGGATCGTCCCCACGGCCTTGGGCCCGGATCGATCATCCGCGCCCTCGGAGCCGAAGCCGCGCTGGTAGACGCCGACTACCGTGAGACCCGCGTCGACCAGCGGTCGCACCAGCCACTCGTAGTCGGTGGGAAAGAGCGGGCGCGCTGGAACCAGGAAAACGGTGGCGCGCGCCGCCGCGTCGGGGCGATAGACGAGACAGTTGACCGTGCGACGGTCGGGTCCCGGGAAGCTCACCGTTTCGGTGCGCATGGCGGGGCGAGGCTACCTGAGCCCGCAAACGTGTGTCCAGGAATTCGCACGTCTCGTTCGATTGCGCATGGATCACAGCGGGCTCGATCGCATGTTGTGCCGCTCGCCGAGGTTGCGAGCGAACGCGACCCGCGCCGATCGGGGCGAAGGCGATCGCGCGCGTGCGCCCCGCCGCGCCCCACCTGCGCGGGCCACGCTGCTCAGCTTTCGAGCAGCGTGCGGAATCCGGCTTCATCCAGGATCGTGAGGCCCAGCTTCTGCGCTTTCTCCGCTTTCGAGCCCGGCTTCTCTCCCACCACGACGTAATCGGTCTTCTTGCTCACCGATTCGCTCACCTTGCCGCCGCGCGCTTCGATGGCACGGCGCGCCTCGTCGCGTGAGAAGCCCGCGAGCGTGCCGGTCACCACGAAGCTCTTGCCGAAGAGCGGCCGCGGGCCCGCGCTCTCGGCGGCAGGCTCGCCGAGCCCCGCAGCGCGCAGGGCGGCCACCACGTCTCGGTTGTGCTCGTTGGCGAAGAAGGCAAAGATGCTGGCGGCCACCTCGGGTCC
This sequence comes from uncultured bacterium, assembly GCA_964447125.1. Classification (GTDB taxonomy): domain Bacteria; phylum JADJOY01; class JADJOY01; order JADJOY01; family JADJOY01; genus JADJOY01. The sequence continues at coordinate 10,028 of CAYUSL010000079.1, read as the reverse complement.
CACGTCACTCACGTTCTGCAAGTCCTCGAGGCTCGCGTCGCGGATCGCTTCCAGGCTGCGGAAGTGATTCACGAGCTGGCGGGCGGTGGCGCGTCCCACGTGACGGATGCCGAGCGCCAGCACCAGGCGGTCCACGGAACGCGAGCGGCTCGCCTCGATCGCCTCGCGCAGGTTTGTGGCGCTTTTCTCGGCCATCCGCTCGAGCTCGGCGAGCTGGCTCTCGGTGAGCTCGTAGAGGTCGGCGGGACTGGCGGCGAGCCCCTTCTCGACGAGCTGATCGACCAGCTTGGTGCCCAGCCCTTCGATGTCCATGGCGTCCCGCGATGCGAAGTGGCGCAGCGCTTCCTTGAGCTGTGCGGGGCACTGGCTGTTGACGCAGCGGTACGCGATCTCGCCCTCCTCGTGCTCGATCGGCGCGTCGCACGAGGGGCAACGCTCGGGCATCTCGAATACCCGTTCGTCGCCGGTGCGCTCGTCCGTGAGCACCTGCACGACTTCGGGAATCACGTCGCCGGCGCGCTGCACCATCACCCAATCGCCGATGCGCACGTCTTTGCGCCGTACCTCGTTCAGGTTGTGGAGCGTGGCGCGGCTCACCGTGACGCCGCCCACGTCCACCGGCTCGAGGTGGGCCACCGGCGTGAGCGTGCCGGTGCGTCCCACCTGCGCGACGATGTCGTTGACGCGGGTGCGCGCCGGCCGCGGCGGAAACTTGTACGCCAGCGCCCAGCGCGGGGTGGCGGTGAGCGTGCCGAGGGTGCGCTGCTCGGCGATCGAGTCCACCTTGATGACGACGCCGTCCACCTCGTAGGCGAGCTCGTCGCGACGTGCCAGCACGTCCTCGCGATAGGCCAGCACGTCTTCGATGCAGCTCACGCGCTTGCGCAAGGGATTCACGGGGAAGCCCCAGTCGGCGAGCGCCGTCAGCGCCTCGTGGTGGCTGCCGAGCTCGACACCTTCCACGCCGCCCATCGCGTAGGCGAAGAAGCGTAGCGGCCGCGACGCCGTGAGCTTGGGGTCGAGCTGGCGGATCGAGCCGGCGGCGGTGTTGCGCGGGTTCTTGTACGCGGGCTCACCAGCGGCGATGCGCCTCGCGTTGAGCGCCTCGAACTCGGCGAGAGGGATGTAGACCTCGCCGCGCACGTCGAGCCGCGCCGGGGTCGGGTGATGTCTCGACGCATGCAGCTCGAGCGGGATCGATCGCACCGTGCGCAGGTTGGTCGTGACGTTCTCGCCCACGGTGCCGTTCCCGCGCGTGGCGCCGAGGACGAAGCGCCCGCGCTCGTAGAGCAGGCGGATGGCCAGACCGTCGATCTTGGGCTCGCACACGTAGTGCACGGGCTCGTCCTCGCCCCGTTCGAGAAGCTTGCGGACGCGCGCGTCGAACTCGCGCACCTCGGTCTCGTCGAAGGCGTTGGCGAGGCTCAGCATCGGCACGTCGTGGGTGACGGGCTCGAATCCCTCGAGAGGTTCTCCGCCCACGCGCTGGGTGGGCGAGTCCGGCCGCAGGAGCTCGGGATGCGCGGCTTCCAGCTCCTGAAGCTCGCGGTAGAGCCGGTCGTAGACCGCGTCGTCGACCTCGGGATCGTCCAACACGTAGTAGCGGTGCGCGTGGTGGCGGATCTCGCGGATCAACGCCTCCATGCGTTCTTCGGCCTGCGCTCGATTCATGTTTCCTCACTTCGGATCGCGCGCCGTGGCTCGACGCAGCTAGATCGGCGAGTTGGTTGACGACCGGGAGGGGGGCACCGATACTCGCCGCGCATTTGCCGCACCACGCGCGAATCGAGCCCAGATCCCGTGTTTCCGCTGCGCGACACCATCCCCTCCCGCTCGGTCCCGGTCGTCACGTGGACGCTGCTCGCGCTCAATGCCGTGGCCTGGTTCTACGAGCCGATGATCTACGACCGGCTCCACGGTGTACGCACGATCGATCCCACGTTCATGTCGCGCTACGGGCTCGTGCCGCAGGTTTTCTTCTGGTACGGCGAGGCGCACCCGTTCGATTGGTGGGGCCGATTCTCGCCGATTCTGACGTCGATGTTCCTGCACGCGAGCTGGATGCACTTCCTCGGCAACATGCTCTTCTTGTGGATCTTCGGTGACAACGTCGAAGACCGCCTCGGCAAGGTGCGCTTCGTTCTCTTCTACCTGGTCTGCGGCACCGTGGCGGCACTCATCCAGACGTATCTGGTGCCGCACTCCGGCGTGCCGATGGTCGGTGCGAGCGGTGCGATCGCGGGCGTGCTGGGCGCCTATTTCCTGTTCTTCCCTCGGGCCCGCGTCCTCACGGTGGTGCCGATCTTCTTCTTCATCCAGGTGATCGAGATCCCTGCTTTCTTCTTTCTCGGCTTTTGGTTCCTGATGCAGTTCCTGAGTGGTGCAGCTACGGTAGGCGATGCAGGCAACGGCGGTGGCGTCGCGTTCGGTGCGCACGTCGGCGGCTTCCTCGCGGGCTTGGTGCTGGGGCCGATCTTGGCACGGCGAGCGCCGCGCAAGGCGACCTACCCCACGCGCGAAGTCTTCCACCCCTGGTGAGCCCGGACACGCGGCCGGGGAGACGAGCCCCGGCCACACGACCTTCGGTCGTCCGGCCCTCACCGGGATCATTCACGAACATCGCGCGGCGGCCGCGACGGAGCGCGGCCCTCCATGCTTCTTGTACGCGCGAGCCGATGGAGGGCGACGCTCCGTCGGCGCCGACGAGCAATCGCGGGCGCGAGCCGGCGGCGAGCCACGAGCGTTAGCCGAGCGCCTCGGGGGTGGGTCCCAGCGCGGCTGGGCCGTGCCGGGCGGGGGGCTTGAAAAGTCCCCCGAGAAGCGCAGCATCAATCGCCGGCGTAGCCCAGGGCCTTGAGCGTTTCCTTCGCGGCGCCGTCGAGCTCGACGGCGTCGGTGGGGAACGCGTTGGCCTTGCGCTCGCCGAGGATGCGCGCGAGCTGGGCCGACAGGTGGAGCGCGCGAATCGGGCGTTCGGCGACCAGGTTCTTCGTCTCGCCTGGATCGGCAGCCAGGTCGTAGAGCTCGGCGTCCTGCTCGCGGCCGTCGTCGACGTACTTCCACGTGCCGTCGATGAGTGCCTGGCGGTGCCAGCTCTCGATGCTGCGTGCTGTGAGCGGCCGGGCCGGTGGCTCGCGGCCACCGAGAATCGACGCCGAGAGATCGACGCCGTCGAGCGGCGGTGGCGAGGACGAAGCGTCACCGGGGCTACTCGCGAGCGTCACCAGCGTGGGGAAGAGATCGATCGTCGATACGGGAGTGGCCACAACGTGGGGCGCAACCGCCCACGACCGCGGTGGGACGACGATCAGCGGCACACGGATCATCTCCTCGTAGACGGTGGTGTTGTGGAAGATCCGCCCGTGCTCGCCGAACGCTTCCCCGTGGTCGGCGGTCACGACGAGCAGCGTCTCGTCGCCGAGCTGTGCGGCGTCGAGTGATTTCACCAGTGCCGCGACGCCGTCGTCGGCGTACCGGAAGTTCTCGTCGTAGCGATCGCGCGCGAAGGCGAGCTCCCAGCCCTCGAGATTCACGCGGATGCGTGGCGCGATGGACTTCCAGGTGGCGATCAGCGTCGTGGGGTCGGCATTGCCGAGGAACGTTCCCCGGTACGGTGGGGGCGCGAGATACGGATGGTGCGGCGGCACCTGGTGCAGGTAGACGAACGCGGGACTCGCGGGATCGCGGGCCAGGAACGCGAGCGCCAGCTCGTTGAGCGTGGCGGGGATCTGCGAGCGTGGCCGTGGGATCTCGGGATCCAGCACCGTGGTCTTGTCTCGGAACACCTCGTGCACTTCGTCGAACTCGCGCAAGCCGCCGAAGCCGGTGGACGCGTTGGGGTTCCCCACGATCGCGATGCTGCGCACGCCGTGTTTGCGAAGCGCGCCGGGGAGCGTGGGCACGTCTTCGCCGAGCTTGGTCTTGCTGACGATCACGCCACTGCGTTCGGGATAGACACCCGTGAGGATCGCGGCGGTGGACGCGATCGTGTAGGACGATGCTCCGTAGGTGCGCTCGAAGCGCACTCCCCGGGAAGCGAGCTGTTCGAGGAACGGCGTGGTGGGGCGCGCGTAGCCGTAGGCGCTGGAATGAAGCGCCGCGGCGGCGTCGAGGATCACCAGGATCAGGCGCTTGGGCGGGCTGGGCGGCGCGACGGTGACGGTTTGCGCCGGCTGCGCCTGCGGTGCCGTCGTGCGGACCTGTGGCCGATCGATTGCCACGCGGGTCGGCCCCTGGCCGGTGACCCGTATCTCGATCGCACCTAGGTCGTGGGAGCCCGCTGGAATACGGGCGGCGAGGCTCGTCCAGTTCTCGAAGATCGCCCGCGGCTGCACGAGCACCCGTGGCGCCTCGCCGTCGCGAACGAGCGCGACGGACACCGTCGGAGTATCGGGCGGCTGAGGATACGGGCCACCGACCTCCGCCGCTGCTGCCGAGAGCTTCCCGGATGCGAGCGTGGTGATCGGGAAGCGCAGCAACACGGGTGGCGTGACGATCCAGCTCCCGTCTTCGAGTCGGGCTCCCGGTTCCGTCCGGAGTTCCTGGGGCGCACGCCACGGATCGCTACGCAAAAGCGCGATTCGCGTGATGCGCGCGGCGAGAGTGCGTGGGTCTTGCGATCGCGGGTCCACGTCGGCGGGCCGCGCGACCCGTGCCCATTCGAGATCGAGGTCGCCATCGCCGATCGGTAGCGCCCCGGCGGGAACGTCGAGGGACACGTTCTGCGTTCCACGCACGAGTGTGAGGGGCGCTTGTGTGAGCAGTCTGCCAGCGACGCGAATGGCGAGCGTTTGCGCTTCGCCAGGTGGCATCGGCGCAGGCGTGAGCCCGATCTCGAGCCTTCGCGCCGCCGGGTCGAGCACGCGCACGCGCAGCCGCGCCCGTGTGTCCGTCACCCACACGCCCGGGTGTCCAGCCTCGACACCGGGATCGCCGAAGCCCTCGACCAGCTGGATCGCGTCCGGGGACGGGCGCGGGCTGTCGGCGTTGGCCGCGTCCCACACGACGCGCTCGCCGACGACCTCGACCAGCGCGTCGGGCGCGCCCAGATCGATCGTTCGCGTCGGCCCGCGCTCGCACCCGACCAGCAGCACGAGAAGCGCGATGGGGGAGCAGCGCCCGCCCGGGCGGCCATCCCGCACGCGATGCGTCGATCGTCGCGCGAGCGAGTGGATCGCGCCCCAACCTCGGATCTCGCCGTCCAAGCCCGCTACATCCCCGTCGCGTGGTACCCCGCGTCCACGTGCAGCACCTCGCCGGTGATGCCGGCGCCGAGCGGGCCGAGCAAGGCCAGCGCTGCGGCACCCACTTCGTCGGCAGTCACGTTGCGCTTGAGCAACGCCCGTTCTTCGTGGTGGTGGAGCATGTCGCGGAAGCCGTGGATGCCGGCTGCGGCGAGGGTCTTGATGGGGCCAGCGCTGATCGCGTTCACGCGAATGCCGCGCGGCCCCAGATCCTGCGCCAGGTAGCGAACCGCCGCTTCGAGGGCGGCCTTGGCCACGCCCATCACGTTGTAGTGGGGCAGGGCTTTCTCGGCGCCGTAATAGGAGAGCGTGAGCACGCTACCGCCGCCTCGGCCTTCGAGGAGCGGCAGCGCTGCGCGCGTCAGCGCCACCAGCGAGTAGACGCTGATGTCGAGGGCTGCGCGAAAGCCTTCGCGATCGGTGGCCACGAAGTCGCCCATCAGATCCTCGCGGCGTGCGAAGGCCACCGAGTGGACCAGCACGTCGAGGCCGCCAAGCGTGTCGCGAATGCGCGCGAAGGCCGCGTCGATGTCGGCATCGTTCGCGACGTCGCAGGGAGTCACGAGCGCGGCGGAAATGCTCTCGGCCAGCGGGCGGACGCGCTTCTCCAGCACCTCGCCTTGGTAGGTGAGGGCGATCTCGGCGCCTTCCTCGGCGAGCCGCTTGGCGATCGCCCACGCGATCGAGCGCTCGTTCGCCACGCCCACCACCAGCGCTTTCTTTCCCTGCATGCTCGCCATGTCGCGTTCACTCCCGCCGTTCGCCGGTGAGCTGCACCACCACGTTGCGCTGCCGCGGGCGATTGTCGAAATCGATGAGGACGATCTGTTGCCAGGTGCCGAGCAAGAGCTCGCCGTCGGCGAACGGCACCGTCACCGAGCAGCCGAGCAGCGCCGCGCGCACGTGCGAGTGACCGTTGCCGTCCTGCCAGGTGTCTTCGTGGTGGTAGTGCGCATCGCGGGGCGCCAGTCGCTCGAAGAGCTCGGGTACGTCTCGCAAGAGCCCCGGCTCGTATTCGATGGTGGTGATGCCCGCCGTGGAGCCGCTCACGAAGACCAGGGCCTGGCCATGCTGGAAGCCGTGACGAGTCACGAGGCTGCGCACCGAATCGGTGAGATCGCGGATCTCGGACTCGCCACGGGTCGAGATCCGGATGTGGTCGGTGACGATCGCCATGAGGCCCCGAAGCCGCAACCCTGCGCGGCGGCCGGCCGAGTGTATCCCGCTCGGGGCATGGATCCTGCCCCGCGCAGCCGGCGGTTGGCAGGCAAGAATCCCGAAAAACTGACGCGGCGAAGTCGTGACGCTGACAATTTGGGGTGACTGTCGGCACTGCACCGCACAAATGCCCGAAATATTCCGGACGCTTCGGGTGGAGCCGGGATTGCAAAGAGAGTCGCTCACTTGGGTAAGCAGCCGTGAGCGGCGGGCGTCCTCGCTTGACGGACACGAGGGCGGGGTCCTTAATCGCACACGACTCGGGGCCCACTCGACAAGCGCGGGCGTGCTCGGCCGTACCCGCGACGGAGCTTTGGTGCCATGTCCAAAACGCTAGGACCGTTGCTGCTGCAGGCCGGCATCATGAGCTCCGCCGAGTTGGAGGCGAGCCTCGACGAGGCTCGCAAACGGCGCATCACACTCTTCGAGCTGATCATCCACGAGAAGCGGGTCTCCGAGGAATCGCTGGCGGAGACCCTTTCCAAGTGGCTCGACCTGCCGCAGATCCGCCTCGCCAGTGCCACCGTCGACCCCAAGGCGCTGCGCGCCGTGAGCGAGGAGATGGCGCGCAAGCACACGGCGATGCCGGTCAAAGTGGAGCGGAACTCGCTGGTCGTGGCGATGGCCGATCCCTCGGACTTCACCGCCATCCAAGAGCTCGGCTTCTCTTCGGGCTTGGCGGTGCGGCCGGTGGTGGCAAGCCGCAGCGAAGTGCTGGACGCCATCGACCGCTATTACACCACCGAGGACAAGCTCCAGGATTTCCTGAGCAACGTCACCGACGCCACCGACCTCAACTTCGTGAGCGAGGCGCCTGCGGGTGTGGACCTCGACGGCATGGATGCCCGCGAGGCGGCACAGCTCGCGCCGGTGGTGCGGATGGTGAACCTCTTGATCCAGGACGCCATCAAGAGTGGCGCTTCCGACGTCCACGTCGAGCCCGGCCTCAACAACCTGCAGGTGCGGCTGCGCGTCGACGGCGTGCTGCGCGACTACATGCAGGTGCCGAAATGGTTGCACGCGGCCGTGACGTCGCGCCTCAAGATCCTCGCCGACCTCGACATCGCCGAGCGCCGCCTGCCGCAGGACGGCCGCATCAAGGCGCAGTTCCAGGGTAAGTCGCTCGACATCCGCGTCTCCACCTTGCCGACCCATTTCGGCGAGAAGGTGGTGATGCGCGTCCTCGGCACCAATCAGATCCCGACCTTCCGCGCCATGGGCCTGAGCGACGAGCAATGTGCGGTGCTGGAAGGCGCGCTCAATCAGCCGCAGGGCATGATCTTGGTGACCGGCCCCACCGGCTCGGGCAAGACCACGGGCCTCTATTCGATGCTCACCAAGCGCAAGAGCCCCGAGGTGAACATCGTCACGGTCGAGGACCCGATCGAGTACCAGCTCGGTGGCATCACGCAGGTGCAGGTCAACACCAAGACCGGCCTCACCTTCCCCAAGGTGCTGCGCTCGGTGTTGCGCCAGGACCCCGACGTGATCCTGGTGGGCGAGATTCGCGACCTCGAGACCGCGGAGATCGCGTTCCGCGCCGCCATGACCGGTCACTTGGTGCTGAGCACGGTCCACACCAACAGCGCGCTCGCAACCATCACGCGCTTGCTCGATCTCGGCGTGGACCCGGTGCTGATCACCTCGTCGGTGCAGCTCATCGTCGCTCAGCGCTTGGCACGGCGCATCTGCATGCGCTGCAAAGAGGCGTACACGCCCGCGCCCGACGTGCTCGCCAAGCTGCGGCTCGATGGCGTGGCCGCGACGTTCTACCGGGGGCGCGGTTGCGCGGCGTGTGGCCGCACCGGTTACGCGGGGCGCGTCGGCATCTTCGAGCTGGTGCGCATGACACCGAAGCTCAAGGACTTGATCCAGCGCAAATCGACGGAGGCCGAGCTGCGCAAGGCCGCCGCGGCGACGGGCACGCGCTTCCTCGCCGACGACGCCATGGAGAAGCTCAAGCAGGGCGTCACCTCGCCGGACGAAGTGCTGCGCGTCATCCAATTCGACGAAGACGACATGGTGCGCTGCCCCGAGTGCGCCGCGTTCATCCACCTCGACTTCTCGACCTGCCCATACTGCTTGCACTCGCTCAAGGAGCTCTGTGAGGGCTGTGGCCAAGAGCTCAAGCTCGAATGGCGCGTGTGCCCGTACTGCAACGCGCGCAAGCACGCGGTCACCACCGATGCGGTGGACCGGCCGCGGACCGGACCGATCCGCCGGCGCGCGGCGACACCGATGCCCCGCTCGATGGGGGGAGCAGGCGTCGCCGCTGCAGGATGGGAGGGTGGCGGGGGCGTCGGTGTCGCCGGAGGCGCGGACCTGGGAGCGCCCATCGTGACCGAATGGGCCATGCCGCGAACCGCGCCGCGCACTGCGCCACGTGCTCGCCCGGCGGCCACGGTGAAGCGACCCAACGTGCTGGTGGTCGACCACGACCCCGGCATCCTGCAGGGCATCCAGGCGGCGCTATCCATGCTGCCCATCGCCGTCGAAGTGATGGCGATGCCGAGCGCCGAGGATGCGCTGGCCTCGGTGAGCGAGCGCCTCCCGGACTTGGTCATCACCGAGGTCGGTCTCGCGGGCATGGACGGCTTCGAGCTCTGCCGTCACCTGCGTGAAGACATCCGTACCGCGTTCGTGCCGGTTGTGATGCTCGCCAATCCCGGTGAGGAGCAGGCGCGCTCGAAGGGCTACCACGTCGGTGCGGACGACTACGTCTCCAAGCCGTTCTCGAGCGAGGACCTGAACTCGCGCGTGCTGCGGCTGCTCAGGCGCACCTATGGCATCTGAGGTCGGGGCCGACGCCGTGAAGGACTACTACTTCATTCTCGGCGTGGAGCGCGGCGCCAGCGCTCAATCCATCAAGGCTGCTTATCGGCGCCTGGCGCGCGAGCACCATCCCGACTTCGTCACCAGCCAGGACGATGCGATCCAGGCGCAGGCCTCGGTGCGCATGGCCGAGCTCAACGAGGCCTACGACATCCTCTCCAACTCGGACGCGCGGCGTGCGTACGACGAGAGCTGGCAGCAGTTCTCGATGAACGGCTCGAGCTTCACGGCTCGTCCCGCGGTGATCGTGACGCCGGAGGATCTGGAGATCGCCGCCGTTCTCGAAGCGCGGACGCGGCCTCGGCCGACCGATCGCGTGACGGGCAGCGTCGTCACCGCCTTCGCCAAGCGGCTCTGCCAGGAACTGATCGACAGCCGCGGTGGCTTGGTGTGGAAGCGCAACGACCGAGACGGCTTCAACTGGTCGCTCACCGCCAGTGCCTGGCCTGCGCGATTCTGGGTGCACATGCGCTCCGTGGAAGCGCTCGATCCGGGAGTGGCCGAGCGATACACCGAGCGCGCCGGAAGCGCCGTGCGGGCCAGCAAGCGGCTGGTGGGTCGAGACTCGTCGCTCTTCGTGCTGGCCTTCTATCGGCTCGAAGATCCCGACCAGGTCACCACGATGTGCCGCCGTTTTCGTGACGAGGCGGCAAAGCTCGTCGGCAGTGGCGGCGACGTGAACCTGGCGCTGATCGACGTGGTCCACGCGCGCATGCTGCCGTACGGCCCGTCACC
>CAYUSL010000078.1:10047-17843 GCA_964447125.1 uncultured bacterium | reverse complement strand
TTGGCGTGCCGGCCTCGGTGCTCAGCACCAAGAGCTACGGCGAGAAGTCGCCGCTCATTCCCGCGAAGGGCGAGTGGGCGTGGAGCGTGAACCGCCGGGTCGAAGTGGTGATCACGCCCGAAGGCGGCGAGCCTTCGCGCGGTCTGCCGGGCGTCACTGCGCCGATCCCGACGCCGCATCCGTGACCTGAGTCGAGTCAGCAGTAACCGGCGGCCCACCCACGGTGTGGGAGGGCCGCTTCGTTTTCGGCGCCAGGTCGTCGAGCGCGCGTCGGGTGGCGGCGAAAGCGTCTGTTATAAGGCGGCGGGTGCATCGGCGCTCGGCGAGAGTGTCGATGGAAGTCGCGGAGGGCCCCTGAGGTTGGAGCACGGAGAGGGCGACGGGCACGGGAACGGTGGTGTCGTCACGGCGCGTCCGGAAGCGCGTTCGAGCCCGCCGTTGGTGTCGCTCGTCACGGCCGCGGTCTTCGTCTCGGGGTTCGCCGTCCTCGTGCTCGGGCTCGCGCCCTCCGGTGCATGGCGCGACGTCGCCGAGTTCCAGTGGGCGGCGGCGACCCTGGGAGTGCCGCACCCTCCGGGATCACCGCTACCGGTGATGCTGGGGCGGCTCGCTGCGCTCGTGCCCGTGGGGGCGATCGCCTGGCGTGTGAATCTGCTCTCGTGCCTCGCTGCGGCGGTGGCGCTGGCTGTCGCCTATCGGCTGGCGGTGGCATTGCTCGCGATTGCGTGCCCCAGCCTCGCGACCTCGGCGCGGGCCCTCGTGGCCTTGCTCGCGCCGCTCGTGCTCCTCGGCTCGCCCATCTATCGCGAGCACGCGGCGACGGCCGAGGTGTACGCGCTGCAAGCGCTGGTCACCGGCTGGATCGCCATCGCCTGGCTCGATGCGGCGCTGCGTCCGGACGGCCGCGGCGACGTGCGTCCGGTCGCGGCGCTGGTCTTGGCGAGCGCGCTCGCGACCGGCGTTCACGTGTCGTTCGCCTTCGATCTCGCGGCGGTGCTCGTGTGGTGGGTCGTTCGTGAGCGCGGCGCCATCTCGCCACGCGCGGCGAGCGTGGTGGCGAGCCTGGTCCTCGTGGGTGGCGCGGTGTTCGCTTACGTGCCGGTGCGTGCTGCTGCCCGTCCCTCCATCAACTGGGGCGACGCGGTGACGCTGGATCGGTTGCGCTATCACCTCACCGACGAGAAGGATTGGGAGCATCACGGCGAGCAGTCGAACGAGTCCGCGCAGTCGTCGTCGGCGGCGGGCGGGGCCACCTCGACCACGCCAGGCGAGACGGTGACGGCGCACCCGTCGCGCGGATTCGGCGGAGCGATCCGCGAGCGGCTCGCTTCGGTGCGCACGTGGTGTGGGTTGATTCACGGCTACGTGCGCGATCAGGTCGGCTGGCTTGGCGAGACACTGGCACTGGCCGGGTTGGCCTTGCTCTTTCGGCGCGCATCGGCGGCAGCTTGGGTGGTGGTGGCGTTGATCGTCGCCCACCTCGCGTTCGCGATCCCGGTGGGTAAGTGGGCGAACGCCACGGGCTACAACCCGATCTATCTGCTGGCGGGAGCGCTCGCGTGTGTGCCAATCGGGGGATTGCTCGCATCGCTGACCGGCTCGCATGCGACGCTCGCGCGCGCTGCCATCGGCGTCGCGGCGCTCGTCCCGGGAGTGATGCGACTCGCGGGCGACTGGGAGACGCTCCGCGCCTACGCCAACGACTTCCGCTCCGACGACCTGACCCGCGCGATGGTCCGTCCGTTGCCGCCCAACACCATCCTGCTGGCGGCGCATCTGTGGCCGCTCTTCGGGTATTTGCGCGAGGTCGAGGGTTACCGCACCGACGTGGACGTGGTGTTTCGCAACGAAGTCTACGAAACCCAGCGGATGCGCCTCGATCCGGGACGCGTCCCCGACGTGGCCGTTCCCGATACGGGAGAGCTCGTGACGCGAGCCGATCGCGTGGTGCACATGCGCGCTTTCCTCGATCTCAATCAGCGACGCGGACGGCCGATCGCCTGGCAGTCCGAGGCAGACGATCTCTACTTCCGGGTGCGGCCCGAGGGCCTACTTTTCGGCTACGCGGGCGGCAACGACGCGGAGCTCGCGCCTTCGCCCGGTACGGAACGCGTGCTCGAGGCATGGCTCGCGAGCTTTCGAGTCGGTGGCGCCCGTCGCCATTGGCTGCGCGAGGTGGACGACTTCGAGGAAGCGATTCTGCCCGTCGCCCGTTACGCGGGCTGGCAAGCGGCCACGCTACGTTGCGAGGAAGCGAGCGATTGGTGGCAACGCAGCGCGGTCGTGCTCGGGCCGTGGAAGGCAGGCTTGGGGTGGGCGCCGGGGTTGGACGAGCTCATCCAGGCTTGTCCCCAGGAGCGCGCGAAGCGCGCCGGAGGCGGGGCCTCGTGACCTCACGCATCCGCGTCCTGCCCGACGACCTCGTGAACCGGATCGCCGCCGGCGAGGTCGTGGAGCGTCCGTTCTCGGTGGTGAAAGAGCTGGTCGAGAACGCGCTGGACGCCGGCGCGACGCGCGTCTCCGTCGAGCTGAGCGGCGGCGGCAAGGAATGGATCCAGGTCACCGACGACGGCAGCGGCATGACCGGCGAGGAGCTGGCGCTCGCGCTCACGCGCCACGCGACCAGCAAGCTCGCGAGCGCCGACGATCTCGATGCCATCGCGACTCTCGGGTTTCGCGGCGAGGCGTTGCCGTCCATCGCGGCGGTATCGCGGCTCGAGATCGTGAGCCGCCGGTCCGCCGATCTCGCCGGTCATCGCATTCGCGTCGAGGGCGGGAAGATCGTCACGCAGAGCGAGGCGGGGGCACCGCCCGGAACCCGCGTCGTGGTCTCCGATCTCTTCTTCAACACGCCGGCGCGACGCGCGTTCCTCAAGGCCGACGCCACCGAGCTGCGCCACGTCGCCGATTGGATGCAGCGGCTGGCGCTGGCGCGGCCGGCAGCGAGTTTCTCGCTCGTCCACGAGAGCCGCGTGCTTCTCGAAGCACCCGCGGCAGCGTCGCTCGCGGACCGTGTGCTGGCGGTGTTGGGTCGCGACGTCGCGGTGTCGATGTACCAAGTGGACGGCATGGAGGGCGAGGCTGCCCTGCACGGCCTCATCGCCAAGCCCGGCGTCACGCGGCCCACGGCGAGCGCGCATTACGTGGACGTGAACGGGCGCGTCATCCGGGACCGTGGGCTCATCCATGCGGTGCTGAGCGGCTACGGCTCGCTCAACCCTGGAGGGCGGTACCCGATCGTGGTGCTTCGCCTCGACGTGCCACTCGACGCCGTGGACGTCAACGTCCATCCCGCCAAGACCGAGGTGCGCTTTCGCGATGCGGCGGCCATCCACCGTCTCGTGCATCACGCCGTGCGCGACGGGCTCAAGATGGCGCCGTGGATCGGCGGAGCAGTGGGTGGCTCCGACGTCGCGACTCCCTTCGAGGGTGGTCGCACGGCGAGCGGGGTGGAGGAAGCGTCCGTCGATCGCGTGCCATTTGGCGGCGAGTCCGCGGTTGCGGTGGATCCGCGCCCCGCTGACGGTTTCGCGGCCTTCGTCGGTCGTGATCTGCCGGGTTGGAGCTTGCGCGAGCGGCCCGCGCCGGTCGCGCCCGCGGCGACCCCGAGCGCAGTCGCAGAGGCCGCGCCGCGCGACGTCACGCTGCCCGCGGATTCCGTGGGCAGCGGCTTCTTCGGCTTGCTGCGCCCGATCGGCCAGCTTCATCGCACGTATCTCGTCTGCGAAGGCACCGCCGGGTTGGTGCTCATCGATCAGCACGCGGCCCACGAGCGGGTGACTTTCGAGCGATTGCGTGGGCAGTGGCTGGGCGGCTCGGTGACCGTGCAAGAGCTGCTCATCCCCGAGTCGGTCGAGGTCGGGCCGGCGCGAGCGCAGCTCGCCGCCGAGCGCGCGCCGCTGCTCGAGCGTCTCGGCTTCGGCCTGGAGCCGTTCGGCGGCGGCGCGGTGCTCGTGAAGCACATTCCCGCGTTGCTGGTGCAGCACGGCGAGCTCAAGCGGCTGGTGAGCGAGCTGCTCGATGCCGACGAGGGCGCGAGCGGAGCCCCGGGCACGCCCTCGTCGGCGGCGATCGAGGACGTGCTCGGGCGCATGGCGTGCCACGGCTCGGTGCGCGCCGGCCGCGTGCTCTCGCTCGACGAGATGCGCGAGCTCTTGCGCGCCCTCGATCGGACCGATTTTCGAGGGAACTGTCCGCACGGCCGCAACGTGATCCTGGAGCTTCCGCTCGGGGAGATCGAGCGCCGCGTGGGACGTCGATGAGCGGCACGCCCTCGGTCGCGATCGTCCTCTGTGGACCCACGGCCGTGGGCAAGACCGCGCTCGCGGTCGAGCTCGCAGAGCGCTTCGGCGCGGAGATCGTGGGGGCCGATTCGCGCCAGGTGTATCGGCGCATGGACGTGGGCACCGCCAAGCCCACCGCCGGCGAGCAGGCGCGGGCTCGTCACCACCTCGTGGACGTGGTCGAGCCCGATCAGGACTTCGATGCCGGTACCTTTCGGCGCTTGGCGGAGGTGGCGCTCGCGGACATCGCATCGCGTGGGCGGCCAGCTCTGATCGTCGGTGGCAGTGGGTTTTACGTGCGCGCCCTCGCTGCGGGCTTGCCCGATCTGCCGAGCCCCGACCCCGCGATCCGGGCCGAGGTGCGAGCGGAGCTGGAGCAGCGGGGGGGAGCGGCACTCCACGAGGCGCTGCGTGCCATCGATCCGGTATCCGCTCGGCGACTGCATCCCAACGACGTCGTGCGCGTCTTGCGCGCGCTCGAGGTGTATCGTCAGACGGGACGGGCGCTCAGCACCTTCCGCGCGTTGGAGCCGTCGCGCCCACGGATGGTGCGCGTGTTGATCGATCGCGACAGGGCCGAGCTCGATGCACGCATCGAGATGCGGGTGCGCTCGATGTGGACGGGCGGCTTCCTCGACGAGGTCGCGGCGCTCGGCGCCAGCGGCCTGGGGCGCGATGCCAAGGCGCTCAACGCGCTCGGCTATCGCGAGGTGTGGGAGCATCTCGCGAGCGGCGGCGGGGCTCGTGGCGAGCGCGCCGAGGCCACCATTGCGGCGATCGCGCTCGCCACCCGCCGATTCACGCGCCGACAGCGGGCGTGGTTCAGACCCGGCGCTGGCGAGCGTGTCCATCACCCGGAGGCCGATCGGGACGCGATCGTGCGTCAGGTCGGCGACGTCCTCACGGGACGCGATCCGCGATGCGCCGAAGATGTTGCGTGAACGAGGCCGTGTGAGGTGCGCACGCCGGGATCGCGGGTCGTGCGTGGCTGGGGGCCACCGGCTCGCAGCCGCACGGCGGCTCGCTCACCGAATCGCTCTCGCCATCGCGTTCACGCTGGGGATCTCTCGGGGAGCGCTGGCTCAGGCCGAAGAACGCGCTGCCGGAGCGGAAAGCAAAGGCATCACCTGGGCGCTGCTGCCGATCGTCGGGTATAGCCCCGAGACCAGCTTCTCCGGCGGTGCCAAGTTCCGGGAGAGCGATCTCTTCGGTTGGGGTGCGGCGCTCGACCTGCAGGGCAGCTACGCGCTGGAGCAGCAGCAGTTCGCACGCATCGCCGTCGAAGATCCGCACCTCTTCGGCTCACGCTTTTCGTTGGCGGCGGCGGTGGCCTGGGAGTCCGATCCAGGGAAGGAGTTCTTCGGACTGGGTAACGACTCGGAAGGGCCGGACGCGGCGTCGACCCATCTCTTCCAGGACGCGTCCGCACGTCTCGCGTTGGGGGTCTGGCTCACGCCGAAGCTCCACTACGCCTTCAGCGCCGAGGTTCGTCAGGTGGAGCTCGGGCGTCCGCGACACGACGGCGCTCATCCCACCAGCACGCGCGAGCGGTTCCCGGAGCTGGCGGGTGTGCGCGGCGGCCAAGTGCGAATTCTCCGTCTGGATCTCGTCTACGACGACACACCCGACGAGCTTCGTCCCCTCGACGGGTGGCATCTCGGTGCGTTCGTGGAGGAGGTCGGGCCGAGCCTCGACAACGCGTTCAACTACACGTTCTACAGCGCCGAGCTGGCGCGCCGGTTGGACGTCTATCGCGACTGGCTGGTGCTCGCCGGCCGTGCACGCGCGCAATACGTGGAAGGGGTTCCGAGCGAGATCCCGTTCTGGGCCTATCCCAGCCTGGGTGGTGCCGATACGTTGCGCGGCTTCTTTCCCGATCGCTTCCTCGGCCGCGGCAGTGCGTTGGTCAACACCGAGCTGCGCGTGAAAGTGGTCGCGTTCGACTTCTTCGACATCTGGCGCGTCACGATCGACGCCGTGGGGTTCGGCGATTTCGGCAGGGTGTACCTCGCCGAGGAGGCGTTCTCGAAGGAGGTGGTGCGCGACTGGAAGGCGAGCTGGGGCGGAGGCGTGCGCTTCTTCCTCTCGTCGGGGCTGGTGGCGCGCGTCGACGTCGGATTCTCCGACGAGGAGGACATGCTCACGTATCTGCGCTTCGGACAGATGTTTTGAGCCGAAGCGAGCGACCACCGGCGCTCGCGTGGGCACTCACCGAGGGCGCATGGGACTCGGCGCCGGACGCTCCGTGCAGAGCCCCAGCAGCACGTCTTCGATGGCGAGCGTGACGTTGGCGCTGGTGAGCACGGCCTGACGCACGCGACCAACCTGGTCGAGAAGGTCGGTGGCGCGGCGCCGCGACAGAGTGCCGATCACGCCCTCGACCTCTGCTCCGCGGGTTCGCTCTGCGACCAGCTCCGCCAACGCGTCGAGAAGCGCTGCGGCCACGGGGCGCTCGCCTTCCACCTCCTGGGCCAGGTCGAGTGCCGCGAGAATGCCGCCGCTCACGAGCTTCGTGAGGCGCGGCTCGAAGCGATTCGGCTCCAGGTTGCCTGCGCCGGCCAGCTCGATGGCGCGCGCCGCCGATCCCTGAGCACGGACGATCG
Organism: uncultured bacterium; assembly: GCA_964447125.1. Lineage (GTDB taxonomy): Bacteria > JADJOY01 > JADJOY01 > JADJOY01 > JADJOY01 > JADJOY01. The sequence continues at coordinate 10,957 of CAYUSL010000078.1, read as the reverse complement.
CCTGGGCGACCTGTGAGGGGACGACCGACGTGCCGAGGTGTGCTTCGAGGATGTGCGTGAGGCTCGCGGCATCGAGGGCGCCGAACCTGAGCTTCTGGCAGCGGCTGCGCAAGGTGGCGAGAAGGGCGCTCGGCGCCGAGCTCACCAGTACCAGCGATCGTCCCGCGCGCGGCTCTTCGAGGGTCTTGAGCAGCGCATTCTGACCCTCGGGGCCGATCCGGTGGGCGTCGACGACGATCGCCACCCGGGTCGGTCCCTCCACCGGGCGCGCGGCGAGCCACGCGTTGAGCTCGCGGACGGTGGCGACGCGGATCGTGCTCGATGCTTTGCCGTCGAAGTCCGCCTTGGTGGCCACACCCCGAGCGATCGCCTGGTCCTCGGGCAGCACGATGCTCAAGTCGGCGTGCACCGCGCGATCGAGCCGCTGGCACGAGTCGCAGCGGCCGCAGGCATCGATGCCCTCCCGGCCGGTGCAGAGCAAGCTCGCGGCGAAGGCGCGTGCGGTGCGCTCTTTGCCCACCGAGTCCGGACCGTGGAGCAAGTACGCGTGCGCTGGACGGCCGGTCGTGAGCGAACGGCTCAGCACCGCCAACGGATGGGGCTGGCCCAGGACGGTGGAGAGCTTCACGCAGCACCTCGCTGTCGCTCGGTGCGCGGAGCGGTAGCCAGGTTCTCGACCAAGAGCCGTTCGAGGAGCAGGGCCGGATCGGTGGGGGCGCTCTTGAGGGCGCGGTCCAAGGCCGCGAACCCGCGCAGCAGCCGCACCAGCTCCAGCGTGTGGTAGCGCAGCGCACCCTGGAAGGTGCGATAGCACCGGAAGGGGTGGCCGCTGGTGAGCGCGCGCGCCTCGGGTAAGTCGCCGAGCATCGGGAAGATCCGGGTCTCGAAGTCGCGGCTCGAAGTGCCGCGC
>CAYUSL010000078.1:0-9947 GCA_964447125.1 uncultured bacterium | reverse complement strand
TCCACCTCGCGGGTCATGCGCTCGGGATCGGGCGGCACACGCTCGAGGAGCGCGCTGCGGGCGTCACTCTCGAGCCTGAGCCCCAGCTCCTTCGTCAGTCGATCGAGGGTCACGGCGATCTGCCGATCGGCATCCTTGCCTGGAGCGACGTCGAGGGCGAGGACACGCCCCCGCTCCTTGATCTCGCGTACCACCGGGTGGGTGCGCTCGACCTTGCGCGCCGTCACGATCAGTGTGTTCGCCGCGGTGCGTTCGCTGGCGAGCGCACTCGCCAGCAAGGCGGTGCCGCCGCTCGGTGGCGGGATGTCCCGCTTGTCGCGGCTCAGTTTGGCGTGGAGCGCTGCGCGCCACTGGTCCACGCGATCGCCCTTGGTGATGGTGGTGCCGAGCGATTTGTTGAGCGCGTCGAGCGCGGTCTTGGTGCCGCGCGCCAGGTCGTCGAGCGAGAAGCCGGCCTCGGAGAAGAACACGATCGCCTTGCGAGCGGATTCGTCCTCGCGACCCTGTTCCCACAGATCGACCAGCTCGTTCACGATCTCGGCTTGCTCGCGCTTGCCCGACAGGAACGTGGCGCCCAGCACCAGCACCACGCGCCGCCCGCCGAGCATCGACACCGAGCACAGGTCGTCGGCGACCTCGGACGCACGCGTGGCCGCGCCGTCGTACTTCACCAGGTTGAAGGTGCGGTCGGTCTCGGGGACGATCGCGTAGGCGAGGCGCCGAGCGGCGTCACGCAGGCTCTGCTCGGCCTCGCCGGTGATCAGATAGGCAGGAAGGGCTTTCCCCTTGGCGATCTGATCGAGCAGCTCCTCGAGCTCGGCAGCCATGGGGGAGGCGTCGCTGGGCGGGGGGCGCTCACAGGTAGGTGAGCCAGCTCCGATGCCGGTCGTCCGCGCCCTTGACCGCGCGGAAGTACGCGTCCTGCAGCGTCTGGGTGACCGGACCAGGCTTGCCAGTGCCGATGGCGCGCCCGTCGAGCTCGCGGACGGGGGTGAGCTCGGCGGCCGTGCCGGTCATGAAGAACTCGTCGGCCATGTAGACCTCGTCACGGCTGAAGCGAGTCTCGATCACCGGGATGCCGCGATCGTGGGCCAGCGTCATCACCGAGTCCCGGGTGATGCCGGGGAGGGCGGCTGTGAGCGGCGGAGTCTTGATGACGCCATCGCGCACCAGGAACACGTTCTCGCCGCTCGCCTCGCAGACGTAGCCCTCGGTGTCGAGGAAGAGCGCCTCGTCGTAGCCATCGCGCTTCGCCTCCATCTTGGCCAGGTACGAGTTGACGTACCCGCCGCACACCTTGGCTTTCGTCATGAACGAGTTGACGTGCGGGCGTATGTACGAAGAAACACGTACTCGAATGCCATTCTTGAGGCCTTCCTCGCCGAGATAGGCACCCCACGACCACGCAGCGATCATCACCTGGGTGGGATTTTTGTCCGGATAGAGGCCCATGGTTCCGGCACCCAGGAAGACCAGCGGCCGGATGTAGGCCTCGGCGAGCTCGTTGGCGGCCAAGACGTCCAAGATGGCCTGGCTGATTTGCTCGTCCGAATAGGGAACCTTCAGGAAGACGGCGTGGGCGGAGTGGCGCAATCGGCGCACGTGCTCGGGGAGGCGGAACACGGCGCTCTTGCCATCGGTGGTCTTGTAGCAGCGGATCCCTTCGAAGACCCCCACGCCGTAGTGGAGCGTGTGGGTCAGCACGTGGGTCGTGCCGTCCTTCCAATCCAGCATTTTCCCGTCGAGCCACAGTTTTTTGGCTTGCACAGTCATGGCGATCCCCGACCCGAAGCGAAGAGCGTGAAGAGTTGCGCGCCGTGCGCGCGAAAGCGCGCGACTCTACCACCCGCACGAGGCGAATTCACGGCTGCTTTCGCGCGGTTCATCCCTGTGCGGCAGGTACCGTGCGGGCCACCTGACCCGCTGCGCCGGATTCGTGCGTGCGCCACCAGTCGACGGCAGCACGTAGCCCATCGTGGAGCCCGACGGCAGGCGTCCAGGCGAGCTGGTTCAAGGCCTTGGTGTTGTTGCAGAAGAAATCCCTCGGCGATTCGCCGACGACGTGGAAGTCGAGGGAGTGGACGTGGAGGCGTTCGAGGATTCGCGAGACGATGCGGCAGCCTACCGCGAGGCTCTCGGGAAGAAGGCGAGGGTGCAGTGTCACGCCGAGCGCCTCGGCCATCGCTTCGAAGAACCCGCGAGTGGTGTAGGTCGCGCTGTCGGCGATCCAGAAGAGCTCGCCGCCGATGCCACTGCGCGAGCGCGCGACGAGCAGCGCGTCCACGACGTTGTCCACGTAGACCATGCTGCGCCGGTTCTGTCCCGAACCGAAGAGCGGTGGGCGCCCCGAAGCCACCATGCGCATGAGACGCGAGCGACGCTCGGGTTGCTCCGGCCCGTAGAACATCGCGGGGCGGATCACCACGGTCTCGAAGGCGCCCATGCGATTCGCCTGCAGCGTGACGAGCTCCGCGGCGCGCTTGGTGCGGCCGTACTCGGTTTCCGGATGGCAGGGGCCCGTCTCGGTGAGCGCCGCTCCGTCGCGGTTGTAGCCCTGCGCTGCTTCGGAGCTCACGTAGCAGAAGCGCTGCGCGCCGGCGCGCGCTGCCGCCTCGAGCAAGTGACGGGTGCCGTCCACGTGGATGGCACGATAGTCCGCGAAGCGCGGGGGATGGACGACACCCGCGCAGTGCAACACCGCTGCGACGCCGCTGCACGCGCGCGTGACGGCGCTCGGATCGCGCACGTCGCCGGGCACTTGCTCGACATCGAGCCGGGTGAGCGCCTCGGCGTGTCGACCCGGCTCGACCAAGCACCGCACCCGCTCGCCTTCGGTGACCAACCGCGCCACGAGGCGGGAACCGAGCCAGCCAGGCGCACCCGTGACGAGAGTGGTCATCGAGGGAAGTCCTCGCGCCGGGCGCGCGGTGAGTGGAGCCGCGGCGTCGACGCCGATCGATTCGCGAGAAGCGGGGGAAGCGGGAGCCTAGCATCCGCTCGCCGAGCGGCAGCAACGGGGCCGCGATGCGACGGATGCCTGCCGGTTCGGGTGAGTCCGCATCCCGACTCGCGAGGGCCGTCGTGCGAGATCTCGAAGAGCCGCGCCACTCGGCGTCGTATGCTCGCGACGTCCGCAGGGCGACGGCACGCGCGCGCGGCGTGCACGATCGCTGCGAGTGCCGAAGAAGGGTTTGCGCGCGATTCCCAGGCCGCAGCCGTCGCGCCGGACGAGCGAGGAGAAGTTGAGCCAGGTCGCGACCGATCCGGAACCGCCTCTCGAACGACAGCCGAGTGCGGCACGCGCGCTCGGCCTCGCGCGTTGGGGCCTGCGCACCGGCAATCGCGCGATCCTGCTCGTTCTCCACGGGCTCATCCTCACCTGGATGCTCCAGCCGCGCTGGTTCTGGATCCAGGGCTTCGCGTTCGTGGGGGCGCTCATCGGTGGTGGTTGGCTGCGGGCGAAGCTCGGTTCGTTTCGCGTGATCACGTGGGCGAGCCGGTGCGTGCTCTATGGGTCGGTCGCGTGTCTGTGGCGCGGGTTCGCGTATTTCGCCGATCCTCGGGGCTCGCTGGTGATCCTGGGGTTGCCGCTCGTCGTCGTCTCGCTCTGGAGGCGACGACGAACGTTGCTCGCAGTGCTGCTCGGTTACCTGGCGTGGGTGGCCTGGGCGGTGCGTTTCGCACCACCGCACATGCTCGGCGGGCTGACGCTCCTGGTCGCGCCGCTGGTGCTCGACGTCGCGTGGCTCCGGCCGTCGGTGATGGAGCGGGTGGGGCCCCATCTGACCTCGAGCTTCTTGATGCTTCTCGGCACTGGGGCCATGGGGGGCGCGCTCTACTACTCGCCGGATCGTTCCGATCCCATCGTGCTCGGCTCGCAACCGGGCGTCGAGCTGTTGCTGGGCTCGCGAGATTCGGCGCTCACGGCCGCGACTCAGGTCTACTCGGTGGTTCCCGATTGCGCGGATCGTCATGCGATCGTGACCGATCGCCGCACGGCGCGCGGGGTGTTCGCGCTCGATCTGGCGACCCGCGAGCTGCAGCCGTTCCTCGACGTGACCCAGCCGCTCGACGCCGCTGTCTTCGCCTGCGACGAGGATCGCGCGTGGGTCGGCGACGCCGGCACGGCGCGATGGCTCGAGCTCGACCCGGCGCGCTTCCCGTGGACTTCGCCGCGTGCGACGGTCTATGGCGTGCCGGCTGGGCCGGGGCGAATCGAGCTCGCGCCGGAGCGCGACCTGCTCTGGCATCTCGACTCGTCGCGCAACACGATCCGCGTCCACGACCTGCGGAACGGTGCGCTGATCGCCGAGGACCGCCCGTTCTCGTTCGGTGTGCTCCCGCTGCCCGGGCATCGCATCCTCGCCGTGGACGCGGGCGTGCTGAGCGAGCGCGTGCTGCGTACCGACGCGCCGGGATCGCGCCCGACCTGCGATGGCTGTACGGCGCACCTCGAGAGGACGTGGGAGCTCGCCCTCGACGGCGACTGGCGCGCCTTCTTGAGCGCCGTGCCGAACCTCGCGTCGCACGACGTGGTCGGCGACTCTCGCCGCGCGTTCGTGCTTTCTACCCAACAAGGGACGCTACACGCGGTCGACCTCGTCGCGCGTCGCGAGACGGCGCGCGTGAGCGTCCCGATGGGCGGGCGATTTCTTGCGTATGCGCCCGAACGTGACGTCGTGATCGGTGCCGGCTGGGTCGACGGCACGGTGTTCTTCCATCGCGGAAGCGATCTAGCGCACCTGCGCACCGTCCAGGTCGGCAAACGTCCGCGCATCGTCTCGCTCACCCACGATCAGCGGCGGGTGTTGGTGGGAAGCGCAGCAGGTTTGTTCGCGATCGACGTGCCGGGCGCCGTTGCCGACCTGAGGTGACGCCAGTGGCGGGGGTGTCTCACTTTGGCCTCGCGCGCGAACGATCGCGCGCGCTCCAGCCTGTTGAAGCAATCGTCGAAATCGTGTTTTTCGCACATTTCCGGCTGGAGGCCAGGCCCCGAAGGGGCCGTGGTCTCTCGGCGGCCCAGCGAACGGAACTGAGAGACGACCCCAGTGGCCTGCCGTTGGTCGGCCTCGTCGAGAGCGGTGTAAGCTCGCTTCCCCTTCGCGGCCGCCTCGAGATCGTGGACTTCCGCAAGATCCAGCCCCGCTCGCGCTCGTTCGTGGATCCGCGCCGCCGAGTTGCGCCGTGAGCGCCCGAGTGCTTCTGGTCCGGCCGTGGAGCCGGAGGATCCCCACCGTGGTGCCGAGCTTGGGGCTCGGGTACCTCGGCGCGGTGCTGAACCGCGCGGGTCACGAGGTGGCGGTCCTCGACGGCATGCGCGATCGGCTGGACGCACGACGCTTCGCGGCGCGGCTCGCGGACGAGCGTTGCGACGTCGTGGGCTTTCAGTCGTTTTCGTGCGACTTGCCGCAGGTGCGCGAGCTCGTGGAGATCGCGCGGGCCCGCTACCCGGACGCGACGCTGGTTCTCGGCGGCCCGCACGCGAGCGCCGATCCCGAGCACGCTCTCGAATACCTGCCCGACGTCGACTACGCGTTTCGCGGCGAGGCCGAGCGTGGCATCGTCGAGCTGCTCGACGCGCTCGCCGGCGCGCGGTCGCCCGAGAACGTGGAGAATCTCGCGTGGCGGGATGGCGCGCGCGTGGTCACGTCGCCGACGCGCTTCGCCGAGGACCTCGACGCGATTCCGTTCCCCGCCTGGGATCTCATGCCGCCGGCCTCGTATCCGCCAGCGCCGCACGGGGTGGTGGCCGACGAGTTCCCGGTGGCGCCGTTCTTGGTGACCCGCGGCTGCCCGTACCTGTGTGCGTTCTGCGATGCGGTGAGCACCGCCGGGCGGCGCTTGCGCGTGCGCAGCATGGAGAACGTGCTTGCCGAGATCGACGTGCTCGTGAACCGCTACGGGGTGCGCGAGCTGCACCTCGAGGACGACAACTTCACCACCAACCGCAAGGTGGTGCGTGCGTTCTGCGAGGCGCTGCTCTCGCTCCCGCGGCGGGTGAGCTGGTGTTGCCCCAACGGCATGCGGCTCGACAACGTCGACGAGGAGCTGCTGGCGCTCATGCGTCGCGCCGGGCTGGTGGCGTTCGCCGTCGGCATCGAGTCCGGCTCGCCGCGGGTGTTACAGGCGATGCAGAAAGACCTCGACCTGCGCATGGTGGAAGAGAAGCTCGCCATCGCCCGGCGTCTCGGGATCCGCACCACCGGATTCTTCATCGTCGGGTATCCGGACGAGACCGAGGACGACGTGCGCGCCACCGTTCGCCTGAGCCTCGATCTCGCGCTCGACCACGCCCAGTTCTCGAACTTCCTGCCGCTACCGGGCACACCGGCTGCGGCTGGCGCGGACGACGAGCAGCCGTCGTGGGAACGCTACCTCACGACCGGCGGCGGCACGCCCCGGCGTGGCGCACTCGACGTGGGCGCGTGGCAAAGGCGTGCGTTCTTGCGTTTCTACCTGCGGCCCCGCACCCTCTTCGGCATGCTGCGGCAGATGCGGAGCTGGGCGCACTTCCGCCATCTGGCGAGCCGCGCGTGGCGGGTCTTCGCGTGACGCGGCACGCTCTTCCGTCGAGGGCCCGCACGTGCGCGTGACCTTCCTCGGCATCGGCTGCGAACAGCTCTCCGTGAGCTTGCTCGCGGCACTCGCGCGCCGCGACGGTCACGACGTGGGGCTCGCATTCTCGGCGGCGCTCTTCGACGACCGCTATTTCCTGCGCGTGCCGGCGCTGGCGCGACGGCTCGACGACGGCGCCCAGGTGCTCGAAGCGGTCCGGGCGCAGCGCCCCGATGTGCTGGCGTGCTCGGCGTTGACGAATTCGTACCGATGGATGATCGACGTGGCCCGCGCGGCCAAGCGCTTGCTGCCGGAGCTGCGCGTGGTGTTCGGCGGAGTGCACGCCTCCGCGGTTCCCGATCGAGTGTTGGCCGAGGACTGCGTCGATTTCGTGTGCGTCGGCGAGGGCGACGTCGCGTTCCCCCAGCTCCTGGCTGCGCTCGAGCGTGGCGAGGAGCCCATCGCGATCCCGAACCTGCGCTACCGCGGCGCAGACGGTCGGATCCTCTCGGGACGCCAGCTCCCGTTCTTCTCGGACCTCGACTCCCTGCCGCATTTCGACAAGACGCTCTGGGACGATCATCTGGACGTCGCCGACGTCTACCTGACGATGGCGTCCAGAGGTTGCCCGTACCGCTGTACGTTCTGCTTCAACAACTTCTTCGTCGAGCTTCCCGAAGAGCCGCGCGGAAAGTACGTGCGCCAGCGCGGTGCGGACCACGTCCTCGATGAGCTGGTTCGAGCGCGACGCCATTACGGACGTCTGCGGCTGGTGAATTTTCAGGACGACGTGTTCACCGTGGACAAGGAATGGCTCGCGCCGTTCCTGGCGCGCTACCGGCGCGAGGTCGCTGCGCCATTCCGTTGCATGAGCCATCCGCGTTACCTGGATGCCGAGGTCGCGCGCTGGCTCGCCGATGCGGGTTGCGTGGGTGTTCAGGTCGGCGTCCAGTCGGTCGACGACGAGTTCAAGCGCTCGACGCTCAAACGCTACGAGCGCACCGGACAGGTCGAGCACGCGATCCGGAACCTCGAGGCTTGCGGCGTGCCCGTTCAGGTCGACCACATCCTGGGATTGCCCGACGAGCCCGCGGACGCCCAGGAGCGTGCACTCGATTTTTACGCGGCACACACCCCGACGCGGATCTCGGTCTACTGGGCGACGTACTTTCCCGGCACCGAGATGCTCACCCGAGCGCTCGCCGCCGGAACCGTGTCGGCCGAGCAAGCGGAGGCCATCGCCTGTGGTGAGCTCGTCGGCTATCACGACACGGCGCAAGAGCGAGCAGGCGCGGGCGGCGGATCGCACGAGCGTCCCCGCTTGGCGGCCTATGCGCTCGCGTTTCGCCTCTTGCCGCTCGTACCGCGATGGCTCAGGCCGCGCTTGCGCGGGCTCGTGATGCAGCGCTGGCCGGCGGCGCTGGTGGCGTTGGCGAGTTGGCTGGCGCTCGGCGCGGGGACACTCCGCCGCGCGGGAGTGGAGGAGCGCGCTTACCTCCGCCATTACGCGCGCAGCTTGCTGCGCAGCGCGCTGTCGGCGCGCACGCTGGCAACGAAACCCGAGCTGACGCAAGCACCGCTCGCGGCTCGCTGACGGCCGCTTCGCACGGTCGCGCGCGGGTCTTGGGCCGCGCCGCGACCTTGCTTGACGGGGGAGAGGGGGGTCGGTAGCTTCGCGCTCGGGCGCGACGCCGCCAGCGCGCGAGCGGGATTCGCGCGAAATTGCGCTGACCAACCATGACGAGCCGACGATCACCTGCGGTGGCGGGACAGTTCTATCCAGGCGATCGGGCCGGGTGTCGTGCCGAGCTCGCCGCGATCCTGGGCACCGCCAACGTACCGCCGCTCGCGAGCCCCACCGCAGCGACCGTCGTGCCCGTGGCCGGCGTGGTCCCTCATGCCGGTTGGACGTATTCGGGGGCCGTGGCGGGGCGGGTGCTGTGCGAGATCGCGGCGCACCGAACACCTTCCACGGTGGTGCTGTTCGGTGCCGATCATTGGGGCGAGGCCCGCACGCGGCCACAGCTTCATCCGGCGGGTAGCTGGCTCACGCCGCTCGGCGAGGTGGCGGTGGATGCGGCGCTTGCCGAGCGCGTGTTGGTGCATGCGTCCGGTGAGATCGAGGCGTGCGCCGAGGCCCATCGCCGCGAGCATTCGATCGAGGTGCAAGTGCCGCTGCTGCAGACGCTCTGGCCTCAGGCGCGGATCCTGCCGATCCTCGTCGGTCCCCGGGCGCGGGCGGCGGACGTGGGGAGGCTGGTCGCCGAGGCGAGTGCCGGTGACGAGGGGGTGATCGCCATCGGCTCGACCGACCTCACGCACTACGGCCCGAACTACGACTTCACGTCGCACGGACACGGTCGTGCCGCGCTCGACTGGGTCAAGGGCACCAACGACGCTGGCATCATCGCCCTCGCCACCGCGCTCAGCGCCGACGAGATCGTTCCGGAGGCGCTCCGGCATCTGAACGCGTGCGGTCCCGGCGCCATGGCGGCGGCGATCGGCTTTGCGCTGGCGCGCGGCGCCGTGCGTGGACGGCTGCTCGCCTACACCACGAGCCACGATGTGCATCCGCGCGGCGAGCCTCGGGACTTCGTCGGCTACGCCGGCATCGTCTTCGACGCGCCGGCGCTACGATCCGCTGCCGCGCTCGCCTGAGCGTCACGCGCGGCGCGAACGGGCCGCAAGCCTACGGGAGACCTCTCGCATGTCCGAGCTCGTCGTCACGCGTTTCGCGCCCAGCCCCACGGGGTATCTGCACGTCGGCGGCGCGCGCACCGCACTCTTCAATTGGCTCTTGGCCCGCCATTGCGGCGGGAAGTTCTACATCCGCGTCGAGGATACCGATCGCGAACGCAACCGCCCCGAGCTCTTGGTGCCGATCCTCACCGGCATGAGCGCCCTCGGCATCACCGCCGACGAGTTCGACGAAGCCGGCGAGACTTGCTTCGACGCGTTGCCGGCGGGCGACCCATGGGAGCGTCGCGCGGTGCTTCAGTCGAAGCGACTGGCGGCACACCAGGCCGCAGCGCAAGCGCTGTTTCGCAGCGGCGCCGCCTACCGCTGCGTGTGCACGGCCGACGAGCTGGCAGCACGTCGCGAGGCAGCACAGAAGGCGGGCCGTCCGACGGGCTACGACCGTCGCTGCCGCGAACGCACCGACACACCGGAGGCGGCACCGGCAGTGCTGCGTTTCAAGGCGCCGCTCGTCGGCAGCGTGGGCTGGAACGATGCCATCAAGGGCGGGCTCAACTTCGAATGCGAGCAGATCGAGGACTTCGTGGTGCTGCGCTCGGACGGCACGCCCACCTACAACCTCGCAGCAGTGGTCGACGATGCGTGGATGAAGATCACCCACGTGGTCCGCGGCGACGACCACGTGTCGAACACGC
>CAYUSL010000077.1:0-17981 GCA_964447125.1 uncultured bacterium | reverse complement strand
CACCGTGCGATGGGAGCGATCGGCGCTCACAACTCGAGTCCTCGCAGCAATTCACTCGAAAATGCTGCATCGCTCGTACCGAGGGATCCGCGAGCGGCGATCGTCGCAACCCCTGCGGGAAACACCTCCGTCACGACGTCCCGTCGTTACCGCCGGGTGTCCCTTGCGCCGCCACCGGTTGCGCGGCGTCGTCGGCTGAACGCGAGAGTCGCGCGAGATCACGGCGAAATTGCGATGCAAATGCAACCGGCGCGCAGTTGGAATCGGATCTTGCACTTCCACGGCACTCCGCGGCTCGCTCGCAACGGGCATTCGAACATGACACTCGACGTGCTCATCATCGGCGGCGGCGTCACCGGTTGCGCCATCGCGCACGCGCTCAGCCGTTTCCGGCTCGCGGTGGCGCTCGTGGAACGCGAGTGCGAGGTGGGCTTCGGCACCAGCAAGGCCAATAGCGGGATCATCCACGGCGGCCATCACGCTGCACCCACCACCCTCAAGGGCCAGCTCGAATGGCTCGGCAATCGGATGTGGAGCCCGCTCGCCCGCGAGCTGGGGTTCGGCTTCCGCCGCATCGGCGAGATCACCGTTGCGCTCGCCGACGAGGAGCGCGCGGTGCTCGATCGCCTTCTTTCCCAGGGGCTCGCCAAGGGCGTGCCCGGCCTCGAGATCTGGGAGCAAGAGCGTTTGCGGCGCGAGGAGCCGAATCTGAGCCGTGACGCGGTGGCAGCGCTCGTGGCACCCACGACGGCCGTGATCAACCCCTACGAGGCGTGCTTCGCGCTGGTCGAGAATGCGGCGCACAACGGTGTCGCGATCCACACCGACTCTCCGGTCCTCGCGATCGAAGGGGGCGAGGGCGAGTGGTGCGTGCGCACGTCTCGCGACACTTGGCGTACGCGCTTCGTCGTGAACGCCGCCGGGCTCTTCGCCGACCGCGTGGCCGAGCTGGCCGGGCTTCGCGACTTCACGATCCGTGCGCGCAAGGGCGAAGAGTACCTTCTGGACCGGCGGCTGGTCGGCATCGTGAAGCACGTCGTGTTTCCGTGCCCGACGCCGGTGTCGAAGGGAATCCTGGTGATCCCCACCTACGACGGCACCGTGATGGTGGGACCGACCGCGCTGGACACCGAAGACCGCGAGGACCTCACCACCACGGCCGAAGGCGCCGAGCAGGTATTCCGCTCGGTGCGAAGGCTGGTGCCAGGGATCAGCGAGAAGGATTGCATCGCGGAGTTCGCGGGCTTGCGAGCGGGCATCGAGGGCGAAGACTTCCGCATCGCGCCGAGCGCGAAGAAGGGATTCATCCAGGTCGTGGGCATCCAATCGCCGGGGCTCACCGCCGCGCCAGCGATCGCCGAGCGCGTCGTCGAGATCCTGCGCGCCGAAGGTGCCGCGCTCGAGCCCAAACGCGAATACGAGGCGTCGATCGAGCGCCCCATCCACTTCGCGACGCTCACTGCCGCGGAGCAAGAGGCGCTCGCGGCACGTGACCGCGGCTTCGCGCGCATCGTCTGCCGGTGCGAGTCGATCACCGAGGCCGAGGTGCTGGACGCGATCGCGCGCGGTGCGCGCACCCTCGACGGGATCAAGTTCCGCACCCGTGCCGGCATGGGCCGCTGCCAGGGCGGATTCTGCACGACGCGCGTGATGGAGCTGCTGGCGCGCGAGCTGGGCATCCCGCTCACCTTCCTCACCAAGCGTGGTGCTGGCTCGTGGCTGGTGTGCGACCGCGATCCCGCCGGAGAGACGTCGTGCTGAGCCCATCGGCCGAACGCACGCACGGCGCGTACGACGTCGTGGTGATCGGCGCAGGCCCCGCGGGGCTCGCCGCTGCGATCGGTGCCCGAGAAGGCGGTGCCGAGCGGGTATTGGTGCTGGATCGTGAGCGCGAGCCAGGCGGCATCCTCAATCAATGCATCCACAACGGCTTCGGGCTCCACCACTTCGGCGAGGAGTTGACCGGCCCCGAGTACGCGCAGCGCTTTCTCGGTCGAGTGAAGGAATGCGGCGTCGAGCTGCTGGTGGACACCCACGTCCTCGACGTCGACGACACCTGCGGAGTGAAGGTCATGAGCGCTGCGCAGGGCGTACGCAGCATCGCGACCCGCGCCACGGTGCTCGCGATGGGTGCACGCGAGCGCACCCGCGGCGCGATCCGAATCGCCGGCACGCGTCCCGCCGGCGTGCTCACCGCCGGCTTGGCACAGAAGATGGTGAACCAGCTCGGCGTGCTGCCGGGGCGGCGCGTCGTGATTCTCGGCTCGGGCGACGTCGGTCTCATCATGGCGAGGCGGCTGGTGCTGGAAGGCGCGGAGGTGCTGGGCGTGTTCGAGATCCAGCCCCATCCCACTGGTCTCACGCGCAACGTGGTGCAATGCCTCCACGACTTCGCGATCCCGCTTCACCTCTCGACCACCGTGGTGCGTGTGAGCGGCCGCGATCGCGTCGAGAGCGTCACGGTCTCGCCCGTCGACGCCGCGTTCACCCCGATCGCCGGTCAGAGCTGGGAGATCGCGTGCGACACCCTGCTGGTTTCGGTGGGGCTCATCCCCGAGAACGAGCTCTCGCGCGGGCTGGGTGTGGCACTCGACCCGCTCACCGGCGGGCCGGTGGTGTCGAGCACGCTCGAAACCTCGCGCCGCGGTGTGTTCGCGTGCGGCAACGTCGTGCACATCCACGATCTCGTGGACTTCGTGAGCGAGGAGGCGAACATCGCGGGACGGGCCGCGGCGGCACACGCGGCCGGCTCGCGACCGCCGCCCGACAACATCCGGGTGCTGCCCGGCGAGAACGTCACCTCGTGCGTTCCGCACACAATCGCCTCCGATCGCGAGCACGTGATCTACCTGCGCGTGAAGCGCTCGTTCGAGAAATGCGTGATCCGCCTCGGCGACGTGCTCGAACGCAAGCTCCGCTACGCCGTGCCCGCCGAGACGGTGACGCTCAAGGTCCGGCCGCAGGTGCTGCACGCATTCCACGGCGACGCGCTCAAGATCGACGTGCTACCGCGCGTCGATGCGAACGCGATCGATGCCCCCGACGTCCACGAACGGCACGTGTCGTGACGGCCACCGCCACCTACCTGTGCATCGAGTGCCCGCTCGGCTGCCGACTCGAAGTCGACGACCGCGACGGCGACGTCGTCGAGGTGCGTGGCTTTTCCTGCAAGCGCGGGCAGGAGTACGCGCGACAAGAGCACGTCGATCCGCGACGCACCGTGACCACCACCGTGGGGATATCGGGCAGCCTGTGGGCGCGGCTGCCGGTGAAGACGGCGCAACCCGTACCCAAGGCACGGGTGCGCGACCTGTGTGCTTCGCTGCGCGCCGTACGCGTGGCTGCGCCGGTGACGCTCGGCCAGATCATCGCGCCCGACGTGCTGGGGCTCGGCGTCGACGTGATCGCCACCCGCGACATGTCCAAGCTCGACTGAATCGCCAGGGACTGGCGGCGGCGAGCACGAGGCTGCTCGCCGCGCGCCCATCGAGCACGGCGAGCGGCTCAATCGCCGTGTGCGCTCGTCCAGTCGGTGGTGTCGCCCCCTTCGAAGTCGTCGACGAAGATCCAGGTGAGCTCGGGCAGTGCCGCGAGACGCTCGCCGAATCGATCGCCCACCTCTGGCACACCCTCCACGCCCGACGAATTCTGCGTCCACTCCTCGCTGCCCGTCACGGTGAGCCCGCTCGGGCTGCCGTAGACGATGTTCACGGAGCCTGCGTCGACGTTGCCGCCAGACGGGTTCCCGGGAACGCCGATGGCGAGGTCGGCGCGGTTGTCACAATCGAAGTCACCAGCGGCGAGCGAGATGCCGAACTCGTCACCGGCGCCCGGCGTGCCCGCCATTCCCGGCGTGCCCTGGGTGAGCGCCAGGTTCCCCGCGGAGCTCAAGCCATCACCGGAACCGTAGATCACCTGCACGAGACCCGCGTCCACGATCTCTTCGCTGGTCGCATAGTCCTCTCCAGGCACACCGATGGCGAGGTCCGCGTAGCCATCGCGGTCGAAATCGCCGGTTGCGAGTGACCAGCCGAAGTGATCGCCCGACTCGGCCCACGAGGAAATCCCCGAGCTCTCCTGATCCCAGCGCTGCGACCCTGCAGTGATGAGCCCGCCCGCGGTGCCGTAGAGCACGAAGACCGCTCCTGCGTCGTCGGCGACGTCGCCATCGTGGGGTGCGGCGACGGCCAGGTCGTCACGGCCGTCGCGATTGAAGTCGCCCGCAGAGAGCGACCAGCCGAAGTAGTCTCCGCCCACGCTCATCCCGCCGTTCAGGTCGCCCTCGTGGAACATCTGATCTCCGGTCGCCGAGAGGCCGACGTTGCTGCCGTAGATCACGTGCACCTGGCCGATGTTGCCGAAGCCGCCCCACCCCTCGCCCGGCGCGCCGATCGCGAGGTCGTCGTAGCCGTCGCCGTCGAAGTCACCAACCGCCACGGCGAATCCGAAACGATCGTCTTCCTCGATGTCATCCGGGATCCCCGAGCTGCGCTGGGACCACATCTGGTTACCGGCGCTGCTCAAACCGTCCGCGCTGCCGTAGACGACGTTGACGACACCCGCCTTGATCCAGTCCCAGCCGATGCCCACTTCGACCGGGTACCAGTCGTGCCACACGCCTGCGGCGAGGTCGTCGTAGCCGTCACCGTCGAAATCCCCGGTGGCGTTGGCGAACCCGAAGAACTCCTCGTCGTACGCATCGCTCTGAATCCCGCCCGAGTCCTGCGTCCACATCTGGCTATCGGTGTACGCGAGGCCGGTGTAGTAGCCGTTGATGACGTTGATCGCCCCGCCGATGGCGGTCGAGCTCAGCTCCTCGAAAGGCACACCGACGATCAGATCGGAGTGCAGGTTGCCGTCGAAATCTCCGCTCGCGAGCCCGTAACCAAACTGGTCGCCGGCCTCGGATGCGCCCCCGATTCCAGTCACGTCTTGGTGCCAGATCTGGTCGCCGAAGCTCGAGATCCCGGCTTCGGTGCCGTAGAGCACGTTCACCGCGCCCGCGTCGGCGGCACCCGCGCCGTCGTGCGGCGCGCCGATGGCGAGCGTCGCGCATTGGGCTCTGGCCAAGCTCGTGCCAGTCAACGTCGCGATAGCAATCACGATCCACGCGCGCCAGCGCCCTGAACACATGACCGCCCCCTGTGGCTGCGAGCCGTCATCGTCGACGCCCGCCAAACCGGTAGCGGTGGAATTTCCGTGCCGCGGCGGCGCGAGCGCGCGATCCGGCGGGCCCGCAGGGAAACCAGCCACTCAACGCGTCTCGGGCGGGGTACCCATCGGCAGACTGAAGTGGAAGGTGGTGCCGGCACCGGGCTGGGAACGCAGCCAGATTCGTCCGCCGTGCCCGAGCACGATCTCGCGCGCGATCATGAGGCCGAGCCCCATGCCCCGGCGGCGCGAGCTGCTGCCGCGGAAGAACGCCTGGAAGACGTGGGGTTGCTCCTCGCGTGGAATGCCTGGGCCCTGATCGGCCACCGAGATCAGCACACGCCGTGAACGCGCGAGGGTCGCGCGGACGTGTACCTCCGTGCCGCGAGGAGCATGTGCCAGCGCGTTGTCGACGAGGTTGCCGAGGACCTGGTGAAGCCGGTGGCGATCGCCCCAGCAATGCGGCAATGCGGGGTCGACCACGACCACCAATCGCACGCCTGCATTCTCGAAACGCGTCGCCTGTGCGGCCGCCACGTCCTCGACCAGCGCGCGCAGATCGAGCGGCCGCCGGTGCATCGACAGCAGCCCGCGCTCGAAGCTCGAGGCGTCGAGCAGGTCGGAGACGAGACGATCCATGAACCGCACCGACTCGTCGAGACGCTGCACCGCGCGGGCGCGCGCGTCGTCATCGGCGGCGTTCTCGAGGCGCGCGATGCCCAGGGACAGCACGTTGAGCGGCCGGCGCAGCTCGTGAGCGACCATGCCGAGCACGCGGTCGCGGCTCTGCGATGCGCCCTGCAGCATCGCCAGGATGCGTGCGTTCTGGTGGCCGACCGCGAGGCGACTGGCGATGGATTGGAGGAGCCCCAGATCGTCCGAGCTGAACGGCATGCTGGCGCGCGCCACGGCGAGGATGCCGAGCGCCTGATCTCGGTCGCGCAGCGGCGCCACGACCACGTGCTCGCGCATCGCGCCGACCTCGAGCCCCTCACCTGCGGCGGCGCGATCGAACGCGGCATGCGCCACACGCGGGTCCGCACGCGCGAGCTGCGTCGAGTCGATACCCAGCTCGCTCGCGGTCGCGCCTTCCGGCGGCGTGAACGTGAGCAGCGGCTCGCGGTCGGAAGCACCGCCCGGCGAGGCGAGCGCCGTGACGTGGTGGAAGCGCTCACCCTTGGAATCCTCGAGGATCAACGCACAGCCATCCGCCCAGCTCGGCACGATCGTGAGCGCCACGGATCGCAGCAACGCGTCGCTCGGCTGCAACGGACCGAGCGCCTCGCCGAGTCGATCGAGGAGCGCGAGCCGGCCGGCCGATTGCCGGATCTCCGTCCAGCGTCGCCGCATCGCTTGCAGCGTGCGCACCAGGTGCCGCGAGCGACGATGCACGTGTGCCGGAACGCTCTCCATTTCCGCCGCGGCGTGATCGGCGAGCAATTCCAGCCGGCGATCGGAAAGCGCGTCCGGGTCGCGCAGCGCGCGGCCGAGCTCGATGCTGCGACCGTTGCCGACTGCGCCGCTCACGTGAACGTGGTCGAGCGCTCGTCGCGCGACCTCGAGCTCCTCGGACGCGAGGACGTCGGCCTCGTGTGCGTCGCTGGACCGTACAGCGTTCGGCTCTGATGCGACGTGCACCTCGGCCACGAGCATCGGCTCGCCCTTGGCCCAGGTCAGGAAAACGTCGGCATGGCCTCCCGCACCTTCGCGAACACTTCGCCGCGCCGCACGACCGGCGATCTCGCCGAGCGACTCGCAGTCCGCATCGGCGACACCGAGGATCCGCGCCAGCGCACGCACGCAAGCACCGACGCGCTCGACGTCGGCGTCGTCTACGAGACGTCCTTCGACCAAGGTGACGAAATCGCGCGCCCGAAGCGGGCGCGCGAGCGTCCGACCGCGTCGCGACATTCCCGCCAGGATTCGCGACACGGAATCACGCGTCAAGCAACACGCCGTGCCGAGCGCTGCGGCTCGCTCGCGGAAAGCACCGACCCGTGCCCGGAGGCGCTGGCGGGCGGTCGAAGGGGGCTCCGCAACGGCGCACGCTGCTCGCGCTCGTCGGAGACGAGCCCCACCCCGCGGGAGCCGCACGGGTGCACCGGCGACCCCGCGGGGTGGAGGTGGGTCGAGCGGAGTGCGCTCGATGGCTGGCGCCCCGAAGGGGCCGTACCTCTCACGGGGCGGAAGGCTGAAACGGACGGCCGAGGAAACTCTCCGTGAGGCGACTCCGTCCGCCGGTCACGAAAGCGATCGCGCTCGGCAACGTCGCACGGTTACGCGGGCGGCACGTCCTCGATGCCTTCCAGCGTCCCGACGTCGTGGAAGACCACCGCCTCTTCGTTCACGGACACGTGGACGTCCACGAGCAAGCGATGAGCGTTCTCCTGGAAAGCGCCGCTCGAATTGCTCTCGACCGGGATCAGAAGCTCGTGAAGAAAATCTCCGTCCGCGTTGGTGTCGAGCGTGACACCCAGGATCTGGAACGAATCGGCGCCAATCGGCTCGCCGATCACGCCTACGCCGAAGAGCCCGTTGTACGACGCAACGATCCCCACCAGCCGATCTTCGGAGGGGAAATAGCGGATGGTCATCTGTCCTTCGTCGAACTGGTACACGTACACCGCGTCGTCGAGGTCGTCCCGAATCGTGAAATTGACCCCAGGGTCGTCGCCGCTGCACGAGGTCAGCGCCAGGCCGCACGCGACGAGAGACGACAGCACGAAGCGTTCGAGATTCATGATCGATCTCCTCCACGCCCCACCAGCGCGAGCGCTCGCGAAGCGTTCCCGGGTTTTGCGCGCACGGCGGCGCGCGGTTCGCAGAGTTGGGTCGTTCGATGGTGTTCGAGATCGGCGTGCGGCGAGCCGCACGATCCGTACGGCTGCCACGCCGAGGACGCCCAACGCCCGAGGTGAGTGCATCCACCGTGCCCGCAGCACGTCTCGAATGCTCGCCAGTCACGCCCGAAACGACTCGAGAAATCACCGACACCAGGAAAGACGGCAGCGCACGCAGTGGCGCTTTCTACAAAGCGCCGCGGCGTCGAGGCGAACGCGCGCAACGCGTGCGTCAGCGGCGGGCGTAGGCGCCGAGCCTGCTGTAGAGCGTCTTGAGGCTGATGCCGAGCAGCTTGGCCGCCTGCTTCTTGTCGCCCGCCGTATGCTCGAGCGTCGCCAGGATCAGACGCTCCTCCATCTCGGCAATCGACATTCCCACCTCGAGGCGACCGGCCTCGCCGCGCACCGGCGGACTCTCGCCGAGCTGGATCGTGGACACGCCGATCTCGTCACGGGCGAGGATGTGCGCGCGCTCCATCACGTGCTTGAGCTGGCGTACGTTGCCGGGCCACGCGTAAGCCTCGAGCTTGTCGAACGCCGCGAGCGAGATCCGCTTGCGCGTCTCTTCCTTGGCATTGAGCAGATCGACGAAGTGCTGTGCCAAGAGCGACACGTCTCCCGCTCGGTCGCGCAGCGGCGGAAGCTCGATGGGGAAGATCAGCAGTCGGTAGAGGAGATCCTCGCGCAGCTTGCCCTGGGCCACGGCTTTGTGTGGCTCGAGGTTGGTGGCGGCGATCACCCGCACGTCCACGTCGGTCTCGCCGTCACCGCCGACCTTGCGCACCGCTCCGGCCTCGAGTGCCCGCAACAAGCGCACCTGCAGCTCGAGCGGCATCTCCGCGATCTCGTCGAGGAAGAGCGTGCCGCCGTGGGCGCGCTCGAAGACCCCTTTGTGCGATCGCTCCGCTCCCGTGAAGCTGCCCCGTTCGTGGCCGAAGAGCTCGGACTCGACGAGCGTTGGAGCCACCGCTCCGCAATTGATGGGTACGAAGGGCCCGCGAGCGCGCCGGCTCAAGGCGTGAATCGTCTGCGCCACGACCTCCTTGCCGGTTCCCGTCTCGCCGGTGACGAGCACCGTGGCACCGGTCGGTGCAACTCGCTCGATCAGGTCGTAGACGTGCTGCATGGCGGCGGACGTGCCGATGAGCTTCGCGAAACGCCCCAGCTCCCGCAGCTCCTGACGAAGGTCGCCGATCTGAGCGTTGAGGTCCGCGGTGCGGCGGGCGCGCTCCAGCAAGGTCGCTAGCCGGCTGCGATCGACCGGCTTGGTCAGGTAGTCCACGGCGCCGCCGCGGAACGCTTGCACGGCCGAGTCCACGCTCGAGAAGCCCGTGACGAACACCACGTCCACCGAGCGCTGACATTCGAGATCGGCGAGCAGCTCGAGACCGCTGCCCGAGGGCAGCTCGAGATCCAGCAACGCCACGTCGATGCGGTGGCTGCGGATCAGCTCGCGGCTGGCCGCCAGGTCGTCTGCGACGAGCGTCGTGAAGCCACGCGCGGCCACCCATTCGGCGAGGAGCTCGCGCGCGTCGGTGTCGTCGTCGACGATGAGCGCCGTCGGCATGCATCGCACCTGGGCGTCGTGGCTCTCGCCACCCGCGGCCGACGGAGACTGTGGCGCGCGGCTCGACTCGGTCGCCAGTCGAGGGTCATCGTCGCGCATCGTGAGCTTCGCGAGCTCGCGCACGACCGAGCGCGCGGCGCGTCGGGAAGTGCCACCTCCGGGCAGCTCGAACTACCCGGAGGTGGCGAGGGGTGGAGGTGACGCCGTGCAGGCGGCGAAAGGTGACGGGGCTCAGTCGGGGGGGTCCTTCGCCGCCTGCTTCCTGGCGCGCTCGAGCACCTTCTCGACCGTCGCCGCGAGCGCTCGAGTGAGCGGATCGGGTGAGGGCTCTCGCGCGGGTTTTTCTTCCACGGGCCGCGGCTCCGGCCGCTTCGGGACGCGTCGCTTCTCGGTGCGAGTCGAGTCGGCCATGCGCTGCTCCTCGGGAATCGAACAAGAACGTCCTCCGCGTCGCCGCCGCGGCCCCTTGCGCACATCGCAACGGACGTGCCGTCGCCTGCTCTCGCGAGCCGCCTGAAATCATTGCTGTTTCGACCGGCGCTGCACGACCCGGCCAGGCCGCGCCGATGCGATTTCTACAAATGGCGCCGAAGCAGCACCGCGGCTTCGCTCGCCGCGCTGGCGGGGCGAGCGTACGGCCGTGCCTGCGCTACGACTGCTCGCTGCGCTCGGCGGCGGCGATCAGGCGGCAATCCGACCGCCAGCGCGCCAGCCCGTCGAGCTCCTCGCTGCGAAAGCGCGGCTGACGCTGCTCGAGGTCGGTGAAGTCGACACCGTGCCCGTCGAATTCGGGGCCCTCGACGCAAGCGAACCGCATGTGGCCGCCCACCAGCACCCGACACGACCCGCACATGCCGGTGCCGTCCACCATGATCGGATTCAGGCTGACCACCGTGGGAATCGCTCGCGCACGCGTCAGCTCGGCGCATGCGCGCATCATCGCCAACGGCCCGATGGCGATCACGCGGTCGACCGGGCGTTCGTCCTCGAGCAACCGGTCGAGCGCATCCGTCACTCGCCCGCGCTCGCCGAGACTCCCGTCCTCGGTGACGACGATCAGCGCGTCGCTCGCCGCGCGTAGGCGTTCCTCCCAGAATGCCCGCGCCCGATCGCGAAAACCCACCACCGCCGTCACGCGTGCGCCTCGTGCTCGAAACGCCCGGATCTGCGGGTAGATCGGTGCGACGCCGAGACCACCGCCCACCAGCACCACGTGTGCCACGCTCGGGATCTCGCTCGGCAGCCCGAGCGGCCCGGCGAGTGACGCGAGCACCGTGCCTTCAGGCGCTGCCATCATCTCGGCGGTGCTCTTGCCCGCGGCCAGGATCACCAGCGTGACGGTGCCGCGCGCGGCGTCGATGTCGGCCAGCGTGAGCGGGATGCGCTCCGAGCCCTCGTGGAGTCGCACCATCACGAACTGGCCGGCGCGCGCTGCGCGCGCGAGGTCACGCGCTTCGACCTCCCACTGGAACGTGTCCGGTGTGAGCGCGACGCGCGCCATCACGCGAGCGCTCATCGCGCGCTCCTCCTCGGCGCTCGCGGCGGTTGCTGGTCGTCACCGCGCACGCAGCACGCGGGATCGGCTCGACGCGCGCAGGCGCCAACGCGTGTGAGGAGGTCGCGATCCGTCACCGGGAGCAGCTCGGCGAGGCGTGGCTCGCAGTCTCGCGAGCCACCCTCGCCGGAAGACTCGCCGATGCGCCGCGCGCTGGCGAATCGGCACACCCCACGCCGCGCGCACGCGGACGCGTCGCTCAGTACCCCATGAGCCCGCGCTTGGGCCGTGCCATCGCCTGCATCTGCGAACCGTCGAAGCTCGGCGTGACGACGTTGTTCGGCCCAGGCTGGGTGCCGTGTACCAACACCGGGAAGCGGTCTTCCTGCATGGTCATCACCGGGCTCGCGTAGCCGAAGGTGATCGCGCCACGGCGATTCGGGGTGGTGTTGCCAGGCGCCACGTGGATCAGATCCTCGCGGAAGATGTAGAACTCGCCGGGCTTGCAGACCATCGGCACCTTCTCCATCGGGATCCTCTTCACGTTCTCGACGGAGCACAGGTTCACGTTCGGGCCGACGTAGGGCGTGATCATCTCCTGCTCGGCGCGCGTCAGCCCGGAGAGCGGCGGCGCTCGGAACGTGTTGGGCTTGGTGGCGCTGAAGAGGCTCACGAACGCTCGGCCAATGCGCTGCGCCCAGCCGAGCGCGCGCAGCAAGCCGACCAGCATCCCCCATTGCGTTCGCGAGACCCGCCAGCGGCCGAGCTGCAGATATTCCTGCTTGTATTCCTCGAGGAACGTGCGTGTCGGATACATCGCCAGATCGACCGGAGGCGTGCGCGGCTCGCGCTCTCGATCCCAGTGCACGTACCAGGTGCGCGGAAACGCCCACAAGCAACCGCTCTCGGGAGTGGCTTCGTCGAGCGCGACCCAGATCGCCAGCACCGGCACCGGCTTCACGGGGCCAGGCACCGTCGGCCAGGTCTGATCGATGCGGCCGTCACGATGCACGCCGGTGGCGGGCGCGCCGGGCGGCTTGGTGAACGTCCACGCCCGCCACAAGAGCACGTCGTTGCCGAGGATGTCGGCGATGCGCTCGACGGCGGCCGGATGCGAGCCGATCTTGAAGACGGGTTCGCTCACCATGTGGGCGTCCATCGTCAGGTTCGCCCAAGGCGGCCCCTTCGGATCGTCGAGTATCGGCTGAAGCTGGTCGCGGAGCTTCGCCATCTCCTCTGGGGAGCACAGTTGGTACGGACCGATCCAGCCCTCTTTGTGAAACTGCTCGATCTCGGCCTGGCTCAGCATGAGCGGGCCCTGGGTGGTTCGGTCGTGGCTACACATGGATCACGTCCTCCGGCGAAAGGGTGAAAATGGGTAATCGCGTCGGTGCCGCAATCCCGGTGCCCATTCGAGGCAGCCGTCCGGTGCGCAGTCGTCGTCGAGGCTCAGGTCACGAAACTGCCCAGGCGGTTACCACCAGCGAGTGTCGCGAGGCGCGCGCACGCCACCGCCGCCTGCCCCACGGCAAGACCAGCATCGGTGCCGGGCACACGTTCCGGCAGCAGCACGTGCAGGCCGGCGAGCTCGAGACGATCCTTCAACGATTCCACGAGAATGCGATGCACCGACGCATTCCCCGTGATGACCACGGTGGAGACCCGCGTGAAACGCACGAGACGGGTCGTCGCCTGGGCGATACGCGTCGCCAAGCAATCGAGGAAAGCGAACGCGATGTGATGCACGTCACGCCCGGCGAGGCGCTGGCGCGCCACCTCTTGCACCAGCGACGAAGTCTCGATGATCGCCAGCGGAATCGAGTGCGATGGATCGCCGTCACGCGACGGTGACGCGCCACCCCGCGCCGTAACGACGTCCTTGGTCGAGGCCGCGCGCTCCTCGACCCCACGAGCACGGAACGCCAACGCCTCGAGCCTGGCGGCAGCCAGCCCCTCGTCGCCGGCTGCGTCGGTGAGCCCCAAGATCGCTGCGGCAGCATCGAGGAGTCGTGTGCACGACGTGGTCCGCGGCGCCGCGTGGCCGCCACTCAGGATCGACGCGCGCGCCGATGCCAGCCGCCCGCCGCCGAGCTCGAGCTCGTCGGCCAACCGCTCGCCGGGATCCGCCGCATCCAGCGCCGAGACCGCCATCCGCCACGGTTCACGAACGACGGCCGCGACGCCGCCAGGCATGGCGAGTGGCGTGAATCGCGCCAATCGCCGGCATTGCAGCAGGTCGCCGAGCAAGATTTCGCCGCCACCGAGCGCGCCGTCCGGCCCCACCGCGGGGTCGTCCAGGACGATGCCGAGCACAGGCTCGTCGATCGCGTGATCCACCAGCGCGCTCGCCAGATGTGCGTGCTGATGGGCAACGCCCAAGTCGGGGACGCCGAGCGTGAGCGCCAATCGCGTGCTCACGCAGTCGGGTTCGAGGTCGTGAACGACCACGTCCGGCCAGACCTCGAGGATCCGCGCGTGATGCGCCACGCTCGCGATCAGCTCACCGGCCATCTCCGGGTCGCGAAGATCACCGACGTGCGGAAGCAACACGGCGCGGCCGCCTCCCGCCAGCGCTGGCGCATTGTGCTGATCGCCACCGACCGCCAGCACGTTCACTGCGCCGATCGGCACGGAGAACGACGACGGCGCGGCGCCCCGCCCCAGACGAAGTGGGCGCAGGCGACCGGCGAGCGGCGCCAGCACCGATGCGGGGTGACGTCGCGCGATCGGTCGGTCTTGAAGCAAGTACGCGTCAGCCACGCTTGCGGCGAGGGCCGTGTGCTCGTCCCACGCGTGGGTGAGTCCCGCCTGTTCACCGTGCGCCACCGTCGCGACCAGCGCCGGCAGGCGGCTCTCGGCGAGTAACAAGACGTCGAGCGCCGAGAAGGGCAAGCGAACGCCGACGGAATCGAGGCCGGCTGAAAGCGATGTGGCCACGTCGGATCGCTCCTGACGCGGCAGCCACAGCTCCGGGCGTGCGTCGCTCTCGAGCGCCTCGGCGTGCTCGTCCAGGTGCACGAGCTCCGCGGCGCGCTGGCGGTCGGGAACCAGGACCACCAGCGGGGCGCTGGCGCGACCGGTGCGCCGGCGCAGCTCCGCGACCACCTCGGCACGGTTCGCATCGGCCATCCAACGAAGGACACCGTCGCTCTCCACGCCGACGATCGCCCCGCGCCGCAGCAAACCGGCGACGGCGTGTAGCGGATCGTCACGGCGGCGAACGCGCCCTGCCGGCCCACGCCGCGGCGAGCCCCCAAGCACCAGCCGCAGCCCGGGGCCGCAATCCGGGCAGGCGAGATTCTGAGCGTGGAAACGGCGGTTCGCGGGATCGGCGCTCTCGGCACGGCAGCGCGCACACGGCTCGTAACGATCCATCGTGGTGCGGCACCGATCGAAGGGCAGGTCGACGAGGATCGACGCCCGCGGGCCGCAGCGCGCGCAATGCGTGAACGGGTAGCGATGGCGGCGATCGTGGGAATCGAGGATCTCGCGCGTGCAAGCGGCGCAGATGGGCCGATCGCTCGGCAGCTCGCGGACGCGGTCACCGAGTGCACTTTCCGCGATCCGAAACTCGCGCTCGAGACCCGGCGGTCGAATGGTGGATCGCACGGCATCGACACGCGCGCCAGGCGGTGCGCTAGCGGCGAGCGCCGCGGCGAAGCGCTCGGCACTCTCCACCGGTCCCTGGATTTGGATCTCGGTCGCGGAGCCGCGATGACGCACGAATCCGGTGAGCCCGTGCGCCACGGCGAGGCGGTACACGAAGGCGCGGAATCCGACACCCTGAACGAGGCCATCGAGCTCGATTCGGCGCCGCGTACGCAGCACGACCGGGACCGAGGGAGGTTCGACGGATCCGCGGGCTCGCGCGCGCTTCAAAGCAGGTGGGAGAGGCACGTTCGGCATCATTCGTCCTCGCCCGCTCAAGAAGCCCTGCAGACCGAATCGATCGCCGCGACCGCGGCGTCGCACCAGCGTTCGATCTCGGCGTCGCTCGCCTCCATCGCGTGGTCCGTGTCACCGATCGCCACGCCCACGAAGCGGCCGCGCTGCGGGAAGTGCCCGAGCGCACGTGCGAGCGCCGCGGCGTCGCCGAGCCCGAACCCGTGCGACGACGCGACGCCGCACGCGGCGCCGCGCTCCAGCAATGCCGAAAGTGGCAGCTCGACCAATGCTCCGCGTTCGCCGCCCAGCACTGCGTCGACGAGGATCAGCACATCGTCACCGCCCACCCACTCGGCCAGCGTCTGCACGGGCTGATCGGTGGCGATCACTTCGACGACCGGTACCGCCGGGGGTGCGTGCTCGCCCCCGGCTGCGACGCCGGCGCCGACGGCTCGCGCACGCAACCGCTCGGCCACGGCGAGCCCGAGGCGGTCGGCGCCCCGCGGCGTGCCCACGCACACGACCCGCGGCCGCGCGGCCGCGGACAACGCGCCGCTTTCAGCGGCCGCCACCGAGCTGCGCGCAGGCTCCGTCGTGCGCTCTGGCGCTCGTTCGCCGCCTCGGTCCTCGATCGTGAGCGACAAGAAGTGAGTCGCGCAGGAGATGCAGGGATCGTAGTTTCGAATCGCCACCTCGCACGCGTGGGTGGCGTCCTCGTGCGAGAGCGTCAGCAGCTCGGGAGCGAGATCGCGCAGGTCGCTTTCGATCGTCGCCTGGTTCTGCGAAGTGGGCGGCACGATGCGAGCACTCGTCACGTGCCCACGCTCGTCCAGCTCGAAGCGATGAAAGAGCGTTCCGCGCGGCGCCTCGGTGGCGCCGTAGCCCACGCCAGCGCGCGGCTCGGCTGCCACGAATGGAACCTCCGGCGGCCGATAGGCGGTCACGATCCGGAGCGCCTCTTCCACGGCGAAGAGCACCTCGAGGCTGCGGGCGATCGCACCCTGCGCGGGATCGACGCACGGCACCGTGAAACCGATGGCGCGGGCGGCGCTCAGCGCCGTCTCGCCCAGCTTCTCGAAGTTGAGGCTCACCCGCGCGATCGGCCCGACCAGGTACGAACCGCGGTCGCGGATTCGAGCGTGGAGCGCCGTGGAGTGCTCGACCTGCACCTCCTCGAAGGTGCGCTCCCAATCGGCGATCGCGACGTCGAGACCCGCCGAGGACACGATCCGCCCTTCGTTGAGCGGGTACTCGTGGGGATGCCGGAGCGAGACCAGCTCGACGTCGTCGAGTGGCCGCGGCCTGAGCTCGAAGCGCGCCGCCCAAGTGAGCAGCTCGAGCGCGCGCTCGCGGGCCCGCTCCAGCTCCGGCTCGAGCACCGCCAGCTCGCTTCGGCTCGGCACGCGCGTGAATCCTCCCGGACACGCCGATACCGGATGGATCGCCCGCCCACCCAGCACCTCCAGGATGCGGTTGCCGAGGCGGCGCAGCTCGAGCGCCCGCCGCACGTCCGCGGGATGGTCGGCCGCCATCTCGACCACGCTCGCGTAACCGAGGGCATCCGGTGCGGCGAGAAACGCCACGTGCAGCGCGTGGCTCTCGAGCCACTCGCCGCAGTAGAAGAGCCTGCGAAGCTCGCGCACCTCGCGTGAGATCTGGATGCCGAGGATCGATTCGATGGCGTGGAGCGCGCTCATCTGGTAGGCGACCGGGCAGATGCCGCAGATCCGCGCCACGATGTCCGCTACTTCACGATGACTGCGCCCCCGCAGCAGCCCCTCGAAGAACCGCGGCGGCTCGTGGATCGTGAGCCGCACCTCGCGCACCACGCCGCCCTCGACCGTCAGGTGGAGCGCTCCCTCGCCCTCCACACGAGCGAGATGCTCGACGCGAATCGTGCGCCGCTCACGCGAGGCCATCGGCCACCTCGCGGAACGGACGCAGAGCACCGGTGATGCCGCGGAACTGACGGGCCACGGTGTCCGGCGGAATTCCCAGCTCCACGTAGCGTCGCGCCAGCGTGCGCGGCTCGGCGCCCTCGCTGGGGCCGAAGCAGCCGAAGCAATCGCGGCCCATCGACGGGCACAGGGCGCCGCAACCGGTGCGGGTGACCGGCCCCAGGCACGGCAGCGCACGGGTCACCACCACACAGGTGCGGCCGAGCCGCTTGCAGTCGAGACAAACGTCGTGGCTAGGCAGATGCGGGCGCGCGCCCCGCAGCACCTGGCCGAGCACCGTCGCCAGCTCGCCGACGTCGATTGGGCATCCCGAGATCTCGAAGTCGACCTTGACGTGCTCGGCGATGGGCGTGGAGGTCGAGAGCGCCTGAATCCACTCCGGGCGGGGGTAAACGAGCCGCTTCCACGCTTCCACGTCCGACCAGTTGCGAAGCGCCTGGATGCCGCCGGCCGTGGCGCAGGCACCGATGGTGACGAGCATGCGCGAGGCACGGCGGATGCCCAGGATGCGTTCGACGTCGGTGGCCGTGGTGATGCTGCCCTCGACGAAGCTCACGTCGTACGGTCCCTCGAGCACGCGGCTCGAGGCCTCCAGGAAGTGAGCGATCTCGACCTGGCTCGCCAGCTCGACCAGCCGCTCCTCCAGGTTCAGGAACGCCACCTGGCAGCCGTCGCACGACGCCAGCTTGAAGACACCCACGCGCGGGCGCACTTCGCCGCCGCTCACTAGAAGCCCTCCGCGCCGAACCAGCGCCGAACCGCGGGGTACGGGACGATCGGCCCGTCGCGACACACGAAGAGCGAACCGATCTGGCAATGGCCGCAATGCCCGAGGCCGCAGCGCATGTTGCGCTCGAGCGAGAGGTAGATCGCAGCCGGATCGACGCCAGCGGTACGCAGCTTCTGGATCGCGAGCCGCATCATGATCTCGGGCCCGCACATGAGCACCGCGGTGCGCGGCGGATCGAGCTCGATCTCGTCGAAGAGATCGAGCGGGACGCCCACGTGGTAGCGCCAGGTCTTGTCGGGACGATCGACGGTGAGCAGCACGCGGGTGTTGGGCGTGTCCTTCCAGCGATCGAAGC
>CAYUSL010000076.1:0-18016 GCA_964447125.1 uncultured bacterium | reverse complement strand
GCCTGAGAGCAGCGGGGAAACAGGGGCGAGCGTCCAACGTCGGACGCCAACGGGTCGGCCGTTTCAGCCGGGGACGTCGGGCAACCCGGGTGGCCGCCCGCGAATCGCCGAAGAGCTGCGTGCACTCTGCCAGGCACAGGCTCCGGCGATGGTGGTGGAGCTGGTACGCCTCGCCACGAAGGCCAAGAGCGAATCCGCGCGTGTTGCTGCGATCAAGGAGCTGCTGAACCGTGGCTACGGGCTCCCGCGCGACGACGACGGTAAGCGGTTCGACGGGGTGATCGAGGTTCGGTTCGTGAAGAAGGACGCGATCGATCCGCGAAACGTGATCGACACAGTGGCGAGTGAGCACTGACAGGCACACCGAAGACTCCAACCGTGAAGGTTGCCGGCGGAGCGCAGCGCCGCGCCTGTCCGCAATCCACCGACGCACGGAAGATGGAGCGGTCGCCGCAGCTTGCTATCGCAGAACAGGGTAGCCCTTGACCCCGACAATACGCACATGCTGGAGTCACGAAGAACGGGTGCAACCACGGTCAGGAGAGGCTGGGATGCCACGGACTGTTTCGGTGCTGGTAGTGCTCAACTTGACGATTGGTGTGTGTGCGATCGCCAGGGCGAACGAGGCTCACAACCGCCTGCTGAAGCTCACGGAGGCCGCGCGCCGAGACCTATTCCAGCGAGCTTTCCAATCAAGTGGCGAGAGTTGCGATGTCGTAACGCGGACGTTCTATCAGGATTCAGTTAGCTCTGGTGATGCGATTTGGGACGTCGCGTGTAAGAACGGTCGGGAGTATTCCATTGTGATCATGAATGACGCGATGGGGTCCATGAAGATTATGGATTGCCCGACGCTAAAATCCCTGAACCTAGGGGAATGCTGGAAGCGCTTCAAGGGTGGAAAGTGGGTTGATCCGTGACAGAAGGGACAAGCTGCCCATTCTGCTTCGGCGAGATTGATCCGCGGGCGGTCAAGTGTCGGCACTGCGGCGAGTGGGTGAAAGCGCAGCCGAGCACCGTAGCCGCGCCTGTGCTGACGCCGACTCGGGCAGAACCTGTCCCCGAATCCGGAGCGGACCTTTCGTCGGGATCTCGCATCCAGTGGGAGAAACGTCCAGGGGAATGGATCCAGGCCGGGGCGGACGCTTCGTCGGGCGACCGCATCGAGGGGGAGGAGAGTCCTGGGGAATGGATTGCACCGGCCGGAAAGACGCCAGCGGAGCAAACCAAAGAGTCTGGCGTTCGCACCGGGCGAAAGCCCTGGACCATCAGTGAAGTGATTTTCGTCGCTGTCGCAGCAGCCGCGGTGCTTGGAATCGCTCTATACAAGATCTCAGAGCGACGAGAACACGCTGACCAGGCTCGCGCATTGCGGCATTTCGCGGCTGCCACAATCTCATCGGAAGGAAACGCTGCGCCTTCGGCTGCCGCTCCGTCGCCGACTCCTGTGACGCCGTCGCGGGACTGTCGCGACGACGTGGTATGCGTATTCAAGCAGGAAAACGTAGAAATCTATGGGGTATCGAAGTGCAAGCTGGCAATCGAGGGGCGCGCAAAATTTCAGGCACGCTGGGTAGACGGGACTGCGCGTCCATTCGCGAAGCACTACGCCTGGGGCAACGAGTTTCGGCACGTGATGCGCCTTTATGGTGACGCGGTTCAGTTTCAGAATGAATACGGCGCATGGCAGCCGCAGACATATTGGTGCGACTACAAACCTTCAACAAAAGAAGTCGTCGGGGTTCGCATATGGGCTGTACCAGAAGCGCCGATGCAGCTCCCAGACTATGCAGACCCTCGCGACATTTCTGTGAGTTGGTCTTACAGCGGGCCAGAGTTAGCCGATGTAAAGCTCGGGGACCAGGTATTTATTGATCGTCGTTCTCCAGATATCGAAGTGGTTCCTATTTATGGTGCCGTGCGTGGAGGGCTATTTATTACCTGCGTGGACAAGATAATTCAAGTACACGTCGGTTTTGTCGACCCGCCAGCGAAACGGTCACAGGTCAAAGTTGAGCTGGCGTTCGATGACCAGCCCAGCATTCGCGAGGATTGGCGCGGAGGGAAGACAAAGCCGTGGGTCGAGCCGATCGACATCGCTCATACAAAGGCATTCCTTGAGCGATTGCTTCAACACAAGACAGTAACTGTCAGAGTCGACCAGCCCGGCGACGTGCAATCAATCACGTACAATGTCGCCGGCCTCAACGAGAGGATTGGCGCTCTGCGAACAGCTTGCGGTTGGGATGCTGGCACGGGCGGCGGCGCGTCCTAGCGGCTTACAACAACCCCGCCGCCGCGTTGTCGCTGAATAGCGATGCGTCTCGGATATAGCGCCGCACCATTCGCTCGGAGCGGTGCCCGGTCTGCTTCATAATCGACCGCTCGGACTTACCGGCCTTCGCTGCCGCGGTCGCGAGACCGGCGCGGAGCGAGTGGCCCGCGAACCGCTCGGGTTTCTCGATCCCGGCCGCCTTCGCCGCCCGTTGGACGATTCGCGCGACGGAACGGCCGGTGAGCCCGACGCCCTTGCCGACTCGGTCGAAGTTCTGGAACACCGGACCCGGCCCGTCGCCGCGCAAGTCGAGCCACGAGCGGAGCGCGCGCACGGGGCACGCCTCGGCGGTGGACCCGTACGGGAGCCCGACCTTCCGCCCCGCGCCTTCCTGGTCCGTCTTGGATCGGCGGAGGTGGATCTCAAGGCCGTCGGCAGTGAACGCGACGTCGGCGACTTCGAGTGCCGTGACCTCGCTGCGGCGGAACGCTCCCGCGAAGCCAACGAGCAGGAGCGCACGGTCGCGGACTCCGACCGGACTCTCCGGTAGCGCGGCGACCATCGCGCGAAGCTCGCTGACTAGGACGGGCGCCTTCTGCGCGGGTGCCACGCCGACCGCGCGACGAATCCCCTTCAACACCTCACGGACCTGCGCCGAGCGACGCGGCGACTCGTAGCCCGCCAAGCGGTGCGCCTCAGAGATCGCGGCCAGGGACTGCTCCAGGGTTGCCACCTTGCGTCCCTCGGTGGCGCGCGCGGTCAGGTAGAGGGCAACCGTCTCGGCGCTTGCTGGGAGGCTCTGGCGCCCCGCGATGTCGCACCACGTCACGAACCCCGCCCACGCCTTCCGGTATGCGTCGCGGGTCCGAGGCGACTTGGCGCCCGCCGCGAAATCGTGAGCCGCTCGCACGAGGTCGACCGTCGCCAGACTTGCGTTCGGGCTGGTGGTAGTCAGTGCGTTGGTGGTCGCGGTGTCCATCGGCGCCTCCGTGCCTTGTGTCCGTCAACATTCCCTTAGCGGACACAATCTAGCCATGAAGCGGCTGGACGTCAAGCCTGCTAGACTGCCGAACGTCTGTACGAAACGACTCACTGGACAGGAGGAGCGAATGGCACCCAGGACGAAGACGACACGACCCGGCGCGGCGACGCCGCCCAAGGCCGCCCCGGAGCGCCGGCCGCGGGCAACGATCTACTTCGACGACCCAACGACGTTGCGCCGGCTCAAGATCCACTGTGCAACGACAGACCAAGAGCTAAGCGCCTTCGCAGAGCGGGCGATACGTACCGCACTGGACGCGGCGGATCGAAGGAGCTGAGATTCACGCTCAAAGTTCCAGAATATTGAGAGGGGTGGGTGTCTGCTACTCAATCCGGGGACGCGCAGAGATTGCCAAATTTTTGCAACTGCTCTGAGCGATTGCGACGGTTGCGGCCGGGCAGACGATCTCATGCAAACCAGGGGTGCGAGAGGACAGTCAAGGGAGGGTCACCGTGTACTCGTGGAAGGAGCTTGAGCAGCATTTTCGTGATCTCGATGGATCACCCCATGCCGTGCTCGATGTGAATGTCGTTCTTCCTGTTGCCGGCGGGCGCGGTGTTGGCTACTGGAGGCTCGCTGGCGTCTGGGCAGACGAGGCGCAGCGGCGCTTCAAAGCGCTCGCCGACGTCGCAGGACGCAAGCTCATCGAAGAAGCGCTCAGCCTGAGCGACGCAGAGCGCAGCGCTTTGACGATCGGCGTCCGCGATGACGTGGCCCGCCGTGGCGCGGAGCTGATCGCGGCGGGGGGCGACCGAGTCAGAGTCGAAGCTCTTCTGCCCGAGGCCGCACAAGTGCTGATGCAGGAACGCGTGGAGCAGCGCTTGTGGGTTGGGGTGGAGAATCTTCCCTGGCGCAGCGCCGCGGAGCGTTGGTACGCCGCGCTTTACCGCGCGGGCGGCATGTCGAGCCAGCCGTTCGCCGGCGAGCTAGCCAAGGATATCAACGCCAACGGCGACGTGACACACAGGAGCTGGAGCGGGTCGATCACTCGTCCCGCGGCCCTCTCGGCGACGCTTTGTCTCCAGCTTGCGACGCGATTCGAACCGCTAGCATCGGAGGCGGTGGTTGCGACGCCGGAAGCGGCGGAGATCGCGGCGGCTGGCGATTCGCCCAACGTTTGTCGTCGCGAGGGGGCTACCTGGCTCGTGCGCTTTGAAGGGAAGAGCGTGACCGTACGACACTCACTTGGAATGACCTACATTGCCGCGCTGCTTGCGGCGCCTGGTCAAAAGGTATCGGCCCTTGAGTTGCGCGCGGGCCGCGGCACCGGGACGCCAACGGTGTTGGGCTCGCTTGGTGAGGTGTTCGATAAGAAGGGTGCAGTGGAACTCAAGGCTCGACTGAATGAGCTTGGCGGCGAGATCGCCAAGGCTGAACGGGACGGCGATATGGAGCAAGCGGCGCGCCTGACAGACGAACGGGAGGAGCTTGCACGCACGGTCGGCAAGTCAACCCGACGCGATGGGAAGATCCGACCCCTCAGAGACGAGGCCGAGCGAGCCCGTGACTCGGTTGGGAAGGCGCTCAGGACTGCTATAGAAGCAATCCACCAAGTTCACCCGGCCCTCGGCCGGCACCTCGCGAAAGCCATCTCTCCGGGTGCCAATCCGGTGTACGAGCCAGGCCAGGGGCAACCGCCGATCCGCTGGGACGTCTAGCACTGTCGATTTCGTAATTTGGGAACTTTGGGAAGGCAAACTTCCCGGGTTGGGAAGGCCAATTTCCCGCTCTTCTCTATGAGAGGAGCAGGGAAATGGTCCATCGGAACCCCAGGCTTAAGGTCACCGGACACAGCGCTCGTGCGATCCCGTCCTGCGCCCAACGCGCCGCGGGCTATAGCGATGGAATCGCTGACCTGCATCACGCCTTTGGCGTCCCGTGTGAGCAGCTTTCATCCTCCCGTGAACTGCTAGTCCTTGGTCGTCATCGGGCGCGCCTCGGCGTGGTGCGACGGGCGCGCGCACAGAGTCTTGAGCGCTCGAAGGGCAGCGCCCCGCTCCTGTTCCTGTGTCGCGACCACAAGCCGCCGCTTGTGCTACTCGACCTGTGGCTGTACGCGCTCCTTGCCAAGGACGCCCACGATTTGCGCCAGCGTTCCCAGGCGCCGCCGAGAAGCGACGACGGGGAATCGTCATGAGCACGCCGGCCCGAGGACGGTCGAACTGCGTCGCCGCGGCAGCCTCGGCGCAGTCCACCCCGAGGCGCGACCTCTCGCTGGCGCTTCTCTCTCGCGGCGATTCAAAACGTAACCACAGAATTGCCCTGGCGACACGGCCCGTGGCGTTCGTGTCAATGGAGACACGAACGCCCCGGCCGTACCTGCGCCGAGGCGTAGTTGTGCGGACCGTGACGGCCCGTGCAAGCAGCGGAAAAGGTACCCCTAGAATAGCACGGGGCCGCGCTTGCAGAGCCGCCACATCTGCGCGAAAGGAAGCTGAAAGATGAAGTACAACGCGCAAGGCCACCCGAAATCCGACAGGCGCAGATCGCGGGTGTCACAATCTCGGCAAGAGATCGTAGCGATTGGAAGTCTGGCTGCGTTTCACCGGCTCACGCGCCGTGAAATGGAGATACATATCCTGCGGCTCGGGCTTGCCACGCTGGCAGAACTTACGCGCGACCCCCGCGCTCTCGCTGTGGAACTTGAACGCGCGGCGGCGACGAGGGGGCGATCGTGAGCGGCGCTCAGAGCATGCTAACCGCCGCGCTTGCGTACGCGGAGCGCGGTTGGCCTGTCTTCCCATGTCACTGGATAGAAGTCGACGCCGGATGTAGTTGTAGGCAACCGACCTGCAAGAGCCCGGGAAAGCATCCGCGAACCGAGCATGGTCTAAAGGACGCAAGCAGCGATCGGCAGCAGGTGGAGCGCTGGTGGCGAGCGAGTCCGATCGCGAACATCGGCATTGTGACTGGCGCGCAATCCGGGCTCGTGGTGCTTGACGTGGACCCGCCCGAGGGTGATGCGCAACTGGCGCGAGTCGTGGCGCACCACGGCCCAATTCCAGCGACACTCACGGCCAAAAGTGGAAAAAGTGGACGGCATTACTACTTCGCGCATCCGGGTGGCGCCGTTCCGAACGGCCAGGACCTGCTGGGTGAGAAGGCATCGGGGGCGGTGGGCGGGCTCGATGCGCGCGGGGATGGCGGATACATCATCGCCCCGCCGAGCAGAAACGAAGCTGGTGTCTACGAGTGGCTGACACCGAACGACGTTCCACCCGCTGAACTTCCCTCGTACCTCCTGCCAGTGATTGCGGGGCGATCTGAGCTTCGCCGCGCGCGATCTCAGCCCGATCGCTCGACGCATGCCAGCGAAGGGCACCAGAAGTCTCAGCACACGGCCGTGCGAGATCTATCGTGGCGACTCGTCCAGGGCGGCGTGCGTGACGCCGTGCCGCTCCGAGCAGCGATCACGGCTGCCAACGAACGCGACGTAGCTGACCACGGTGCGCGACGGTTGGGTGCGGACGAGGTTGACCGCATGATTGCCGGCGCGCTCGCCAAGCAATCGCCCGGCGAGTGGCTCCCTCTGGTTTCGCTCGACGATCCCGACCCGGTTCCGTTTCCAGCCGACGTGCTTCCGCCGTGGCTTCGCGGCTGGGCCGAGGCGGTGGCCGAGGCGCTTCAGGTCCCAGTGGACTTCCCGGCGATGCTCGGGCTCGCGCTCGTCGCCGGTGCCGCGGGCGGCTGCCTGCGCGTTCAGGTGCTGGAGACTTGGGCTGAGCCGCTCAATCTCTATGTCGTGATCGTCGGGCCGCCGAGCGCGAAGAAGAGCCCGACCTTCAGCTACGCGATGCAGCCGCTCATCGCGCGCGAGAACCAGGTCCAGGAGATGCGAGCGCCTGCGATTCGCGAGGCCACCGTCGACAAGCGGTTGAAGCTCGCGCGGCTCGCGAAGGCCGAAAAGGACGCGGCGAAGGCCGGGAACCCGGAGGAGGCGGCCCAACTCGACGCGCGAGTCCTCGACCTTCAGCGGGAAGCCGACGCGGTGGTAGTTCCGGCGCGCCCGCGGCTCTACGAATCGAACGTCACGCCGGAGGCGCTGATCTCGGCCCTGTTCGCCCAGGATGGGCGCCTGGTCGCAATGAGCGCGGAGGGCGGTGATTTCCTAGAGGTGGCCGCCGGACTGCGGTACGGCGACAGCGGCCCCAACCTGGAGGCGCTGCTCAAAGCCTGGTGTGGCGACTTGATTCGCGTGGCGCGGAAGAACCGCCCCGAGGAAGACATCCCGCACCCCGCGCTCACCATCGCCATCGCCGTACAGCCGAGCGTGATCCGCAAGCTGGCGAGCCAAGATGGCGTGCGCGAGCGCGGGTTACCGGCACGATTCCTGTACGCGATCCCCAACGTCAACCAAGGAAACCGCAAGCCTCTCGGGCAGCGTGTCGCACTCGATGAGGCCACGCAGCGGCGATACGTCGGGCGGATGCTTGGAGTGTGGGAACGATTCGGCCCCGGCAGTAAGAGAGAGCCAGGGCGGTTGACCCTTTCGCCGGGGGCGTTCGGCGTGTTGTGCGAGTTCGATGCCGCCCACGAGCGCCGGCTCCATCCCCTGACCGGAGACTTGGCCTGGGTTGACGACTGCGCGGGGAAGTTGACCGGGACCGTGGCGCGACTCGCCGGGGTGTTGCACGTTGCCGACAGCGCACCCGGGCAGGATCTCATCGACACCGTGATTCCGGCCGCCACGGTGGAGCGCGCCGTCCGGCTCGCCGATCCGTATTTGATTGGACACGCGACGATCGCGTTCGGCGAGATGGGCGCGAGCCCGGCGCGCGACCTGGCACTCCGTATCGTCCGGCACGTCGAGCGGACGGGCGAGACGATGGTGTCTCGCGCGGATCTCTACCGAGCGACCCGCAGGCGCGGCGGTGTGAAGTCGCCCGAGGATCTGGAACCGGCGCTCAAGCTGCTCGTCGAGCATGGCTACGCGCGGTTCATTCCTCGACCAGGCCGCACCGAGGGGGTTCTGGGGCGTACCCCAGCCGACGTCTACGAGTTCCGAAATCTGTCCACGAAATCCACGAAACCGGCCAACGTGGTCGATAGCGTGGACTCTGTGGACAGTTCCCTGGGAGGTGAAGTTGCGTGCGCGGGCTTCCAGCGCAGGACGGAGGGCACGTATGAGCCCGCAGCGTGACGTCGAGGTGTTCAACCTGCTCGTTGATGTCGTGGCCGAGCGTGTCATTGAGCGGATTCGGCCGACCGCGCAACCACCGGCGTCGCCCGCGCTCATGACGCTCGCGGAGGCAAGGGAAGTGCTGCGTATCAGCGACCCTACCATTCGGCGATGGTGCCGCAACGGCAAGCTTCCAACACAGCGTCCCGGTCACCTCGTGCTCGTGCGTGAGGAGGATGTGCGGGCACTGCTCGTGGGAAGCCGGTCCGAGGGCAAGCCGGTCAAGCTGATTGGAGTAGAGTCACCCGTTGAACCGGAGGTCGAGCGCGCGTGGGCTCGGTTGACGAGAGAGGCTTCCTGAATGGCCTACTGGCGCGAAGATCGGGGAAAGTGGGCGATCCGAGTCCGGATGCCCGGAAGGACGCGAGCCACGATTCAGCTTGTGGATGCGAGGGACGCGGAGCACGCCGAGCGGATTCGCGCCGCACTCCAGGCTCGCGCGGAAAAGGCCGGCACCACACCCGGTCTCGCTCGCGACGGGCGCGCGAAGCTCCGCGAGCTGGTGGACCCGTGGATGAAGATCCGTAAGACACGCGGCGTGCGAACCGCGAAGAACGAGCACGCGCACCTGGTGAACCACGTCCTCCCGACACTCGGCGAGATGGCCGTCGCCGACGTGGAACCGTGGCACGTGATCGAGGTGCTCGACGCGTTGAAGGCGTCGGAAAAGGCGAGCCGCAGCATTCGGAACGTCGCAACCTCAGCGCGCTGCCTCTGGGATGAGCTGGTCGAGCGTAAGGTGGTGACCTCGAACCCGTGGGCAGCGGCGAGGAAGCACCTGCCCAAGATCGTGGACTCCGACTCAGCGTGGCGTGACGAGGCGTGGTTTCGCGCCGAGGAGGTCGAGCTGCTGATCTCGTCGCCGGAGATTCCGCCGGACCGACGGATGGTGAACGCGCTGATCTTCCTGAGTGGCATGCGCGTGGGCGAGTGCTTCGGGCTCAAGTGGAAGCACTACGACCCGACGGCGCAGCCGCTTGGGCGGTTCACGCTCTCGCACAACTACCTCGGGCCGTCGAAGACGGACCGGGCGCGCCATGCACCGGTGCATCCGACGCTCGCCGCGATGCTCGCGGAATGGCGCCTGACGCACTGGCCGCGCCTCTACGGGCGCACGCCGGGGCCGGACGACCTGATCGTGCCGGGGCCGGCTGCCCAGGTCTCCCAAGCGAACCCAGAGCCTCCCGTGCTCGACGTGAACGCCACGCCATCGAAGCGGCCGATGTGGCACGACTCGAATTTCCGGAAGCGGTTCTACGAGGACCTCGCGAAGCTGGGGCTTCCCGTGCTCGTCGGCAACGGAAAGCGCGGCCGCTCACCGCACTGCGCGCGCGCAACCTTCTTGACGCTCGGCGTCGATGACGGCGCAAGGCTTGAGGTGCTCGATCGCGCGGTGCACACCGTCGGGAAGGGCTCGACGGCGGAGCGGCACTACCTGCGGACGTTCTGGCCGACGCTGTGCGCCGAGGTGAGCAAGCTGCGGATTCGTCGCTTGCCGGAGGCCGTGTGTCAGAGCGTTGCGGCGAGGGTGAATCACTCGCTCGATTGCTCCCAGATTGCTCCCAGAACCGAGGCCGACGGCGAATCGCAAGAAATTTCAGCCAGTTATGGGGTGCCGGAGGAGGGAGTCGAACCCTCACAAGGACGAAGCCTCGGGGGATTTTGAGTCCCCTGCGTCTGCCATTCCGCCACTCCGGCGAGGTGCGGGTGAGTGCGGGCGGGTTATCTATCACATCGTCGGCGCCGACTGGACACCCTCCACCGCTGCGGCTTCCGCGAAGGGGCCGAGCTTCCGGCGCTTCAAGTGATCGGTCATGAGCGTCTGGTACTGCTTGGGCTGGAACACGGCGAGCACCACCATGCCGAAATAGCCGGATGGCAGCTTGGGGCTCTCGCTGAAGTAGCGCAGTTGCTGGTACGGACGGGTGGAGTACGCGTGGTGGTCGGCGTGTCGTGAGAGTCCCACGAGGGTGTAGAGGGTGAACCACGAGCTGGTGTCCCACGAGTCCATGGGCTGGACGCGGCGGCCGTCGCGGGTGAGGCCCCAGTGCTCGAAGAAGTTCACGCATTCGAGCAGTGTGATCGCGATCCAGGCCTGGCCGAGGTAGGCGATGAAGGCGCCGAATCCGAGCTGGGTCAGGACGAGCACGGCAACGGCCCACTCGGCGACGACTCCGTGGAGCACGCGGTTGCCGAGCTGACGGCGATCGAGAAGCGGCGTCTCTGCATCGCCGAGGCGCGCGCATTCGAGCTTCCAGGCGCTCTTGAATTGCTCGGGGACGTTCCGGCGCAGGTGCTCGACGCGCGTCTCGCCGAAGCGCGCCGTGGCGGGGTCGGCGGCGGTACCCACGCGTACGTGGTGGCCGCGGATGTGCTCGGTGAAGAAATGCTCGTAGAGCACGGCACCGAGCAGCACGCGCCCCATCGTCTGCAGGTGCTTTTCCTTGCGGTGGATGAGCTCGTGGGCGACGACGATGCCCGAGTAGCCCGAGGTGATGCCTTGCAGGAGCAGGCCGATCAGCGTGTCCATGCGCCAGAAGCCGTGGAGCGCCACCATGCGTACGTAGAGCGCCACGTTCACGAGCTGGAGCGCCGTGAGGGCGAAGAGCACGCCGGTGAAGGGCCAGTCGGGCATGAGCTCGGCTGGCTGGCGTCGCTCCTTGTTGGAGCGGACGTCGGCGATCACCGACCCCACCACCACGCCGAACCACGGAATGGACGCCCACCATGGATGGGGTGCGGTCTGGGTGAAGGCGAGGCAGGTGAACGGCAGCACGAAGCAGAGCAGGTGGAGCGCCCACACACGGGCAGTTTCCAGCCCGAGGGGCAGGGGCGCGGTGAGTGGAGTGGTGGATGCGGTGGAGCTCGTGGCAGCAGTCATCGAGAGCAATCCAGGACGCGTTGCGGCGTGACGACGCGTCGGCTCAAGGGGCAGGATCGAGGTGCTTCACGCCATCCTGAAACGATAACAGGCGGCGGCCCGCGAGCGCAGCAGCGCGCGTCGTGTCCATCGAGACATCCGCGGGCCGCGGAGCCGCGAGCGTCGAGTCGGCGAGCCGGCTGGGGCGCAAGCCATCGGTGGGGCGGCCCAGCGCTCGCGCGAGGATCTCGCCCATGGCGAACCGGCTCAGCCGCTCGCTGCCGCCGAGATTGAGGAGCAACCGCTCGTCGCTCGCCCATGGGCGTGCGATGAGCGCCTCG
Source organism: uncultured bacterium (assembly GCA_964447125.1). GTDB lineage: Bacteria > JADJOY01 > JADJOY01 > JADJOY01 > JADJOY01 > JADJOY01. The sequence goes on along the minus strand of CAYUSL010000076.1, from coordinate 6,319 downwards.
ACGACGGCGATCACGTCCGCGATGTGCACCGGCGTGCGGTACTCGTCCACGAAGAGCGCCAGCGGCTCGCCGCTGTCGATGCGCTCGCGCATCCAGCCGGTCACGCCGCTCTTGAACGGGCTCGGGGGCCCGTAGAGCAGCGCCGAGCGCAGGATCGCCGCCGCACCTCGGCGTGCTGCGGCGACGCGCTCGCCGGCGAGCTTGGTGCGGCCGTAGTGCATCACGGGGCCGGTGGGGTCGGTCTCGCGCGAGAATGCGCGATCTCCCGGATAGACGAGGTCGGTCGAGAAGTAGACGAAGGGCGCGTCGGGCACACGCGTGTCGACGCCGTCGACGAGCACGCGGGTGGCGGTCTCGTTGGCCCGAGTCGCGGCATCGGGATCGCGCTCGCACGCGTTGGCGTCGGTGAGCGCTGCGGCGTGGATCACCAGGCGCGGATCGAGCTCGTCGAGGAGCACGGAAACGCGGCGCGCGTCGGCGAGGTCGATGCCCACGGTGTGAACACCGGCGATCTCGATCGGTCGCGTGTGAAACGTGCCGACCACGATGTGCTGACGTGAAAGCGCACGCGCGAGGTGCCAGCCGGCGAATCCAGACGCTCCCGTGACGAGGACCGGCCGAGTCGTCACGATTCAACCGGAAATGGCGTGGCGAGGGCGATGCCGTCAGCCGCTCATGCGGCGTCGGAACGCACGCGCGCGACGAGTCGAGCCGCGCAGCGCGGCGAACAGGTGGCCGCGAAAGACCAGCATCGCGAAGGTGGTCACCGACGTGATGACGATCGCCAGCATCAATTCGAGGCGTGGATCGTCGAGGCCCGCGGCTTGGGTGAGAGCCGTCGAGATGAGCATTGGAAGCGCGAGCAGGCTCGAGAATCCGATGCCAACGCCGGCGGCGCCCGCGCCGACAGCCTTGCCGAACGCCGCGAGGATCGGTGCGACGATCACGGCCACCGGCAGGAACCATTCGATCCAATTCTGGTGCACGAAGCGCACCGACTCGGCCAAGTGCTCGACCGGGTTCGCACCCTTCACCTGATACACGATCTCGGGCAGCGGATTCAGCAACACAGCGGCCAGCACGTAGAAGGTGACGAGCATGAATGGGCCCATCGGCGTGGCGGCGCCGAGCTGCTGCAGCACGAGACTCGGGAGCCACAGCACGAAGCCGACGCCCATCACTTCCCAGAGGTAGTGGCCGAGGGCGTCGCGGACATCTCCGATGGCCAGCCGCCGCTGGAAGACGCACTGCTCGACCAACGCGAGCAGCGCACCCGCGGCTGCCGCGTTGGCGAAGCCGAGAATGAAGCCGCCGATCATTCCGAGCGGCGCCACCAGCGGTGCCATCAACACCAGCAGGATTCCGTAGGCCGGCACCGCCACGAAACCAACCCAGCCGCGTTTCAGGGAACGCCCGGTGTCGCGGAACGCCTGACCGTAGAGGTGGCGGAGGTCGTGGAGAATATCGAGCATCGGCAGCGCGTGGTGGGGCGAGACCTCAGGGGGTAGCCGCACGGCTGCAACGAATCAAGCGGCTTACAGAGGGCGCAACCCGCACGCGCTCGAGGCGAGGCCGGTTGCGCGGATCCGGCAGCGAAAGTAGGTTCGTTCGGCTGCGCCGGAGACCACATCGTCGCGAGCGCCGCGAGTCTTCGTCCCATGGCCGGCACCACGCGTCCCAGCCTCTGTCCCGCTTGTCGCCAGCTCGTCGGCGTGGGCGCGACGCATTGCCATCATTGCGGCACGAGCTTGCAGTTCTCGCCGGTGGCCGCGGCGGAATCGATACGTCGCCGCCTGCCCAGCGACTACCCGGCAACGGCCGTGATCCTGGGTGTGAACGTCGCGGTGTTCGCGCTGTCGATCGTCCTCGCCGGCGCCAGCGCAGAGGGCATCGGCTCCGCCATCATGGCGGGCACCCGCGACGTGTGGGTCGCCACCGGTGCATTCGCGCCTGCGGTGCTACGCGGTGAGTGGTGGCGCTTGGTGGTGCCGATGTTCGTGCACGGGGGGATCGTGCACATCGCGTTCAACTCGATGGCGCTGGCCGACCTGGGCCCGGCGGTGGAGCACACCTACGGATCGGCACGGTATGTCTTTCTCTACGTGACCACGGGCATTCTCGGCTTTTGCGCCACGGTGGCCTGGAGCGTGCTTTCCGGCACGCCGCATCTCTCGGTGGGTGCCTCGGGCGCCGTGCTCGGGATCGTGGGAGTGCTGCTCGCGATCACGGTCAAGCGCGGCGGCGCCTACATGCAGATGGTGCGCGCTCAGCTGCTGCGCTCGATCGGCTACACGTTTCTGCTGGGCGCGGTCGTGAATGTGGACAACGCGGCACACGTGGGCGGACTGGCCTCGGGCTTCGTGCTCGGGATGCTGCTCGCCGATCGTCCGCCGTCGACGGCGCTGGCACGCAAGGTCTCCGTGGTGCTGGCCGCCGCGAGCCCGCTGGTGGTGGTCGTCGCGTTCGCCGCGCTGATCCTGCACGCTCTCGTGCGCGGCTGAGGTCGCCGCCCCCTCTCTCCGCGAGCCGGTAGGCGAGCCGCGAGCGTTAGCCGAAGCGCCTCGGGGGTGGGTCCCATCGCGGCTTTGCTGCGATGGGCGGGGGGGCTGGAACAGCCCCCCGCAAAAAAAAACATCCGCTTTGACGATCGAGCCGCAGGCTCGATCGTCAAAGCATCCCGAGCTCGAGCTTCGCGGCCTCGGTCATCATGTCCGGCGCCCAGGGTGGCTCCCACACCACGTCGACTTTGGCGGACTTCACGCCTTCGACGGTCGCCACCTTGCCCTCGACTTCGGGCGGCAGCGAGCCCGCGACGGGACACATCGGCGACGTGAGGGTCATCACGACCCACGCGTTTTGCTCGGAGTCGACCTCGATCGAGTAGATGAGGCCGAGCTCGTAGATGTTCACCGGGATCTCGGGGTCGTAACAAGTGCGGAGCACGTTGACGATCGCCTCGCCGATGGCTCCCTCGGGCGCAGGCAACGCCTGGCGCATCTCTGCGGACCACTTGTGCGCCGCCGCTGCGTCGCTCGCCGTCGCTGCCGTATCCGTGGCGGTTGCCGGCGCGGCTTCCGCGGCCGGCGGCGCAGGCGGAGTGGGCGTCGGCACCGGAGCCGACGCGTCACCGTTCACGGGCTTGGACTGGCCGGGTTCGGGTGCGGGCTGCGGCGCGCTCGTGGGGCGGGCGGTTGCGTGCGGGTCGTCGTGATGCGCGTAGTGCTTCGGAGCGTCGAAGGGGTGATCCTTCGCCGTTCGAGCCGACCGCATCAGCCAGCGACCTGCCAGGTCCTTCAAGGTGTCGACGATCGGGCCTACCATCGAAGTCCTCGTGTCCGCGCTGCTAGGTGAGCGTCATTCGGTCGAGACGGGCTCGCCGGTGTTCGCGATCGCCGAGTGGAGCGTGTGCCACGCGAGGGTCGCGCACTTGACCCTTGTGGGGTACTCGGTCACGCCGGCGAACACCGCGAGCTTGCCCAGCTCGGCCTTGGGTTGATCGACCGGGACGGCGGCGGATGGCGCCACCATCTCGTGGAACGTGTGGAAGAGCGCTTCGGCTTCGGCCTCGGTCCGGCCTTTCACGGCCTCGGTCATGAGCGACGCGGAAGCGGTGGAGATGGCGCACCCGGCGCCCTGGAAGCTGGCGCTCTTCACGACGCCATTCTCGACCTCGAGGAAGACCGTGAAGCGGTCGCCGCACAGTGGGTTGTAGCCGTCGGCCTTGCGGTTGGCCGTGGCCAGCACCGTGAAGTTCCGCGGCCGCCGGCCGTGGTCGAGAATGACTTCCTGATAGAGGTCGCGTAGCTCGGACATCAGCCGAAGAGCTCCCGTACTTTGGCGAGGCCACGGATCAGCGTGTCGACCTCGGCGGGCGTGTTGTAAAAGGCGAGCGAGGCGCGGGCGGTGGCGGGGATGCCGAAGCGCTCCATGACCGGTTGCGCGCAGTGGTGACCGGTGCGTATCGCGATTCCCTCGCTGTCGAGGATGGTGCCGATGTCGTGGGGATGGATGTTCTCGAGCAGGAACGACACCACACTCGCCTTGTGCGCGGCGGTGCCGATCAGCTTCACACCGGGAACTGCGCCGATTCGCTCGGTGGCGTAGGTGAGCAGATCCGCTTCCCACGCTGCTGCCGCGTCGAAATCGATGGATTCGAGGTAGTCGATCGCGGCACCGAGCCCGATGCCGCAGCCGATGTCGGGCGTACCCGCTTCGAACTTGGCGGGTAGATCTGCATAGGTGGACTTCTCGAAGGTCACCGAGCGGATCATGTCGCCTCCGCCCTGGTAGGGCGGCATGGCGTCGAGCAGCTCGGCTCTGCCGTAGAGGATGCCGGAGCCGGTGGGCCCGAAGAGCTTGTGGCCCGAGAGCGCGTAGAAATCGCAATCGAGTGCTTTCACGTCGACGCGCAGGTGCGGCGCCGCCTGCGCACCGTCCACCAGCACCTTGGCCCCCGCGTGGTGCGCGAGCCGCACGATCTCGGCTACGGGATTGATGGTGCCGAGCGCATTGGAAACGTGGTTCACCGCCACCAACTTCACGCGCGGATTCAGGAGCTTCTCGTACTCCTCGAGACGTAGCTCGCCTGCGTCGTCGATGGGGATTACGCGAAGCCGCGCGCCGCTGCGCTCGCACAGCATCTGCCACGGCACGATGTTCGAGTGGTGCTCGAGGCCGCTCACGATGATCTCGTCGCCGGCACCGACGAAACGCGAGCCGAACGACCACGCGACCAGGTTGATCGCCTCCGTGGTGCCGCGGACGAAGATCGTCTCGCGCGTGGAGCCGGCGTTGATCCAGCGCCGCAACTTCTCGCGGGCGCCTTCGTAGGCGGCGGTGGCCTTCTCGCTCAGGAGGTGGACGCCGCGGTGGATGTTGGCGTTCTCCTCGGTGTAGTAGCGCGTGATGGCGTCGATCACCACCTGCGGCTTCTGCGAAGTGGCGGCGTTGTCGAGGTACACGAGCGGCTTACCGCGCACGCTCCGCGACAGGATGGGGAAGTCGCGCCGTACCCGCTCCACGTCGAAGCTGGTGCGAGGTGGCTGCATGCGCGCGCCATGCTCGCGTGGCGACGTCGAGGTCTCGATCGGTGTGGCCGACGGGATCATGCGTTCTCCGGATTCGGCACGGGCGACCACGCGCCGAGCCAGCGCTCGAGCTCGTTGCGCACCGCCTCGGTGCGCATGCGCGACACCACCTCGCCGGCGAAGGCCTGGGTGAGAACCGCGCGCGCTTCCATCTCACCCAAACCGCGCGAGCGCAGGTAGAAGATCGCCGCTTGATCGAGCTTGCCGATGGTCGCGCCATGCGAGCACTTCACGTCGTCGGCGTAGATCTCGAGCTGGGGTTTGGTGTCGGCGCGTGCATCCTTCGAGATGAGCAAATTGCGGTTCACTTGCTGGGCGCTGGTCTTCTGCGCGTGGGGTGCGACCAACACGCGGCCGTTGAAGACGCTACGCGCCGCGCCGTCGAGCACGGACTTGTAGAGCTGGCGGCTCTCGCATTGCGGTTGCGCGTGCTCGATCGAGGTCTGGCTGTCGACGTGCTGGCTCCCCGCCGCGATGGTGAGGCCGTCGAGGGTGGCGGACGCACCTTCGCCGTCGAGGATCGTGCGGATCTCGTTTCGCACCAGCCCGCCGCCGAGCGCGATCCAGCGCGATGCGAGCTGGCTCGCGCGCGCCTGCCGAACGTGCAGCGAGCCCACGTGGTAGGCGCGCGTGCTTTCGTGCTCGAGCTTCACGTGCTCGATCACCGCCGACGGCCCGAGCACGATCTCGGTGACCGCGTTGGTGAAATGGGCACCGCCCGCGAGGGTCGCGAAGCGCTCGACCACCGTGACCTCGCTCGCCTCGTCGGCGACGATCAGCACGCGGGGATGGCTCACGATGGGATCGGCCGCGCCGCTCGCGAGGAACACCAGGTGGACCGGCTTCTCGATGGTCACGCCGCGCGCGACCTGGATCAGCGCGCCGTCCTGGACGAACGCGGAGTTGAGCGCCGTGAACGCCTCCGCTTCCGAAGCGGTGACGCGGCCGAGATGGCGCTCGATCTCCGAGGGCCGCTCGCGCAGCGCCGCCGCCAGCGAGTCCACGCGCAGCCCGCCTCGCGCCGATTCGGCATTCGAGAGCTGCGGGGCGTAGTGGCCGTCGACGAACACCAGCTCCGCGACCGCCGCGGTTCCGAGGCTGTGCGGCGCGATGGCATCGGGACGGACCGCGGAAACGCTCGCCGGTTCGGCGAGACGAAAAGCCGTGCGAGCGATGGGCTCGATGTTGGTGTAGCGCCACGCCTCGTGACGGGTGCTCGGCAGGCCGAGCTC
>CAYUSL010000075.1:16960-18017 GCA_964447125.1 uncultured bacterium | reverse complement strand
CGCCGCGCGATGCACCTTGACTCGCTCCGCGGGGAATTCGGAAGATCGACGTACACGGAGAAGCCCCTTCTTCGCGGGATTCGACCCTGATCCATCCGGGCACCCGAGAGTGGTGGCCGGGCCCGTCGTCGAAGAATGGAGGCCACCGTGATGCTGCAGCACCAGTCGCACCGCTCCTGCCTGCGGCGGACCGCGATCGCCCTGCTGGCGGTCTTGGCCGTGTCGGGCTGTCACCGAACTCCGGCTGCGAGGCAAAGCGATGCGGCCGCGTCGACCCACGACGGTGGCGTGAAAGAAGATCGACGCGAGGGTCCGGTCGTTTACCCGCCGAGCCCCACGGCAGAAGCGCCGACGCCTTCCGCGGAAGGCGTGACGACGGTGGCCGTTCCCAGCCGCGTGGACGAACCGAAGGTGACTTTCGTGGTCGCGGACGCGGCGCGCTCCGCGACGCTCGAACTGAGCGACGTACCCGAGCCCGAGGAGCTCGACGACGCCGGCGGGCGAGTCGTGCGGGGCCCTACACCGGCGCCTCGCGCCCATGGCGAAGTGGCCCGTGGAGCGCAAGAGCGGCTCACCGAGCGTGCGAGCACGCAGGGCCTCGTGACGCAATTCGACGCCGCCGACTTCGACTCCAACTTCACGTACACCGGCGGCTACTACGTCATTCCGCCGGACGCCAATGGTGCCGCTGGCGTCGATCACGTCGTCGATGCCGTGAACTCGTTGGTCGAGTTCTACACCAAGGCCGGCACGCGGACGTTCATCACGAGCCTGAAGAGCTTCTTCGCGAGCCTGAACCCACTCACCCTCACGTTCGATCCCAAGGTCGTGTACGACCCGTACGCGAACCGCTTCGTGCTGGTCTGCATCGAGCGCACGGACACGGCGTTGGGTGATGCCGCCAACACCTCGCGGATCTTCGTGGGAGTGTCGGACGACGGTGATCCGAACGGCACCTGGTACGTGACGCAGATCGACGCCGTCACGAACGTGGCGGGCGCCAATCGCTGGATCGACTACCCGGGCGTCGCAGTCGACGGCCAAGCGATCTACATCA
>CAYUSL010000075.1:0-16860 GCA_964447125.1 uncultured bacterium | reverse complement strand
ATGCGATGACGCGCGGAACCGTCATCGCCGGTGAGGACGGACGCTGGGCGACGGCGTGGGGCAAAGCGTGTCCGCCGGCCTTCTCGCTGACGGTGACCCGCAGCGGGCCGGGCACGGGCACGGTGACGAGCGCGCCGCTGGGCATCGATTGCGGTAGCACGTGCGTCGCGAGCTTCCACCCGGGGACGCTCGTGACCTTGAGCGCCGTGGCGACGTCGGGCTCCCTCTTCAACGGCTGGAGCGGCGCGGGCTGCACCGGTACGGGGAGCTGTCAGGTCACGATGGATGCCGCGAAGGGCGTCACCGCGAGCTTCATCCGCGTGTGCGGCGCGCTCGGCTCTCCCGAGGCGTCGGTCGCGTGGCTGCTCGGACTGCTGATCGCACCAGCCGTGATGCGGCGCAGCCGGCGCTGCGGTGGGGGTCGCTGAGCGGAGGCGTGCTTCGAAGCTCGCGGAACGACCCACGGCGCCCCGCGAGCGCAGCGAGATGCCGCGGGAGTGGGTGGGCTCGAGAAGCCCCCCGAGTGAGCAGCGCAAGCATCGAAAAACTCGCTCCGGCGAGTCTTTCAGTAGCCTGCGAAAGGGTCATTCACGATTCGGCGCGAGTCGTTCGTGGGGGTCGGCCGCGAGACCGCCCGCAAGCGCCTCGCGTCGGCGGGAGGCGCTTGCGCCCGCCCCTCCGGGTTGGCGGTCGGGTCGATCCAGCGCGTGAATCGTCATTTCGCTATTCGCCGGCGTAGCCGAGGGCTTTCAGGCTCTCGGCGGCGGTGGGATCGATCTCGGCGCGGACGGGGGCGATGTGCGCGGCCTCGCGACGCTCGAGGATCTTTGCGAGGCGTATGCCGAGCGCTTCGGTTCGCACCGGCGAGGCGTTGGAGAGGTCGATCTGCTCGCCCGGGTCCCGTGCGAGGTCGTAGAGCTCGAGGTCGCCTTCTCGTCCGTCGTCGATGAGTTTCCACGAGCCGTCGACGAGTGCCTGACGTCGCCAGCTCGGGATGCTGCGAGCAGTGAGCGCTCGAGCCGGTGGCTCGTCGGTGGTGAGGATCGAGCCGCTCAGATCGATTCCGTCCAGGGCGGCGTTCTCGGGGTCTGCTGCGGTACCCGTGGAAGTGGCCAGGCTCACCAGCGTGGGCATGAGATCCACGGTCGTGACGGGCGTTTGCACCACGTGCGGCGGCACCTGCCACGACGAGGGCGGATGCACCACCAAGGGAACGCGGATCGTTTCCTCGTAGATGGTCTCGCTGTGCAGCATGCGACCGTGCTCGCCGAATGCTTCGCCGTGGTCGGACGTGACGACGAGAAGCGTGTCGTCCCAGAGCCGCGCAGCGCGCAAGCGCTCGACGAGCTTCGCGATGCCGTCGTCCGCGTAACGCAGGTTCTCGTCGTAGCGATCGAGGGCGAACTCGCGTTCCCAGCGCTCGAGCGCCCCGGGGAGGCGGGGGGATAGGGCATTCCACGTGGCGATGAGGTCGCGCGGCTCGTCGCGTTGGAACATTCCCCGAAAGGGCGGGGGCGCGAGATAGGGATGGTGCGGCGGTACCTGGTGTAGGTACACGAGGCTCGGTGTCGCCGGCGCGCGCGCGAGGAACTGCATGGCCAGCTCGTTGAGCTGCTCGGGGATCAGCATTCGCGCGCGCGGCAGCTCGGGATCGAGGACCGTCGTGCCGTCGCGGAAGACCTCGATCAGCTCGTCGAATTCCCGCATCGCGCCGAAGGTTCCGCCGGCGTTGGCGTTGCCGAGGATCGCGCAGGTGCGGGCACCCAAGCGGCGGAAAGCGCCCGCGATCGTGGGCACCTGCTCGCTCAGGCGGGTGGTGCGCGTGACCACGCCCGTTCGCTCTGGGAACTGGCCACTCACGATCGCCGCCGCCGACGCCACGGTGTACGCGGCGGGAGCGTAGGCACGCTCGAAGCGAACGCCTTCGCGGGCGAGCTCTTCGAGAAAAGGCGTGGTCGGCCGCGCGTAGCCGTACGCACTCGCGTGCAGCGCCGACGCAGCGTCGATGATGACCAGCACCACGTGCTTGGGTGGGGCGGGAGGACGTGCGGCTGATGCGGCTTTTGCGATGGGCTGCTGCCGTGGCGTTGCCATCGCCACACGTAGCTCCGGAATCCTGAGCGTGGCGCCTGCCGGCCCGGGGAGACGCACGTCGAGCAGAGCGAGCGGCTCGCGGCCGCGCGGAATGCGGGCGGCAAGCTCGTAGGCGTCGTTGCTCGCTGCACGTTTGGGCGCGAGGTGAAGGCGCTGGGGCGATTCGTCCTCGCGCTCCACCGTGACCTCGGGGACGAGCGGCGCGGGTGCGTCGGTGGATCCACTCTCGGCTGCGAAGCGTGCGAGGAGGCGCGCACGAGCCGGCAAGTCGAGGGGGAAGCGCACGGCGACAGGCGCGTGCAGCACCCACGCACCGTCCGCGAGCTCCGCCGCGCCCGCATTCGGGACCTCGACGCCGTTGGGCGCGGGATCCACAGGCGTGAGGCGCATCCGCAGCAGCCGGGCCGCTAGCTTGCGGTCGTCGTCGGCGGCGGCATCCACGTCCTTCGGGCGACGTGCCGAGCGGAACACGAGCTCGAGCTCGGGCGTGCCCTCCGGGAGGGCCTCCGCGGGAATCGTGACGGTCACGGTCGTCGGCTCGCGGGTGAGCGGGACTGGCGCGGGCGTGAGCCGTCGTGTGCCCGCGAGCACCTCGACCGTCTGTTGCTCATGCGCAGGCATCGGCGCCGAGACCAGTACCAGCTCGAGTCGCCGTTCGCGCGCCGCCACGATGGTGAAGCCCAGGCGCGCCTCGGTGGCGATCGCCCAGACTCCGTGACCGCCGAATCGACGCTCGTCGTTCGGCGGTCCCCAGCCGCTCACCAGCTCGATGGGCGATCGCGGCGGTGGCTGGCGCGCGTGCCGCACCAGATCCCAGCCGTCGCTCTCGATCACGACACGCGCTGGCGTGTCGGCGCTCGTCAGGTCGACGATCGTCCCCGGCAGGCCGCGATCACAACCCGCGATCGCGATGGCGATCGCCACACCGGCCGCGAACCGCGAGCGCGGCGCGTAGGCGCGAGCGGTGGCGGGACGACCGTCGCGCGACGCTTCGGGGTGGGCCATCGAATCCTGGATCACGTCGCCACCGCGAGTCGCGCTCGACGGGCGCGTGGTCGCACGCGAAGCATGCGCGGGATCGCAGCAGCCTTCCAGATGCTGTCGCGTCGACTTCGCGCAGCATCCGTGGCATCGTCGCCGATGCCGAAGTGCCCTGATCGCGGGCCCGAGTTTCTCCACTGCCGTGCTCGGCTCGCATCCAGGCCGTTTGGGCACCGAGCGCTGGCAGCTCACCCTGCGCTTCCGAAGGATCGTCGTCGTCCACAAGCCTGAACCGTCGCGAACCCCGCGTCGCTCGTGAAGAGGAAAACAGCCATGGCTGATCCCGATTACCGAATCCGAGGCTCGCTGCGCGGCGGCGCCGCGATCGACTCACCCCCGAGTCGAGACGTCCGGTTGGTGGCCAAAGGACGCCTCGAACCGGGCATCGCACGGGATGCAGGCGACGAGATCCAGCTCGCTGCCGACGACGTCGCTCGAGTCGAGCTCGAAAACGGTTTCGTGGTGTGGACGCGCGTGGACGACCTGGTGCGCGAGCGGGGTCTGCCGGCCGCGAGTCGCGGCGGCGGAGACGGCGCCTGGCACATCGATCCGCTGCCCGCCTCCGCACGCACGTCGCGTGGCGAACGTGGTTGGGTGAGCATCGGCATCAAGATCCTCGATTTTTTCGGCATCGATCTCGCGGGAAACACGGCCCACGCACTGTGTGCCATCGCCGAGCGCCGCCATCTCGAGAATCGCACCCCGGGGCTCTATCGCGCTCCGTTGACGACGCCGCTCACGATGACGCCGGCAGGATCGCTGGAGGGCGCTGGCCAAGACCCGTGGTTGCTCTTCATCCACGGCACCGGCTCCAGCACGCGCGGCGGCTTCTCGGCGCTTTGGACGACGGCCGACGACACACAGGTCACGGCGCGCGCGGCGCTGCTGAAACGGTACCAGGATCGCGTGCTGGCCTGGGATCACCCGACGTTGACGCAGAGCCCAATCCAAAACGCTCTCGAGCTCGCGCAGGCATTGCCACGCGGCGCGGAGCTGCATCTGGTGACCCACTCGCGCGGTGGGATGGTCGGTGAGCTCTTGTGCCTCGGCGAGCGCGATCGCGTTCGCGATCCGTTCCAGGAGGAGCTCGTGAACGAGCTGTTCGCCGCCGACCGGACGGTGGCGCGGCAGCTCGGCTTGAGCGGGCTCTCGGACACGGCCGCCGCGGCCCGCGATCAGGCGTATGCGGATGATCGCAAGCGCCTGGTCGATCTGATCGGCGTGCTCGACGACAAGCGGCTCAAGATCCGCCGTTTCGTTCGTGTGGCATGCCCGGCGAAGGGCACCACGCTGGCGTCCGGACGTCTCGACCGTTGGCTCTCGGTCCTCGACAAGCTCACGGGCAACGGCCTGGTGGCCGAGGGCGCCGACTTCTTGCTCGCGGTCGTCAAGGAGCGGACCGATCCACGCACGTTGCCGGGCCTCGAAGCGATGATGCCGGGCTCGGCGCTGACGCGCTTGTTCCGTCATCCGCAGCTCACCACGCAATCCGACCTCGCGGTGATCGCCGGCGACGTCGAAGGCCGCGGGCTGTGGGGGCAGATCAAGGTCTTCGTTTCCGATTGGTTCTACGGAGCCGACCACGATCTGGTGGTCAATACCGGCTCCATGTACGGGGGCATTCGACGTCCCGAGGGCAGGGCTCGCTTCCAGTTCGATCAGGGACCGGAGGTTTGGCACTGCAACTATTTCGCGAAAAAGGAGAGTGTCGGGTGGCTGGTGGCGGCATTGCTGCGCACCGACGCCGGCGATGGTGGCTTCCAGCCCATCAGCGACGCCAAGCAGGAGGAGCCGCGCTGGCGCGAGCTGGTGCGTAAGAGCCGCGCCGCTTCCTCGCCGCGACCGATCGCGGTGGTCTTGCCTGGTGTCATGGGCAGCTCGCTCAAGGTCGATGGTGAGCGCGTGTGGCTCCACTACCCGGCACTGGTGTTCAACGGCCTGAAGAAACTGCGCCTCGGAGCCGACGTCGAGCCCACCGATTTGCTCGACGACTTCTACGCGCCCTTGCTCGAGTTCCTGTCCCGGACCCACCGCGTCGAGATCTTCCCCTACGATTGGCGGCTCTCGGTGCGAGACGGCGCGCGTCACCTCGCGGCGCGGCTCGAAACGTTGCTCCCCGCAGCCGAGTCGGCACACCAACCGGTGCATCTGGTCGCCCATTCGATGGGTGGATTGGTGGTGCGCGCGATGATCGCCGACGGCGACGGCGATGTCTGGAAGCGGCTCTGCGCGCTTCCCGGCAGCCGCTTGCTCATGCTGGGCACGCCGAATCTCGGCTCCTACGAAGCGATGCGCTGGTTGACCGGGCACAACCCCACGCAAGCGAAGCTCACCCTCCTCGACCTACTGCAAGGCACCAACGACATCATCGATACGGTACGGACGTTTCCAGGCTTGCTGGAGCTGTTGCCGTTCGACGATCCATCGCTCGATCTCAGCGCGCCCGCGTTCTGGAGCCCGCTGAAACCGATCCTCGGCAAGGACTGGCACCCTGCCGACGAGGCCGCGCTGCAAAATGCCAAGTCCACGTGGAAGCTGCTCCGCGAGTCTCCCGTGGACCCGGAGATGATGCGGTACGTGGCTGGCAGCCAGCCGGCCACGGTTGCGGGATTCGAGCTCACGGCCGTGGGCTCGTCATCCCCCGCCGCAGGTCAGCGCCTGCGGTACCGCGCGATCGCTGAAGGCGACGGCACGGTCACGTGGAAGTCGGGGCTGCTCCCGAACGTGCCGACCTGGTACGCGGAAGACACGGCCCACGACGAGCTCTGTCTGCAAAAGCGAGCGTTCCCGGGCTACCTCGACATCCTCACCAGCGGGACGACGGAGAGGTTGCTCGCGGCGCCGCCGGCTGGTCCGCGGCGCGACGTCGCGGCGGGCGCGACGTTTCCGATGCCGGATCGTCCGGCCAGCGACGACATCCCGAGCGCTCGCGAGCTGGGCCGGATGGGCCTCGGGCCGAGCCGGCCGATCGACCTCGAATCCGTGCCCGCAGCCCCGGTCGTGCGCGTCAGCATTCGCCACGGCGACGTCGTGTACTCGCGCCATCCCGTGCTCGTGGGTCACTATTGGGGCGATCTCATCGTGAGCGCCGAGCGCAGCCTGGATGGTCGGCTTCAGGAAGCGCTGAGCAAGCGTCTCAGCCTCGGCATCTACCCGGGCCGAGTCGGTACGCACGCCGTCTTCGTGAGCGGGGAGCCCCACGGCAAACCCGGGGGCGCCATCGTGGTCGGCCTCGGCCAAGTCGGCGAGCTGTCGCCGCGAACGCTGGAGGTGGGCGTCCGCGATGCGCTGCTCGACTTCGCGTTGCGCGTCGCGCAGTGGCCAGACGCACGTTTCGGTTCCAGCAAGGCGCCACGCTCTGCGGCCGTCTCCGCGGTGCTGGTCGGGTCGGGTCCTGGTGGCGTGACGGTGCGGGAATCCGTCGAGGCCGTGCTGCGCGGCGCGGTCGCCGCCAACGCCCGGCTGAGCGCAGCCGAGCTCGACGGCCAGGTGCAGATCGACCGCGTCGAATTCCAGGAGCTCTACGAGAGCGTCGCGCTCGAAGCTGCCGAGGCGCTGGAGACCATCCTTGCGGACAGCTCGATCGCCGAGCTGGTGTCGTGGAAGGAGCGCGTGGTCGAGAGTGGGGAGGGTGGCCAGCGTCGCCTCGGTGAGGACGGACCTGCCGGGTGGTGGAATCGCCTGGAGATCATCGAGGATCGAGGCACCTGCGGCCTGCGCTTCATCGCCTCTACCGATCGCGCCCGCGCCGAGGTCACCCAGGCGACGGGACAACTGACTCTCGCCGAGGGCTTCATTCGTGAGGCCTCGCTCTCGCCGCAGAGCAACGCCGAGGTCGCCAAGACGCTGTTCGAGATGCTGCTTCCCAACCCGCTCAAGGAGCTCGCGCCCAACCAAGGAGATCTGGTTCTCTTGGTGGACGCCGCGTCCGCTCGCTACCCGTGGGAGTTGCTCGAGGACCGTCGCAGCGCCACCCCGCGTCCGCCCGCGGTCGCGAACGGCCTGGTGCGTCAGCTCAAGACACCTCAGTTCCGCCCGCGCCCCGTGCATGCCGACGCGCGCACGGCCTTCGTGGTCGGCAATCCGGATCTCGGCGGGTGGCAGTCGGTGCCAGACCTGCCGGGCGCCCGAGAGGAGGCGAAGAAGGTGAGCACGCTACTGCGCGCGAGCGGGTATCGCGTGCGCGACGCCATCGATGCTCGCGCGGATCAGATCCTAAGGGGGCTACACCACGACGACTGGCGAATCCTGCATCTGGCCGGCCACGGAGTGTACGAATGGTCGCCGCCTGCCGAGGATGCGCCACTGCGCAAGGTGGGCGAGGAGGCTCGCTGCAAGCCCCATCCCGTCTCGGGAATGGTCATCGGCGATCACACGTTCCTCACCCCGGGTGACGTCAACCAGATGGGGTGCGTTCCCGAGCTGGTCTTCATCAATTGCTGTCATCTCGGTCGCACCAGCCAACACCGCGAGGGCCGGTTCGCGGCGCTGGCCGGAAACGTCGGCATCCAGTTCATCGAGATGGGAGTGAAGGCCGTGGTCGCGGCCGGGTGGGCCGTCGACGACGGCGCCGCCACGGCGTTCGCCGAGCGCTTCTACACGCACATGCTCGGTGGCGAGGCCTTCGGCGAAGCGGTGCGGGCGGCCCGCGAGCACGCGTGGAACCGTTTCCCCGGCATCAACACCTGGGGCGCGTATCAATGCTACGGCGATCCGGGCTACCGCCTGTTCGCCGCCGACGGTAGCTCGGGCAAGCGCCGGTCGCGGCGCTATCACGCGCCGTCGGAAGTGGTGACCGACATCGAGAACCACGTGCAGTGGATCCGCATGCAGATGAAGACGCGGGCCGACGGCGAAACGGAGAAGGTGATGCGCGCGCGCATCGACGCGATCGTCGATGGCATCCCGCGCAACCTGCGCGAGAAGTGGTTGGCGCGGGCGGAGGTTGCCGCCGCACTCGGCTTCGCGTGGGGCGAGCTTCGTGACTGGGCGAAGGCGATCGAGCAGCTCGAAGCGGCGCAGAAGGCCGCCAAGGGCGATTGCCCGCTCCGCGCCGCAGAGCAATGCGCCAACTTCCGGGTGCGTCACGCGGCGGAGCGCTGGGCGAACAGGACGCCAGGTGTTGCGGCCGGTACCTCGGTGCTGCAAGCCGAAGTGGTCGCGGAGATCGAACGCGCCATCGGTGATCTCGGAGTGCTCGTCGAGCGCGGCGAGACGGGCGAGCGGTTGAGTCTCCTCGGCAGCGCCTGCAAGCGCCTGGCGGCGATCGAGGACGTGCCCGCGCGGCGTTCGGAAGCGCTGGTCAACATGGCGGGCTATTACCGCCGCGCGTTCGATCGCAACCGCAACGATCCCTATCCGTTCACGAACTGGATCGTTGCCGAGGTGCTCCGCGAACGACTGGATTCCAGTCGCGACCGCAACTGGCGCGACGGCCTAGCCCGCGACTGTCAGCGAATGATCGACGCGGCACGAAAGCGGAATGCCGACGATCCCAATTTCTGGGACGCCGTCGGAGAGGCGGACTGCCGCCTCGTGCAGATTCTGACCGGGCTCGTCGAGCCGCACGGCGCCGAGCGCGAGATCATCGACATCTACCGTGCCGCGGCGGCGCGGGGCGCGAGCCCACGCGAGATGGCCTCGGTGCTCGAGCACTACGACTTCTTGATCGCGATGTGGGGCGCCGCTGACGACGATATCCGGAACGCGCTGATCGCGATTCGAAAGGAGATCGGATGAGCCGCGTGGCATCGACCCGGCCCACGCGCAAGCCTGCCAAGCGGCGCGTCGCTGCGCCAGTGGGGGCGAGCGCACCCCGCGGCGTCCGCGATGCGCCAGCGCCCGCGGCTGTCGACCGCGGCGCGGAGCCCATCGAGAAGCTCGCGCGCGAAACGGTGGGGGCAAACGACCTGATCGCGCCCAACTTTCGGCTGCACGAGCTCACTGGATCGGAGCTGGCGAGTCGCCTTCACATCGACAACGGCTTCCCGAGCGACGACGAGCTCCGGGACGCCGTGTATCTCGCGCGCAACGTGCTGCAGAAGATCCGCGACGAGTTCGGGCCGTTCACGCCCAACAGTGTCTTCCGTTCGCAAGCGCTGGAACGGGAGCTGAAGGGAAAGCCGGCCGGTTGGATCAGCACCAGTCAGCATGCGCAGGGGCGCGCGTGCGACGTCGAGATCGTCGGTCGCACTACGCTCGATCTCGCGCGATGGGTCGCGAAGAACCTGGAATTCGATCAGCTCATCTGCGAGTGCTACGACGTGGCGGAGGGGCTGAGCTCCGGCTGGGTTCACATCTCGGTGGTGCCGCCGGGGCGCGGCGCCAACCGCGGCGAGCAGTTGAGCTACGTACGCGATCCCGTGACCAAACGTTTCGTGTACGTGGCTGGCCTACGCGGCGCGCCGAGCTGAAGTTCCGGCTCCCTGCCGGTGGTGTCAGCGCGACGCCCTTCGCCGCGTCGTGCACGACACGTTTCTGGGAGCCTCCAGGCCGCAGGGTCTAAGATCGTCTCAGGGGTGCGAACCAGGGAGGGGCGCGATGGACGAGGCGAAGCGTGCGGTCGCGAGATCGTGGCGACGGTGGACCGTGCGGCTGCTCGTGTTCGCCGCGACTGTTGCGTGCGCCTGCAGCGCGCTTGCGAACCCCTACGGCATCAATACCCACATCCCGGATGCCGCGCGTCTCGATCGCACGGCGCAGGCGGGGATCGGCTGGATCCGCTGCGACTTCAACTGGTACCTCTTCGAGCCGGCGCAGGACCAGTTTTCGTGGTCGCTCTTCGACTCGCTGGTCGCGCAGGCGAACGCCAGAGGACTGCAGATCTTCGCGACCATCGCCTACACGCCCACGTGGGCGAACGGTGGCCAGCCGGTCGCGGCGCCCGCTTCCAATCCCGCCGACTGGTACGACGCCGTCTACCACGTCGTGAGCCGCTACAAGAGTTCGATCCACGTGTGGGGCATGTGGAACGAGCCCAACCTCGGCGATTTCTTCTCGGGCACGCGTACTCAGTACATCCAGGACGTGCTCGTGAACGGCGCCAACGCCGTGAAGGCCGCCGATCCCACCGCGCTGGTCGCCGGTCCCGAGCTGGCCACGCTCAACTCGGGCAAGTGGGACCAATGGCTACGCGACGTGCTCCAGCAGGCCGGCGGCTCGCTCGACGTCATCACGCATCACGCGTACGGCGACAACGCGTACGCGGTCCTCAACACCCTCGACGGGCCGCTCAACGTGGCCAGCGTCAAGAAGATCATCGACCAGAACGGCGGCGGCTCGAAGCCGTTCTGGCTCACCGAGACCGGCTGGACGAGCAACGAGGTCGGCGAGCCCGCGCAGGCCGACGACTACCTCGAGCTGCTCGACGGCATGAACGCGCGTCCGTGGTGGCAGCGGGTGTTCTTCTACGAGCTGATGGATGACCCCAGCATCGCGGACAAGTGGGGGATCGTGCGCAGCGACCTGAGCTTGAAAGAGAGCTACAGCGCCTACGCCGATCTCATCGATCTTCGGCCGGACGGCGGACGCGACGCGTTGCCCGGTGCAGGCGCCACCTGGGAGGCCGAGAGCGATCTCAATCATCAGGTCGGCCACCTCGACGGCAGCGCCTGGACTGCGACACCCGCGCTCGATGGCCAGGGCTACCTCGCGTTCGGCCCCTACACCACCAGCCTGCCCGGCGGATTCGTGCTGGAAGCGCGCTTTCGGTTGCGCTCGTCGAATGCGAGCGGAGCCGCAACCGTGGCGCGCATCGATGTCAACGACGCCGAGCGCTCGAACGTGCTCGTCCAGCACAACGTCACGGGCCAAGAGCTGGCCGGTGGCGCCTGGACGGAGATCGCCGTTCAGTTCACGCCGCTCACCACCCATCCGATCGAGCTGCGGACCTATTTTTCCGACGTCGCAGAGATCAGCCTCGACCGCGTGACCGTGGTGGAGACCGGCTTGCGCCCCGGTGCACCGCCCGCCAGCGGCTGCGGCACGATCGGCGGCGCGCCGGCGGGAGGCCCGAGTGCCAGCCCGCTCGGTCCCTGGCTCGCCGTGCTCGTGCTCGCGCGCCTGCGGAGCAGGCGGGCCGCCGGTGCCGCCTGCATGGTGTCCGCGGTCGCGAAGAATTCATGCCACGGCGGAGATGCCCTTTGAGGTGGCTATCGTCGAGACCGAGGAGCAGTCGACCTATCTGATCCTCGGCGTCGAGGCGCTGCAGCTCCGGCAACTTGGGCTCAGCTTCGCCGAGATCGGCGGGGTGCTCGGCGTCTGCCATACGACTGCGGCGAGGGCGACGCGGTGGGCACGCCGGCCCGAGTGCTGTGGGTGAGCGCGCCTGACGTCTCGTGTCTGCGCGCGGCGGTTCCTTCGCCGAGGCGAGTCTGGTTCCCGAGTCTGAATGACAGCAACGCTGTCACATCCTGGCTGGGGGTTCGACCATGGTGAGCGACGCTCGCATGACCGTTCGTCTCGATCCCGCCGCGCGGCGGAAGGTGGATCGACTGGCCGCGCGAGAGGGCCTCTCTTTGAACGAAGCGTTGAACCGGCTTCTTCAGCGTGCCCCCGACCAGGGCGAGCGGCAGAGGCGGCGCCGCTACCGGATCAAGCCGCGCAGGGTGGGGTTCGGCTTCGACATCGCCAGGGCTGGAAGTCTTGCCTCTGAAATGAGCGACCAGCGGGTCCTCTACAAGCTGAAGGGTGGCCGGTGAAGATCGCCGGCGTTCAGATCCTCTTCCATGCGATCGACCCGACCTCCGATCTTCACGCTTCTGCCGCTTGCTGGCTCGAGGATGCGATCAACGATTCGGAGCCCCTGGGTCTCACGTGGCTGACGATTCACCAGTTCGTTCGGCTAGGGACCAATCTGGCTTTCCCAGGCTGCATGACGGACGACGAGGCCGCGGGATGGATCGAAGAGTGGATCGACGCAGGGGTCGAGGTGCTCGGCGACGCCGACGTCGGTTGGGATCTGTTCATCGAGCTCGTCCACGCGGCGCGCCGCTCGCTCCGTAACGCCATCGACGATGCGTACCTCGCGGCCGTGGCCATCTCGCGCGGCGCCACGCTGGCATCGTTCGACCGCGACTTCGAGCCGTTCGTCGCGCACGGGCTGTGCTGGGAGAGGCCTGTCACCTGAATCGACGAGGTGTGCGCCCGATTGCCGCCTCGTCGCAGTGGCGCTCGGATCGACGATCCGCCTTCCTCGGACGACCGGTGGTATTCTCGTCCCGCAAGCACCCACCTGTCGGAAACGCTCATGCCGCGCGCGATCATCGTCACCGGTAGGCTCTCGGACCCTCGCCACATCGAGCTCGACGCTCCCGTTGCGGGCATCGAGAGCGAGGTGGACCTCGAGGTTGCGCTCAAGGTGCTGCCGCGATCCACGGCAGAACCGCGCCTGACACTCGCTGCCTTCCTGGCGGAGCTCCCGGCAGGGAGCCGCGCCAAGCGTGACATCGACCGCCAGGTCGCGGAAGACCGCGACGCCTGGGACCGTTGAGGATGCGCCTTTACCTCGACGCGTGCACGATCATCTATCTCGTCGAATCGCAGCCCCCGTTCCAGGCGCAGGTCCACGCTCGCGTTGCCGAGCTTCGCGGAAGCGCTCGCGCCGAGATCGTCACCTCACGCCTCTCTCGGCTCGAGGTTCGTACGCGCCCGCTGCGCGCGGGTGAGACGGACCTGTTGGCTGCCTACGAGCGGTTTTTCGATCTCGCTGATGTCCGAATCGCCGAGGTCGACGCAGCCGTGATCGAGCGAGCGACCGAGCTGCGCGCCCGCCACGGCTTCCGCAGTCCCGACGCCATCCACCTGGCGACCGCCGCGATCGCGCAGACGGATCTGTTCCTCACGGGCGACGCGGCCCTCGCGCGCTGCGACGAGGTGAAGGTCGAGATCCTGTCGCCGCGTACCGGGGCTCCCCCGCGCTGATCTCGGCTTGTCGTTTCGTCGGTCGCTCGGTGGCCCGGATCGACGCCGCGCCGCCTCCGGCCGAAGGTGGGCAAGGCTCGCTCGGTTTCTCGGGATCGCTTGACTCGGGCGCGCGATCCGAAGGACCATGACGAGTCCCCAATAGCGCGCGCTAATTGCTTCGAGCGAGGGAGGGGAAGTGCCGATGGCTCGCCTGATGCAAGCAAGCAAGCAAGCAAGCAAGCAAGCAACTGACGCACCGGCCGCCCTCGTGGGTGCCCCGCCGGCCGGGCCCTCGGCGCTTCGTCGCCGTCGCTGCATCGCCGTTGTCGCCTGATCACCTGCTGACCATCGGCACCGCCTGCGCGCGGATCGCCGGCGTCCACGCCAACCCCGCCGTCGCAGCACGAGGATGACCATGATCGCCAGCGTCCGGTTCGCCGTCGTGGTCTCCGCCCTCTGTCTGGCCCCGCTCTCCCTCGTCCGCGCCGGCGAGATCCAGGTGCTCCCGGACGACTCGAGCTGGGGTGTCTACGTCAACGAGGGATCGCCGGCGACCGCCGCGATCACGGCCGCCAAGCCGCGGGCCGGCCTCGGCTCGCTCGAGTTCAACACCCCCCCGGCCGTGGACTCGGCCGCGTTCCTGACTGGCTTCGAGGCCCCCGGCCCTGGCACCTTCGCGGACCTCCAGTCCGTGGACCTCGACTGGCTCACCGACCCGCTGAGCAGCCATCCCGAGGCCCTGTCGGTGGCCGTGGCGTTCTATTTCGACGGCGACAGTCGGTCCTTCTGGCTGGTGAGCC
Source organism: uncultured bacterium (assembly GCA_964447125.1). GTDB lineage: Bacteria > JADJOY01 > JADJOY01 > JADJOY01 > JADJOY01 > JADJOY01. The sequence goes on along the minus strand of CAYUSL010000075.1, from coordinate 3,022 downwards.
ACGGCTGCACCTCCGACTGCGACACGCTGCCGACCGGCCTCTGGCACCGCACGAGCACTACGCGGAACGACCTCGAAGTGGTGCCGGGCGGACCCGACGCCCCGACCACCCTCGAAGAGATCGCTTCCGGCGCTCCGGTCTCCGGCATCCACCTCTGGCCTCCCTGGGCGAACCAGGAGGGCTGGCACGGCTTCATCGACGAGGTGACGCTCACGTTCACGGGTCAGCAGCCGACGATCTGGAACTTCGAGGTGGCGTCTCCCCCGCCGGGCCCTCCGGAGCCGCTCTTCGCGAACGGCTTCGAGTCCGGGACCCTCTGCGCGTGGGGCGGCGCCCAGGGGGCGCCGCCGGCCTCGGGGTGCGACCTCGGCTCGGTGCTCGCCGGCCTCGGCGGCGCCACCACCCCCACCCAGAACGCCCAGGCGCTCGCCCTGGCGCTCGAAACCGCGCTGGCGAGCCCACCCCCCGAGTTCAGCGCGGTGATTCCGGCGGCAGGCGAGGTGGCCGCCGCTCGGCCGGACGCGAAGACCAACACGATCTCGCTGGGCGAGCTTCACGCGTTGCTGATCGGGGACCTCACGGCCCCAACCGTCGGTGACGCCATCGCCCAGCTCCAGCCGCTGGTGGCCGCGGCCTACGCCAACCCGGCGGCTCCATCGAGCGCCGAGTTCATCCTGATGTTCAGCGGCTCTTCCGGTCCGCTGACCTCGCCACTCCCGCTCACAGCGTCGACTCCGCTCACCCTCATGGGTGTGCTGCTCTACCCGCAGTGGCTCGCGAGCACGACCGTGGGTTCGAGCCTGCGCGCGGCCTCGCCCGGCGACTGCCAGTCGGAGGTCACCTACAACGCGCTGGCGAGCTTCGCGAAGGCGTCGACTTCCCTCGTCGCCAACGCAGGCATCAAGCTCTTGAATGGGGTCACGAGCGTGGAGAAGGCGCTTCCGGCCTGCGCCGCCCCTGGCATCGGGAGTCTCGTGAGCGCCGCGACGAGCTGCTTCCAGAGCCAGGTGCTGAGCCACTTCAAGTCCGTGCCGCCCGAGTCGTGTGCCGCGAACATTCCTTTGGCCCTGGATTCCACGGCCGGATGCGTCGCCGGCGCACTCACGTGGGCGGACACCTGCTTGAACGCCCTGCGTGGAATCTACGGCTCGGTCACGGGTCTCGCTCAGGAGATCACGAATCTCGCGAACGCCACCTGCACGATCTACCAGAACCACGAGCCGAGCTACGGCGAGTGCGAGAACCTCGCGCCCAAGTGCGACGCCTGCGGGCCGAGCGGCGTCGACCTGGTGGTGGACCGGACGTGCAAGCTCGAGCTGGGCGGGTGCCCGAGGGGTGCCGAGTACCAGGCACCCACGGTGCGCTGTGACTACCAGACGCCGGCGGAGTGCGTGGTGCACACCGACATCACCCCGCCGTCGACGCAGGTCGCGATCGGGCAGTCGGTGAACCTGACCGCGAAGGCGCTCGACAACGCCGGGAACTGGGTCTCGGAGATCGACCCGGCGACCGGGTTCCAATGGTCGAGCGACCCCACCGGCATCGTGAGCCTGGACCAGGGCACGGGCTCGTTCGTTGGCACCGCGACGGGATTGCAGGACGGGCAGACCGCGGTGAACGTGGAGGTGAAAGGAGCGGCCCCGGGGACGGGTGGGACGGCGCAGGTGTGCGCGGGAAGCGGCGCGTGCGACATGGTGTTCGTGCCGGCGGGGAGCTTCACGATGGGGTCGAACAGCGGGAACTCGGACGAGCAGCCGGTACACACGGTCTACCTCGACGCCTACTGGATCGACCGGACGGAGGTGACCGTGGATGCCTACGCCGCGTGCGTCGCGGCGGGGGGGTGCACGGCGCCGAACGGCAACTACGGTTCCGCGACCTACTGCAACTATGGCGCTCCGGGCCGCGGCAACCACCCGATCAACTGCGTCGACTGGTACAAGTCGCAGGCCTACTGCACGTGGGCGGGAAAGCGCTTGCCGACCGAGGCCGAGTGGGAGAAGGCGGCTCGCGACTCGGACGCGCGGACGTACCCGTGGGGCGAGGCGACGGCGACGTGCGCCTACGCGGTGATGAACGACGCGAGCGCGGGCGGCAACGGGTGCGGTTTGAACCATACGGCTCCGGTGGGCTCGAAGCCCGCGGGTGCGTCGCCGTACGGCGCGCTCGACATGGCAGGAAACGTGTGGGAGTGGGTGAACGACTGGTACAGTTCGACGTACTACTGGGTGAGCCCGTCCGCGAATCCGCCTGGTCCAGCGGGCGGAAACTCTCGGGTTCTTCGGGGCGGCTCCTGGGACGACAACAGCGGCTTCGGCTACCTGCGCGCCTCGAACCGCACCTACGACACCCCGGCCTTCTGGAGCGACTTCGTCGGCGGGTTCCGTTGCTCCCGGGACGGCGGATGACCCTTTGCCCTCTATCCCTTTTACTTTTTGGTTTGCGCCCGCGAAGCCTGGGGGAGTCCACGACCGCAGTTGTTCCGAGCCGGCCGCAGGCCCGCGCCCGCGCCATTTTTTCCCGTGGAGGGACCGGCTCCGTCCGGTCCGCTGTTGATCGTGATCGACCACTGGCGGTGACGGAGCACCGCCCTCCAAGCGAATCGTCATGAGCACCAGTGATGGGTGACGCCGCCTCGCTCAGGGTCGTCCAGGACACCTACGACTTCATCCTGTGGACACTGCCGCATCTGGCGAAGTTCCCTCGTGAGCAACGCTTTCTTCTCGGCGATCGCATCCAGGGAACGCTACTCGATGTCCTCGAGTGCCTCATCGAAGCGGCGTACTCGTCCCGCAAGCGCGAGCCCCTGATGCGCGCGAACCTGCTGCTCGAACGGCTGCGCTTCCTGGTCCGCCTCACGCACGACCTCGAGAACCTGCCGACCCGCTCGTACGCCTTCGCCGCCCGCCAGATGGACGGCATCGGTGCGCAATCGGCGGCTGGCTGAGATCGGCGGCGCAGAAGGCGCCGCCCTGGAGTTTGGACAGTTTCGTCCGCCCCGTCGGCCGTCAGCGCACGCTGG
>CAYUSL010000074.1:0-18248 GCA_964447125.1 uncultured bacterium | reverse complement strand
CGATTGCTGCGCTACCGCGGAGCGGGTCCAAGTCTGTGGCTGCGACCGGCGTTAGCCCGGGTTATTCATGAAAGTTCGTAGCGAGGGCGCCAAGCGTCGAGCAGATTCGGGTGAACGCAGGATTTTCGACCCGCAGGCGTACTGAACAGTACGTCGAGGGCCGGAAATCCGAGTACGCCCGAAGATGCCGACGATCGGCGGCCGCAGTAGAACGCTTCATGAATAATCCGGGTTAGGCCGGCTTGCCCCACAAGAAGCCTTGGCCGTACGACACGCCGAGCTGGAGCAGCACCCGCAGCTCCTCGCGCGTCTCGATTCCCTCCGCCACGACGTCCGCGCCCAGCACCTTGGCCACGTGGAAGATGCGCTTCAGCACGTTGGCGCGCGAAGGATCGGCACCGATGCCGGACACGACCTTGCGATCGATCTTCACGATGTCGGGCTCGAGCAACACCATCGACTCGAGGCAGCTTCGGCCGAATCCCACGTCGTCGATGGCGATCTGCACTCCCGCGCGCTTGAGCTCGTTCACGGGCTCGCGCAGATACGAGGGATCGCCGATGATTTGCTGCTCGCTGATCTCGATGCAGTAGCTCGAGTGCGGCCGCGATACGGGAAACGCCTCCAGCAGGTGCTGCACCGGAATGTCGATCATCGTCGACGGCAGCAGATTGATGTGGAAATGCAGCGCTGGATCGCGATCGGCGGTGGCGGCGAGCGCCGTCTTGAAGCAGTGATGGTCGACTGGGGTCAGGATGTTGGCTTCCTGGCTGATGCGGAAGAAGTGGTCGGGCCGCTCGAAAGCCGGGATGGTGGAGCGGGTCAGGCATTCGTGCCCGATGATCATCTCGTCGGCGAGCCGGTAGATGGCGTGGAACACCGTCTTCAGGCCCTCGCCGCGGCGCAGCAGGTCGATGAGGTCGCCCTGCGGGCTCGCCCCGTCCGCGTCGGAATCGTTCATGCCGACGTCGTACGAGAGTCGGTTCTTGCCACCGAGTTTCGACTGTCGAAGCAGCACGTGGGTTTGTGAGAGCAACTCGTCGATGGACGGTGTGTCGTGGGAGACGCGCGCGAGGCCGAGGCTGGCCGTCACGTTGACCGTGCCCGACGACAAGAACACCGGTGAGCCCGAGACCGCGATGCGCGCGCGCTCCGCGACGCGGATTGCCTCTGCCGTGCGGCTGCGCGGAAGCAGCACCATGAACTCGTCGCCGCCGATCCGTGCCACGTGGTCGGTGCCGCGCATGCTGGCGCGGAGCTTCCGTGCGACTTCCTTGAGCACGACGTCGCCCACGGCGTAGCCCAGCGTGTCGTTGATCTTCTTGAAGTCGTCGAGGTCCACGAACAGCACGAAGAGCTCGGTGCCTGCGCGCCGCGCGACGTCGATCTCGCGCGTCAGCACCTGCTGCAATCCGCGCCGGTTCAGGAGCTCCGTGAGCGGATCGACCAAGGTCATGGTCTCGAGCCGCGTGTTCATGCTCTGGAGCTTCTCGGTGAGCTCGCGCTGCTGGTCTTCGGCGCGCTTGCGCTCGGTGATGTCGCGGGCGACCACCAGCCGTCGCGATTCGCGGTCGGCGCTGCGGTAGGCGCGGCCCACCGACTCGAACCAGCGGTAGTGGCCGTTCTTGTGGCGGTACCGGAACACGAGCTGCTCGCCGCGGGCGCTGCTCGGCGCCTCGCTCTGCACCGCTCGTACGAACCGCTCCATCACCTTGGGGCGATCCTCGGGATGGATGAGCGCGAAGATCTCGCGCCCCACCAAGTCGTCGATCTCGTAGCCGAGCACCTCGCGGTAGTTGCGGCTGACGTAAAGGAAGCGCCCGTCGACGGAGATCTCGCAGATCAGGTCGTAGGCGTTGTCGGCGAGCGCACGGTAGCGCTCGTCACCGGCGCGCAGCGCGTCCTCGACGCGCTTGCGCTCGGTGATGTCCTCGTGCATTTCCACGAGGTATGCGGTCTTGCCGTTGGTGCCACGCGCCGGGGAAATGGATGCTGAAGCCCAGTAGTGGTCGCCGCTGCGGCGCTTGTAGCGGAACTCGCCGCGCCATTCGAGGCCGCGATCGATGTGCTCCCAGAACTTCGCCTTCTCTTCGAGCGTGAGGTCGGAAAGCTCGAGCAGCCGCGAACCCAAGATCTCCGCGTGGGAGAAGCCCGTGAGCTGCGTGAACTTGGGGTTCACGTAGTCGATGTTGCCTTTGGGGTCGGCGATGATCACCGCCGCCGGGCTCTGATCCACGGCGAAGGAGAGACGGCGTGCCGACTCCACGGTGTGCTTGGCGCGCGTCTCTTGGCGCACACCCAGCTCGGCGATCGCGAGCCGCACCTTGAGGATCGCTTCCTCCAGGGGGCGCGCCAGGTAATCGTTGCAGCCGGCTTGCAGCAGCGCTTGCAGCGACACCGGTTCGTGGCTCGCGGTGAGCGCCAGAATGACGGTGCGATCGCCGCCGGGAATCGCGCGAATCCGCCGCGTGAGCGGCACGCCGTGGGTTTCGAGCAGCCCCGCGCTCACCAGCAAGAGTGCGGGCGGATCGGCCTGGCAGAGTGTCCACGCGGTGTCGGCATCGGCGCACGCCGTGACGTCGTGTCCGCGCGATCCGAGCACGCGTTCGAGCAGCGCGCGCGAGGTTTCGTCCTCGTCGGCGACGAGGGTTCGCATGCGGCTCGACGTGACCGCAGCAGGTGTGGGGAGCTGACGAACCGCGGACGGCGTGGTTCGCGGCGTCGGAAGGTTACGGCGGTTGGGCTCGGGTTCCACGCGTTGCGCCACCGACGAGCCTTGGGGGGGAGGCATCGAGCGATATCTCCTCAGACGATAACCAGACGAGAGGTCTCACAGCAATGTTCGTACCGGGCCGATCCTGACGCATTGCGCCGCGAGTCACCGCAGTTTCAAGTGGTTTTCGGCCCAGCGGTGCGGATTTCCGATCGCGCGTCGGGCGGCTCGGGCCGCCTTCCCGGGTGGAGTGGACACGCTGTGGCACCGCCGTCAACGGTCTGACAACGGGGCTCGCCTCGCCGATGAGGAGCGGCGCCCGAGCGATCGCCGCTAGGAGCCTGCTGCGCGTACGGTCGCGCAACAGGCTCCTAACGCGTCATGGACGAATCGGCCCGAGTGGCTCGTAGGGGCGGCCGCGAGGCCCCCCGCAAGCGCATTGCGTCGGCGGGCGGGCTTGCGCCCGTCCCTACGGATTGGCGGATGGGTCGATCCAAGTCGGGAATGGTCAGTCAGCTACGCACGGACGCCGAGCTCGTGAAGGAGCTCGGAGCGCACATCGCTCGCCCACGCGCGGATCTTCGTCCAGTCGCGAAAGTCGCCGGTTCTGGGGCGGAACACGCGCAATTGAATTTGCTCGCGAACGCCCACGATGGCTGGATTCACCGCCCCGGCAAAAAGCCCGACGGCGCGTGGCTCGATCTCGGGCGCGAGACGGTGCATCCGACGCACCAACCGCACGGTGTGACGCTGGTTGGCGTGTGGCCCGTCGGGTACGCGGATGCCCAAGGCGAAGAACCACACCGGGCGCGCGGCGAGCGCCTCGCGGTTGCGTCTCACCCACGCGCAGGCACTCGCGAGCCAGCGACGCGAGTAGACCGGCGCGCCCACCACCACCGCGGCGTAGCGGGTGGCATCGAGCACGTCGCCGGCGCGACGGGTCTCGGTGACGATTCCAGCGCGCCCGATCTCCTCGGCGATGACGCGTGCCACGTCCGCAGTGGAGCCGAAGCGGCTCTCGAAGGCGATCAGCACCGGTCTCGCGATGAGATCGGTACGCGGCGCACGCGTCGCGGTCACGGGCGCGGGGTGCCGGCTCGCTGCCGGTCGCGGAAGTGCTCCAGCGCTTCCTCGGCTTCGCGGCGCTCGGTCACGTCGAACACGGTGCCACCGACGCAACGCACCTCGTCCTCGTCGAAGATCGCGCGTCCGCGCTCCTCCACCCAGCGCCAGGCACCGCTGGCGTTGCGGATGCGGTACGTGGTCTCGAACGGTTTGCGCTGGCTGAGTGCCGAATCGATGCGGGCGAACACCCGGTCGCGGTCCTCGGGATGGATCAATTCCGTCCAGCTCACCCGTCCGGCGACGAAGTCGGGTGCGCGATGCCCGGTGAGCACCTCGACCGCGACGCTCATGAAGAGCGGTGTGCGCTCGGGTCCGTGGCGCACGAGGTACACGACGCCGGGGACGCAGCGTGCCACCGTGCGGAACTGCTCGTCGCGTACCCGCACTTCGCGCAGCGTGGCGGCCAAGTTGGTGTTGGCCTCCTCGAGCTCCGCGTTCTTGCGCGCCAGCTCCGCCAGCAACTCGGCGCGCGCTTCCGCGATCTCGCGTTGGGCGCGGGCTTCGCGATCCGCGAGCTCGCGCAGCAAGGCCTCCTCGCGCAGCCGGGCTTGGTTCTCCTCCGCGCGGCGTCTGCGCAGATGGGCACGGATGCGTCCCGCGATGACGTCGAGCCCGCTTGCGAGCGTCATGCAATCGTCGGCGCCAGCGCGGAACGCGACCACCGCCGCGTGGGGATCGTCCTCGCGGGCGAGCACCAGCACGGGGATGGGGGCGGCCTCGAGGGCGCGTTCGAGCGCGTGAACCCGAGCTTCGAGAGCCTCCGTGCCGTCGAGTAGCACGCACTCGACGATGCCGAGCTCGGCTTCGGCGGGCAGCTCCGACGCCGTGCGGATCTCGAACCCCTGGTGCTTGAGCCCAGCGAGGACGAACGCCAGCTCGGCGCGGGCCGGGTCCGCGCTGAGCACCAAGAGCCGGCGTGAGCCGCTCGCAGGATCGTGCGGCCGCTGTGTGGGAGCAGGGGTGCCCGGGGATCCGGCGCGTCGCACCGAAGCGCCGACCCGCGCCACGATCACTTCGAGCGGCGAGGTCTTGCGGATGTAGGCATCGGCGCCCCCCTCCAGGCCGCGCGCTTCCGCGGGGGCGGCGTCGGCCCCGGTGAGCAAGATGCACGGGAGGTTCTGGACGGCCGGATGCGAGCGCACGCGGTGGATCACGGCCATGCCGTTGATGCCGGGAAGCTCGTAGTCCGTCACCAGGGCGTCGGGCGGCGCGGTCAGCACCAGCTTGAGCCCGGCCTCGCCGGTGGCGGCGTCGCGGACGTGGTACCCGGCGTCCTCGAAGGCTTGCTTGAGCTTGGCTCGGATCGCGTCGCTGTCGTCGATGAGGACGACGCTTGCGCCAGTGTGCTCGCGGACGGCTTCGATCATCGAACCGGGCTCGGTCGTCGTCGGCGTCGGTCGACGAGAGAACTGGATGGTAGGGAGTTGCAGGTGCGTTCGCAAGGACTTCGTGAGCGCAGCTCAAGGGCCGAGGGGGTAGCGCTTCTCCTCGACGGTGTACGCCTTGGGCGTGAGCTCGATCACGGTGTGCAGCGGCACGGACACGAAGGGGACTTGATCGCGGGGCACGTCGGCGAGGTAGGCGTAGAGACAGCGGATGACGGCTTGGTGGCCGATCACCAGCACCGGCTCGCGATGGCGCTCGATCTCGGCGAGCACCGGATCGAGTCGCCGGATCACGTCCTCGTAGGACTCGCCGCGTGGGTAACGGTAGTGGAGCTTGTCGGATTTGCGAGCCGCGAATTCCTCGGGCATCTGGGCTTCGATCTCGCCGTAGGTCATGTTGTCGCAGATCCCGGCGTCGATCTCGTCGAGCGCCTTGATGGGCAAGAACGAGCGATTGAGCGCCCACGCCGTCTCGATGCCGCGCTTCAGGGTGCTCGTCCACACGTGCTGCACGGGCGGGCCGTGCTCGTCGACGAAGTGACTCAAGCGCTGTGCGTACGCCCGTCCGCGATCGCTCAGCGACGAGTCGCCGCCGATCACACCGCGGACGTTGTCCATGCTCTCGCCGTGGCGCGTGAGCCAGATCGGGCGGGGCACGGTGTGCAGATTGACGAGGAACTGGACGATGCGAGCCGCCACGTAGCCCTCGATTCGGTTGACCACGATCTTGCGGCCGCCGTTGATGACCTTGACGTAGCTCGCCTCGTCCGAGCCCAGCGGCTGGTAGGCGCGCTCGTAGTTGGCGATGCGGTTTCGGAAATCGTCGGCGGCCTGGTCGGGAGTGAGGTGTTGGTAGTCGGGCGAGGTGATCTTGGTCTCGCGGATGTTGGCCTCGATCACCCACGGCTCGTCGCAGATGAGCTCGACGAAGAGCACCGCGACGCCGGCGCGCTCGCATTGCAGGCGCACCCGTTGGCGGCGCTCGATGGTGCTGTTGGTGGCGTCGAAGATCCCCACCTGCCCGCCATCGCGCAGCCAGGCCAACAGATCGTCGAGGGCACGGGTGGCGAGGTCGGTGCGGATCGCATCGGCTTCCAGGTTGTCGGGGTCGAAGAACGCCGCTGGCATGTTGGTTCCGACCAACTCGCGCCGGTAGCTGCCGAGGTTGAAGACCGCGGCGCGATAGCCGAGCCAGCCGAGGTAGCGGGCGAGCTTGCGTGCGGTGTAGGTCTTGCCGCGCGCCGGCAAACCCACCATCACCAGCACGATGCGGGCGTCGATCGGAGGCGCCATGGCTGCGGGCGGATTCATCGTCGCGCGAGCCAATCTGCGACGGCGCGCCCGGTGCCGAACGGCCACGGCCGCAGGGCCTCGGGTGCGACTCGCTTGGCTGCGGCGATCTCTTGCGAGAGCTGCATCGTGCCCTCCGCCGCGACGTGGTAGGCGACGATCAATTCGTTCCGCATCTCGAAAGCGTAGACGCCGATCAGGTCGACGACGCGCCCGTCGAGGCCGAGCTCTTCCTTCACTTCGCGCAGTGCCCCGTCGGCGGGCGTCTCGCCGCGCTCCAGAAAGCCGGACACCAACCCGAACCAGCTCTCCGGCCAGCCCTGGTTGCGCACCAGGACGATCGCCCCGTCGTGCTCGACGAGCGCGGCCACCACCGGTGTCGGGTTGTCGTAGTGGACGAAGCCGCAGCCGGCCGCGCTACACGTGAGGCGCTCGCGCTCCCCGTCGTGAACGAGGTCGAGGGCAGCGCCGCAGCGCGAGCAGAATCGAGGGGAGCGCGCGTCACTCATGCGTTGCCGCCGCGGGGTCGCTCGGGATGCGGCTCAGCGTGGACGAGTGGTCGAGGCTCGGCAACCGCGGGGCAGGCGTAACGCTTCGAGCCCGAGATCGACCGGGTATTCTGCTCGGGACGTGCTCGCGTGCGACGAGGAGAATGCGATGGCTTTGTTCTTTCAGCCCGAGAAAGTGCGGATGCCCCGCGCCAGCGAAGCGTTGCCCGGACGCGCCGAGCGCATGCCGGTGGCACCCCGTCACGCGGTCCTCGGCACGCCGATGATCGAACCGTTCCCCGCGGGTTTCGAGACGGCAATGTTCGGCATGGGCTGCTTCTGGGGCGCCGAGAAGAAGTTTTGGGTGGTTCCTGGCGTGCATTCCACGGCCGTCGGCTACGCCGCAGGGCTCACTCCGAATCCCACCTACCGCGAGGTGTGCACGGGGCTCACCGGCCACAACGAGGTGGTGCGCGTGGTCTTCGATCCGGCGCGGATCGCCTACGAAGAGCTGCTGCGTGGGTTCTGGGAGAACCACGATCCCACCCAGGGCATGCGCCAGGGCAACGACGTCGGCACGCAGTACCGCTCCGGGATCTACGTGTACTCGCCGGCGCAACAGGCTGCCGCGGAGGCGTCGATGCAGGCGTTTCAACCGCTCTTGAGCCGCGCTGGCTTTGGCGCCATCACCACCGAGATCCTACCGGCGCCCGAGTTCTACTTCGCCGAGGACTACCACCAGCAGTATCTGTACAAGAATCCAGGTGGGTACTGCGGATTGGGCGGCACGGGTGTGAGCTGCCCCGCGGGCCCGCTCGTCGCCGATCGCTGAATCTGCGCCCCGGTTCTCGTCTCGCGCTGTCGCGATCGCTCACCGAGCGCGCATCTGGGGCAGACGGCGCAGCTTGTGCGCCGCTTGCGTGACCTCGCCACCCCAGCGCGCCCCGCGCGTGAGCGCGATTCGCTCGAGGGTCGCCTCGGGGCGTCCAGCGACGAACCGGATGCGCACGAAACCACCGGTCACGAAGGCGCCTGGATTGAGCACCGGAACCGCACCGACGTTTCCCACGCCGCGCGCTTCGTGGATGTGGCCGCTCAGCACCAGGCTCGGCGAGGTGTGCTCGACGTGGGCGCGCACCGCGTGGCTGCCCACGGGGCGCCCGCTCCACAGCCGATCGACGCCGCTTCGGTGAGGTGGCGCGTGGCTCACCAGGACGCGCGTCGGCGCGTGGCGAATGGGCTCGTAACCGGCGGCGAGCTGCGCTCCCAGCTCGTCCTCGGATAGCTCGAAGGGAGTTCCGAAGGGCGTGGGATTGGCCCCACCGACGCCGTAGATCGCGACTCCGTCCACTTCGACGGCGCGTCCATGCAGGCTGATCCCCTCGGCTTCGAGGAAGTCGCGCACGCCGCGATGATCGGTGTTGCCGGGAACCGCGAGCAGGCGCGGATTGAGGGCCCGTATCGGATCGACCACGCGCTCCGCTTCGCGCCAGCCGCCGAACATCGTCAGATCGCCAGACAGCACCACGAGCGAGGCTTCGCGTACCGCGGTGGCCACACGTGGGAGATGCGCGGTGTGCTCGTGGAGATCGGAGAGCACGATCCAGTGAGTGCTCACGACGGGCGGCTCCGGGCTGGGCCGCACGTGAAGTGGCGCTTGGCCACCAATTCGAGCTCGGCGGGCTCCACGGGCTTGGTCAATCGCGGTGCCTGTGCCAGCGGTGCCGGAAGCACCTCGGACAGCGAATAGCCGCTGACGAACACGAAGGGCACTTCGTGTTCGAGCAGGGCGCTGGCGACCGGCGTGCTCGAGGCTCCGGCGACGTTGAGGTCGAGGACCGCGCCGTCGAGCGGATGGTGCGCGATGCACTCGAGCGCGTCCTGCACCGTTGCGGCGAGCTCGACGACCTCGCAGCCGATGCGTGCGAGCTGCCGCGCCAGCATGCGTGCCTGCAGCGGATCGTCTTCGAGGATCATGACTCGCACGCCCTCGAGCGTGCGCGAACGGATGTCGGTGGGCGGCGTGCTGGGGGGCGGCGTGCCGCGTATCGGCTTGATCTCGGTGTCACTCGAGCTGCGCGGCAGCGGGAAGTGAATCTTCACCTCGACGCCGGTGGCGGCGAAATCGACCGACAGCGTGCCGTGAAGCTGATACTCGACCAGGTCCCGCATCAACGTGAGGCCCGTGCCGGGACGCGCCGGAACACACGGGGTGGGGCCGCCACGCTCGATCCACGAGATCGCGAGCGCGTCGCCGCCGTTGCCGCTCCAAGTCAGGTCGACGTGGCCCGTGGGAGACGTGAGAGCACCGTACTTGAGCGAGTTGGTGGCCAGCTCGTTGAGCGCCAGCGACAGCGGAGTGGCGAGTCGCGCCGCGAGGCGTGTCGAATCGCCATCGAGGCGAATTCGCGCGGTGGGCGGGCCGAGCCACGGAGCCAAGGCCAGCTCGGCGAGCCGCGCCACCGGTACGGCCTCCCAGCGCAGGCGGGCCAACCCGTCGTGGGTGCGTGCCATCGCGTAGATGCGGCTGGTGAGGGCTTCACGCAACGCCGAAGGATCGGTCTCGTTTTCGAGCGTCACGTCGAGCAGCGCCACGACCGTGGCGAGGGTGTTCTTGACGCGGTGGTCGAGCTCGCTCATGAGCAGCGTGCGTCGTTCCTCGGCCAAGACCAGGTCGGTGACGTCCGTGGCGATGCCCACCACGCGGTGCGCACGCCCGTCGCGATCGCTGAGTGAGCGGCCGTGGTCCTCGATCCAGCGGATCGAGCCATCGCGGCGCACCACGCGATAGCGAACCTCGAAGGGAGCGTTGGGCTGGGCGTGGCACTCGGCGATCACGGACCTCACGCGGGCGAGGTCGTCGGCGTGGATGGAGTCCATCCACACGCGCGGATCGCGCATCAGGGTGGCGAGCGGGATCCCCCAGATGCGCTCGAACGCCGAGTTCGCGTAGAGCACACGCGGAGGATCGATCTGGCTGACGAAGAACACCTCGCTCACGTGCTCGGCGATTTGCCGGAACCGATCCTCGCTCTCGCGCAGCGCCTCTTCGGCGGCGCGCCGCGCGGTGATGTCGGTGAGTGTGCCCAGCGAGCCGGTGAAGCGGCCCCGCTCGTCGACGAACGGGTTCGCGTTGACGATCACCCACACGCTCGAGCCGTCCTTGCGGCGCATGCGCTGGTCGAACGATTCCCGAATGCCGGCCTTGCGCCGTTCGACCCGCGCGCGCGTCGCGGGAATCTCCTCGTCGGGTACCAGCTCGTCGAGGCGCCTGCCGATCAGCTCGGAGACCTCGTATCCCAAGAGCTCACCCAAGCGCCGGTTGGCGAAGGTGACCCGCATCTCCTGATCGAAGAGCCACACGCCCTCGCCCATGGTGTCCACGATGTGGCGATACGCGACCCGCGCTTGCGCGAGCTCGCTCTCGGCCTGGGCACGCGCGTGCGACGTTCTGTCGAGTGCCTCGACACCCACCCACAGCACCACGGCGAACAGCGTCATCTGCAGTGTGGCGTTGAGGGCCTGGCCGAAGTGGTCGCCCCACAGGCCGGCGTGGTCGCTGCCGAGACCGTGAATCGCCACGGTGACGATCGGAATGGTGAGCAACCCCACCGCGATGCGCCGCGCCAGGGCACCTGTGGGGTCGCGCCGCATGAGCAGCGCCAGGAATCCCACCTGCGGCCGCAGGCAGAGAAGCCCGACTCCCATGATGAGGTCGCCGACCGCGCCCACCACGTGGATCTGGTGGAACACCCGGACCTGGATGATCTCCTCGGCGGAAATCGCGAGCCCGAGCAGCGACACCGCGCCGGCGAAGAGCATCACGAACGCCGCGAGCTGAAAGCTCCGAGGTCGCCGCCGGAGCCAGATCTCGAGGAGCCCGGCTGCAGCCAGGACCTCGCAGCCGGCCGTGACCGGAGCCGCCGCGAGGTGATGGTGCTCCAGCGCGCCCAGCAGCGGGTACGCCCGCAGCGTTTCGAACGAGGCCGCCACTCCCAGCGAGCCGAGCGCCGCCAGTGTGAGCGTGTAGACGGCGACGCGCGCACCGCGCGCTCGTTCGGGCCGCGCCAACTCGGCGAGGGCCGAGCCGAAGCACCAGAAGCCGATCGAACCGAGGGCGCGGACCTGGCCCGCAGCGCCGTCGGCGAGCGACGGCATCACGAGCGCGAGCGCGCGGGCCGCGAGCAGCCCGAGCGCCATCACGACGCTCGCCCGGCCGAGCGCTCGCGCGAAGCGACTCATTCGCGGGTGCAGGCTCGCAGCCTCCCCATCGGCGCTCGGTGGCGTGGCGTCACGCGCGTCGGCGGCCATGACTCGACGATCGTACTCGATCGCGACGCGCCCGGGATCAGGCGTCGCGCGGAGCGACGGAAGCGGGCTTTCCGCGCGCGCGCCGTCGATTACGTTTCCGCGTGGCACGGTAGGAGGTGTTGCTGGCTTGAGCGCCGAACGCACGATCCCTCGCGCATTCGCCGATGGCTGTGAGCTTCCGCCCCCACCTCCGCCGGAGCCCGCGCTGCGACGCTGGCGGCGTCGCGCACTGACGATCGCCGGATATCACGCCGTGAGCGTGATGCTGGCGGTGATGTTCGTCCCCGGGCTCGTCGTCGGATGGACGGTCGACCGCGTGCGCGGCCACGCGGTCGTGGCGCGTGCCTTGTGTTTCTTCACGCTCTACTTCGGCTGCGAGCTGGCGGGCATCTGGGCGGCGTTCGGGCTGTGGCTGGGCGATCGGCTCTGGCCCGGGTGCTCGACGCAGCGCTACCTGCGCTGGAACTTCGCGCTGCAGAGGCTGTGGGCGCGCACCTTGTTCGATGGCGCACGCCGCATCTTCCGGTGGCGGGTGCAAGTCGAGAACCACGAGGCCGCGGCGACTGGACCGATGCTCTTCTTCATCCGTCACCTGAGCACCGCCGACACCGTGCTCGCAGCCGTGCTGGTCTCGGATCGCTTCGGGCTCTGCCTGCGCTACGTGCTCAAGTCGGAGCTGCTGTGGGATCCGTGTCTCGATCTCGTGGGCCATCGCTTGCCGAACGGCTTCGTGCGTCGCGGAGTCGGGGAGACCGAGCAAGCGCTCGCCGAGGTGCTGCGCCTCGCGCAGGCGCTCGGTCCCCGAGACGGTGTGCTCATCTACCCCGAGGGCACGCGTTTCACGCCGGAGAAGCGGCGCCGTGCGCTCGCGCAGCTCGCGACCAAAGGCGACGCCGATCTGCTGGCGCGGGCGGAGCGCCTGCAGCGCGTGCTGCCCCCCAAGCTCGCCGGTTCGTTGGCGCTGCTCGAGCGCAACCCGGGTGCCGACGCGGTCTTCTGCGCGCACGTCGGCTTCGAGCGCGCCATGAGCTTCCGCGAGTTTCTTGCGGGCGGGCTCAACGACCTCGAGCTGCGTGTGACGTTCTGGCGCGTGCCCTTCGAGCAGATCCCGCGCGACGAGGTCGGGCGCCGCGAATGGCTCTACGAGCAATGGTCGAAGGTCGACGCCTGGGTGGTCGCGAACGAGGCCCGCGGGGCGGGACCCGTGGCGCCAGGGGTGTGAGCGATCGGAGCATGCGCACGCGAGCGGCGCACGATCAGATCCAATCCCGGCGCCGGAACCAGAGCAGCATGCCGCCGGCGACGAAGCCACTGATGATCCAGAAGGTTGGATAAGCCCAGCGCCACTTGAGCTCCGGCAAGTACTCGAAGTTCATCCCGTAAACGCCCGCGAAGAAGGTGATCGGGATGAAGATCGTCGCGATGATGGTGAGCACCTTCATGACCTCGTTCATGCGGTTGCTCATCGCGGTCATGTAGGACTCGCCGATGCCGATCGCGATCTCGCGGTAGTTCTCGACGATGTCGAGGATCTGCACGAGGTGGTCGTAGACGTCGCGCAGGTAGGTGCGCGTGGTGTCGCTCATGCAGTCGTGGGGCTCGCGTTGCAGCGCGTTGACCACCTCGCGCAGCGGCCAGAAGTCGCGCCTGAGCACCAAGAGCTCGCGTTTCAAGGTGTGCACCTTGCGGATCACGACGGGGCTCGGGTTCTCGAGGATCTCGTCGTCGAGCGCCTCGAGGCGATCGCCGTACTCCTCGAGGATCGGGAAGCAATGGTCGACGATGGAGTCGATGAGCGCGTAGAGCAGGAAGCTCGCATCGTTCTGGCGCAGGCGTGAGCCCGGCCGCGCGATGCGCTGGCGAATCGGGTCCCAGCAATCCCCGGGCTGCTCTTGGAACGTGAGAACCGTGTTGTGGCCGAGGAACATGCTGATCTGCTCGCTCTCGAGCCGGCCTTCGACGAGCTGCAGCATGCGCGCGATCACGAACAGCCGCGCATGATGGTCGCCGTCGGGCTCGTAGGGATCCACCTTCGGCCGCTGCGGCACGTGCAGCAGGTCTTCGATCGCGAGCGGATGCAGGCTGTATTTCTTGGCCAAGCCGCGGATCACGTGGGGATCGTCGATTCCGTCCACGTTGATCCAGCGCACCACCGTACCCGCGGGTCGGTGCTCGGCGAGAAACGCGTTCAGATCCGTGATGGTCCGCACCTCGTGGCGCGCGGGGCAGTAGTCGATCACCGTGACCGTGACCGGCCGCTCGCCGCGCGGCATGGTGAGGAGCTGATCCCACTCGATGCCGGGTGCGTCGCCGGGCCGCCCGCCTGGACGCTCCGGCAGGCGAAATCGAACGCTGTCGTCGGGGTGACCGTTCTCGATGACGCGAGAGTCCGTTTCCTCGTCCACGCGAATCCTCTGCCGCGCCACCGTTTCGCCCATCGCAAAGTGGCCTCGCGGGTGTTGATGGGCTGATGACCGCGAAACTACCATGCCACCCGGCCACGGGGTCGTGGCTTCCCCGAGCCTTCTCCGTGCGACGCTTCCGTCACCTTCTCGCGCGCCGCGCCGACCCCCTCGGGGTGTTGGTCTCGACGGCGCGCGTGGTCGCCGACGCGCACCACGTGCAGATCGATCACGATCGATTGGGTCGCGTGGCGGACCACCTGGCGCGCTCGACGCCCGCGCCACCCGCCTGGCACCGCGACGAGCTCTTCTTCGACGGCGGGCCGCGCAGCGTCGCGTACGTGTTGCTCATCGACGCGGTGAACTTCTGCTTCTGGGGCGAGCCGCGCTGGCAGGTGCGATGGCGCGGCCGCTGGCTCGACGGCTACTGGGCGCTCGCGGCAGCGCTCACGCGCGCCGCGGAAGGCACGCCCGCGCTGCTCGACGCCGACCTCTTGGCGGCGCTCGACCCGCGGCAGCTCGCGACGATCTTCCGCGGACGCGGAGCGATCCCGCTCTTCGAGGCGCGCTGGCGGAACGTTCGCGAGCTGGGCCGCGTGCTGCGCGATCGCTGGGGAGGAAACGCCGTCCGGCTCGTCGAGGAGGCAGGCGGCAGCGCTCCCGCGCTGGCACGCTTGGTGGCCGAGTCGCTGTCGTCGTTCGACGACGTCACGCTCCACGAGGGTCGCGAGGTGCGTTTCCTCAAACGTGCGCAGATTCTGGTTGCCGATCTGTGGGGGGCGTTCGGCGGCACGCGCTGGGGGGCCTTCCGCGACGTCGACCAGCTCACCGCGTTCGCCGACTACAAGCTGCCGCAGGTACTGCGGGCGTGGGGAATCCTGCGTTACGCGCCCGAGCTGGCGCGCCGGGTGGGGCGGCGAGTGCTGCTGGCACCGGGATCGCCGGAGGAAGTGGAGATCCGCGCCGCGACCGTGTGGGCGGTGGAGTGGCTACGCGAGGCGCTGGTGGCGCGCGGCTCCAACGTGACGAGTACCCAAGTGGACTGGATTCTATGGGACGCGGGCCAGCGACGGATGGCGCGCATGAAGCCGTATCACCGTACCCGCACCATCTACTACTGAGACTGCGATGCGCGTTCCCCGCAATCCACGCCAAGCGGCAGCGTTGTTGCGCTCGCTCGCGGACGGGCCGAGCGCGTCATCCGCGTCGGACGCCGCTCGGTTCGCTGCGACGCTCGCGGCGGAGGCCTCGAAGCCGCTCGTCGAGACCTCGCGAAAGTTGCTCGCTCGAATGGGCGGACGTGAGGTGCTCCGCGTTCACCACGTGGCAGTGGTGGTGTCGCGACTGCCGCGTGCCGAGCGTTTCTACCGGGACGTGCTGGGTCTCAAGGTGGTGAAGCGCTGGACCGACGAGGCGGGGCGCTCACGTTCGGTGTGGCTCGAGCTCGGTGAAGGTGCCTTCCTCGCGGTCGAGCGTGCAGAGCGTCCGCGCCCCACGCGCAAGGACGAGGCGCCCGGCTGGCATTGCGTGGCGTTCGCGATCGAGCCTGCGGCGCGCGAGCGTTGGCGTGCACGCCTCGAGCGCGCGGGGCATCCCGTGTTTCGGGAGACCGCGTTCACGCTCTACGTCCGCGATCCCGACGGCAACGTGGTTGCTCTGAGCCACCACCCGGTGGCCGTGGAGATCGATGCGCCTGCGCCGCCGCCGCGCAAGCGCCGCGCTCGCTGACGCCCATCCTACTGCCACGCGTAGGTGAGCTGCGCGAATGCTTCGTCGTTCTGGCGGAACTGGCCGATCAGGCCGTCCTTCGGCCCTTCGATCACGAGCACGCCGGCTTCGGCGGTGAGCCCGTCGAGGACTTGGTAGCCGAGCTTCGGCATCCCCACCAGCTCGCCTTGGGCGACCATCCAGACCGTGGTGAGGTCGAGGGTCAGGGTTTCGCGCAGGAAGGTGCGACGTACCTGCACGAGAATGCGGCTCTCCACGGGCTCCTGGATCAGGTCGGGCACGGGGTCGATGATGACGTCGAGGTAGCCGGCGACGTCGAAGATCCAGTCGCCGTTCACGTACTCGACCTGGAGGCCACCGCTCACCGAGTCGCGCTCGACCGAGATCGGGATCGCCGGAACCTCGATCGTCTGATTGAAGAGTTGCTCGGGGAATCGATCCAGGAATTGCTGGACCAGCGGTTGGAAGTCGACGAACTGGGGATTGGTGAAAAGATCGTCGGTGGAGATGTCGAAGTTGAAGCGCCGCCCTTGGATGTACGCGAAGTTGCCTTTGACGGTGAGGTCGAAAACCGAGGCTGCGAACCCGCCGCCCACCAGCCGGATCCGGTCGAGCGTGGGGGTGAGCGTCATGTCGGCGGTCACGGTGGGCGCCACACCCAACCCCGGGGAATACGACGTCAGCGAGCCGGTGAGCACGCCCGTGGGCAAGGTGTCGAAGCCCTCGAAGTAGGCGAGGTCGAGGTCGATGCCGCCCACGAAGGTCGTCCACTGCACGCCCCATTGCAGGTTCGCCGCGTTCACGTCGGGGGCGTCGCTCTCGGCGAGGGTGAGCGAGGTGGTGACGGGGAAGGGCGACAGCCGATCGAAGGGTGGCGCGGAGCTCACCAGCCGAGGGTCGACGACCACTTCCTGCGGAATGCGCAGCAGTGGCGGGTACCAGCGGTCGTGCTCGGAGGGGAGCCGGAAGCTACCGGCCATCGGAACGAGCACGCCCTCGAGCACCATCATCTCGAAAGGCCCCGTCGAAGTGATCTGCTCGGGCACGATCTTCAGGTCGATGGCGGGCACGCCGATCTTCGAAGCGCTCTCGATCTCGTCGAGCGGTCGCGTGAGGTCGAGCGGGTTCAGGTGATCGGTGGGGTTGAGCGCGTCGAGCTTGCCCCAGGCGAATTTCTGGATGCCGGCGCGCACCGCTGCTGCGGGCAGCTCCAGGTCCACGTACGCCTCTTCGAACTCCACGTAGGGAGTCGAGTCCTGGAAGACCGAGCGGAAGTCGTGGATCGTGTGATCGTTGCTGGGATTGGCGACGGTGCCGTCGGAGCGCAACAGCGTCCGAGTCACCAGCTTGAGCTTGTCGCCGAACGCGACGTTGGCGTTGACGCCGAGATCGAAGGTGGGCTGCTCGGTCGGCGTGTCGGCGTCGAACCTGAGCACCGTGCGCAGCTTGGCGCTGGAGTCCAGGTCGAGCTTGGCGGGGCCGAGCTCGGACTCGAAGGCGCGCGCTGGGAGGGCGAGCGCCGTCAGCGCCAGCGTGAGGACCGCGGACGCGTGCCGTGACTTCAGGCGGCGACGACGACGCGCGGCCACGAGCGGATCACGGACCCTTTTCGAGCACGCGCTGCGTGAAGAGATCGTCGTCGATCGGCTTGTCGAACTCGAGTGCCTCCATCTCGAGCAGCGTCTTGTGCTGGCTGTCGAGGCTCGTCATCTCGAGCTTCTTCGGCGTGGGGATCCCGTCGACGACCGTCACCGCCTGGATCACGAGCGTCTTCTCGAGGGCGCCCTTGCGGTCGTAGAACTCGACCTTCGCGGGCAGGCTGTCGCTCTTGCGGATGTAGCTCACGGCCTTCGAGTACTCGTCGTCTTCCTCGAGCTTCTTGGGCGTGCTCTCGATGACCCACACCGCCTGATCGCCGACGTTGTCCTCGCGCAGGAGCTTGTGGTCGTCCTCCTCGACGTCGCGGGTGGCCATGTCGTCGTACGAGAAATCGGTGCCCATGAAGCTCTGGTTCTTGTTCGACGACGTGATCTTGCGAATGCGCTTGAGAGCCGGCAGGTAGAGCCACTGGTCGTCGTCCTGGTCCGTCGACTTGTAGCCGAACTGGAGGAAGCCCGTGCCCTTCACGTCGGCGGGCTCCAGGAAGAACAGCACCGACTTCGTGTCCTCGCCGAACTTCTTCGAGTAGGTCGTGACCTTGCGCACCCGCTGGTCGCCGTTCTTGTCGACGAGCGTCATCGTCATGTTGCCGCGGCGCGTGACCGGCTTCTCCTGGATCGACTGCGACTGCTTCATGATCTCCTGGGCGGTGAGCGCGTAGGCGCTTGCGGGCCCGAGGCTGGCGAGCGCCACGAGTGCCGTGCCGATTCGAACGATGGATCGAGCCATGGGCGGGTCTCCTCGCGAGCGGGTAGGGGCGGGGCGACGCGCCTCGGAGGGCGCGGCGGAGGGCGCATTATTCGGAACGGCGTCGCCGCAAGTCAAGGTTTTCCGCGGGAACGCGTTTCAGTCGAAGTCGCTAAATACAGAAAATGCTTGGAACTTTCCTGGGCCCGCTTGCGTCACGGATATGACGCGGCGCGGCGAAATTCCTTGACATCGAAAACCAGCGCGTGTTACGGAACCGGTCTCGGGTGCTCGTCCGGAGCCTCTTCGCCGCTTCGCCTCGCCCGTCGCCGACCTCACGTCGCACGTGCCATGGAGGCCCCCCGGTACATCGTCATCGAAGGGCCGATCGGGGTCGGCAAGACCAGCCTCGCCAAGCTCCTGGCCGAGGAGCTGCGCGCCCGCTGCATCTTCGAGAAGG
>CAYUSL010000073.1:14602-18500 GCA_964447125.1 uncultured bacterium | reverse complement strand
GTGATTCGGAATCGGCGCGGGGTGGCGGCGAATCACCGTAGCATCGTCGAATCCCTACAGAAAACGTGCAGGGTGGAACACCGGCGGCCACCCGAGGAGCCGTTCAACGCGCGCGCGGCCACGGTGCGTGCAGAAGGACGTGAACGAGCACCGCCACCACGAGGATCACGAGCCCTGCCGCCACCACCCACGCCAATCGCTCGAGCTCGCCGGGACGCGTCGTCTCACGATGCTTGAGCCAGCGCCAGAGCTCGCGGTTCGCGCTGAACGCCACGGCGATCATCGCCACCCCGTAACCGCCGAGCTCGAGCGCTGGAAGCACACGCGCCCACGGCGGTTCCATCGCGCCGCCCGGGCTCGGCCAGCCGATCGCTCGCAGCATCAGGAACTCGTTACCCAGCCAATGCCCCGCGAGCGAGAGCCCGCTCAAGCCCGTGAACGCCATGGCGATCCACGCTGCGGCACGAAGCGCGAAGTCCAGGAAACGCCGCATCGAGCCCACCTCACCGCTGCGCCGCGCGGCGCGCCCATCTGCCGAGAAGCAGCAGCGCCACCACCAGCAACGGCGCCGTCACGACGAGGTCCACGACGTCGTGCTGGTGCCCACGAAAGAAGAGCACGGACCGAGGCGCGTGCTCCAGGATCCCCGCCATCCAGTCGAGCTCGACGTACCAATCCTGATGGGCGATCACGCGCAGGAAATCGAGTCCCACCAGCAAGCCGAGAGGCTGCGCGTTGCGCTGCACCCAGGCGTCGAACGAGCCCATCGCGCGGAACGGATCGTCGCTCGCCAGCAGCGCCGCCGCGAGGAGCATCTGCCAAGTCCGGGAGTGCACCCGCACGTGCTCGAAGTGCAGGTCCTGGCCGAAGTACGCCCACGGCCAGCTCACGATGCGCCACACGACGAGCACCAGCAGCACACACGCGACGGACGCCCCCAAGGTCGACGAGCCGGCGGCGACTGTGTCGCCGTCGCCCCGAGACGGCACCTCGCGTGAGCCGTTCGCCGCCGGGGTGCCGTCACCGAGCGCTTGCCACGCCAGGAAGGCGAGCACCGCGAGAGCGCCCACGACGGCGCCGGAAAGCAGATCTCGTGGTTCGAGCGCTCCCCGATAGATCCCCTCGCCGAAGGTCTGCTCGTGAAGCTCGAAATCGAGGGCGTCGCGGACCGCACCGAGGACCACGAGGACCAGCACGTAGAGCGAGGCCGGTCGCGCCCGCTGGCGGAGGAGCTGGGCGAGAACGCTCGCACGCTCGGAGGCCGCAGCGTCCCGGTAGGGCGAGAGACCGAGCAGGAACACCAAGAATGCCGCAGCGAACACCGTCATGCGTGCGATGTGGGTGACGATCTCCGCGAAGCTGCCCGGCGTGAGCGAGAGCGGCGGCGACAGGATCGCGATGCGGTACTGGATGTCGATCGCGTAGGCCGCGAAGAGCGCACCCAGCCCAAAGCCGGCGCACCATCCGAAGCGAAGTCCGGCTTCGAGGAGGCGCGCGAGCGGCCTGGGCGGCGGCATTCCGAGCCGTTGCGTCAACGCGCGCCATGCCGGCGAGACTCGTCGCGGGATCACGGCGTCACCTCGAGCTCTACCGTCCGCCGAAGCGACTGGCCCGAACGCCCATCGCAGCGATCGACGCAACCGCTACCGAGGCGCGCAACCAGAAGCTCGTCGCGACCGGGACCCAATGCCAGCGCGAACGGCCGTCCCGGCCAGTCGATCCGCGACTCGACCTCGAGCTCCGGAAGCGCGAGACGAACCAGCGCATCCCCGAAGCTGTCCGCGACCCAGGCGTGCCGGCCGTCGGCCTCCAGTGCGAGCGATACCGCGCTGGCACCGACCTCGATGCGTCCCAGGCTCTCGAGCGTGAGCGCGTCGAGCTTCTCGACCAGCCCCGAGCGTTTGTCCGCGACGTAGAGAAGGCCACGCGCCGAATCGAGCGCGAGCGCCGCGGGGTGAGTGCCGATGGTGACCTCGCGGACCAGCGCCAAGTCGTGATCGAACGCGCGAATCCGGCCGGTCCCCGGCTCACCAACGAAGAAGATTCTCTCGCTCGCGAGCCACGCCACCGGCCAGGCGCCACGGTGATAGCCCGGCGGCGTCAGCGCCACGCTCCGCGACTGTCCCTGCCGCTGCCAACCGTCCTGCCAGCGATACGTGAGCACGCGGAACGACAAGATCTGGGTTCGCACCGCCCCCAGCACCACGCGCAGCACACCCTCTTCGTCTTCATCGATGGCCAGCGCGCTCATGCGATCGGCGCTGCGCTCCGCGTCGGTGGGATCGTCGTCGACGCTCGGCACCAGCGACTGGCTCACGGTGGGGGCACCGTCGAGATCGACCTCGAGAATGCGCCCCGATCGATGGCAGATGACGAGCGGCCGCCGCCGCGCGCGCGACCACAGCACCTGAATGGGACGCATCTCGTACTCGCCCTCGAGGCGCGGAATGCGCGCGTGGCCGAGCATGGCGCCCTGCTGCGCGTCGCCGATTCCGATCGCCGACGCGTCGAAGAGCGCAACCGCGAAGCGCCGGCCACCCGGCTCGACGGCCAAGGCATACGGCGCGCCGCCGCGGCCCACGAGCGAGCCGTCGAGCGTCCCCGCGCCATCGGCGGCGAGCGCCACCGCCAACGACCCCAGCACCACTGCGAGCAACGCAGCTCGCCGCCATCGCGGCGTCAGAACCCTCGAGGCCAACTCGTGCTCCTCGTGCGATCGATGGCGTGGAGACGCAGCCGTCGAGATTGAGCGTGGTCGAGCGCCGAAACGCGAGCGTGGGGGCCCACGAGTAGCACGTTCGGTTCCTCGCGGCTGCGGCGATGCTACCAGGCTGCAGCGAAAGTCGCCGCGGCACGTCGTTCGGTGCAGCGATGCGTCGTCACCGGCTCTCCGAGCGCCCTACCCCAAGTCGACGCAGGTTGCGGTGCCGCTGGCACCAGGATCGAGCAGCGGCGTGTTTCGAGACACAACGCCCGAGCGATCGGATGCCTGAGGACGTCGCGGCGCTTTCCCACCACCAGGTCTCACGAGCGCTGCTGGCCTCACGCACGGCGAGTCGGGCGTGATAGCGATCACCTATCGTTCCAATAAAAACGATGTATTGGATGAATCACACCGCCGGAAGTACCGTCCCTGGCGCTGCGGCGGTGAGCCCGCTGCAGACCGACGGAGAAGGCGATCGGCAGTCGAACCCGTTCCACCCTCTCGAACCCGACCCGCGCAAAAAGGAGTGCTTCCCATGAGACGCAAGATCCTTCGTTCTCTCGCGATTCTCGCAACCGCGGCGTCGCTACCGCCCGTGTCGGGCGTGGCGTGGGCTGACGGCATGCCCCAATCGAACCGATTCTGGTGGCCCGACCAGCTCGACCTCGCGCCGCTTCGGCAGCACGCCGTGGAATCCAATCCGCTGGGCGGCGACTTCGACTATCCCGCAGCGTTCGCCACCCTCGATCTCGAGGCGGTGAAGAAGGACATCCAGCAAGTCCTCACCACTTCGCAGGATTGGTGGCCAGCAGACTTCGGCAATTACGGCCCGTTCTTCATCCGCATGGCGTGGCACGGCGCCGGCACCTACCGTGTCCACGACGGCCGCGGTGGCGCCGGCGGCGGCCAGATGCGCTTCGATCCGCTCAACAGTTGGCCGGACAACGCCAACCTCGACAAAGCTCGTCGCCTGCTTTGGCCCGTGAAGCAGAAGTACGGGCAGAAGATCTCGTGGGGGGACCTGATGGTGCTGACCGGCAACGTCGCCCTCGAGAACATGGGCTTCAAGACCATCGGCTTCGCCGGTGGCCGCCCCGACGACTGGGAGCCCGACCTCGTCTATTGGGGTCGCGAGCAGAAGTTCCTCGCCGACGAGCGTTACTCGGGCGAACGCAAGCTCGAGAAGCCGCTCGC
>CAYUSL010000073.1:0-14502 GCA_964447125.1 uncultured bacterium | reverse complement strand
CGAAGCTCGAAAGCATTCAGAAGGACTTCAACGCCAGCCTGAGCGGAGGCAAGCAAGTGTCGCTCGCCGACGTCATCGTTCTCGCAGGCAACGCCGCCGTCGAAAAAGCGGCGAAGGACGCGGGCCACGACGTGCACGTGCCCTTCCAGCCAGGACGTGCCGACGCCACGCAAGAGCAGACGGACGTGACGAGCTTCGCCGTTCTCGAGCCCAAGGCCGACGGCTTCCGCAACTACTACGCGGTCGGCCAGGCGAGCTCGCCGGTCGAGCTGCTGATCGACAAGGCGAACCGGCTCACGCTCACCGTGCCCGAGATGACCGTGCTCGTGGGCGGCATGCGTGCCCTGGGCGCGAATACCGGCGGCGTCGCACACGGTGTCCTCACCCACGAGCCCGGCAAGCTGACCAACGACTTCTTCGTGAACCTGCTCGACATGCGCACCACCTGGACGAAGGCCAAGACCGAGGGGCTTTACGAGGGTCGCGACCGCAAGAGCGGCGCGCTCGCATGGACGGCCACGCCCGTCGATCTCATCTTCGGCTCGAACGCCGAGCTGCGCGCCGTCGCCGAGGTCTACGCGCAATCCGACGGCGAGGAGCGGTTCGTGCGGGACTTCGTTGCTGCGTGGGCCAAGGTGACCAACCTCGATCGGTTCGATCTCGCTCGTAAGTAATCCGACCATCCGCTGCAGCACCCGCCCCTCCTCGCACCGCGCACGCGGTAGCGAGGAGGGGCGCGCTCTTTTCTTCCAGCGTCTGCCCTGCGCCCAATCATCGCGCCGTGACGGCGTCGGTGCAGTGCTCACCCCACAGCCAACGTCAGGAATTTGGCCTCCACCACGGAAACACAGCGAGCAGATGCTGCAATTTCGAGCGTCTACGTAGCGATCCCGAATGGCTCGCTTCGTGCTTTCCCCAACCGGGGACCTCTGGGCGATGGCTTGCGAACACCCAAGCCGGCAGTGCTTCGTCCACCAGTGCCTCCGAGTGATCTCTGTGACGACGGTCACAATGGCGGTCGTCGAAGGAAGCGCACGCGCCGCCGGAGCGCCATGGCTCGCGCAGTTCCCCGCGCCACTCGCCGATCAACCCGGCCTCGCGATCGGCGCCGTGGTGGCCACGATCGTGGCTCTCGTCATCGGGGTGGTCGTGCTTCATCCCCGCCGCAAAGCCGATCGCCGCAATCGCGCGCACGCGACGTGGCGCACGCGTTTCTTGAGCTACGTGACAGGGCGTGGCCACGCCGAGCCCGCCGAGCCTCAATGGGTCGAGCGGGAACGATTCCTGGAGGTCGAGCGTCGCAACCAGGAGCTGCGCTCGTTCTTCGTCAACTTCCCCGAGCACGTCCAGCGCTTGAACTCGACCCTCGAGCTCGACGCGGTGATCCAGATCGTCGTCAGCGCCACCGCCGACATGCTGGGCGCGACGTCGGCGCAACTCTTCCTCGACGAGCCCGGCGGCGGCGAGCTGGCGCTGGTGGGAGACATCCACCGCGGTTTCGAGCGCAGAAGCTTGCTGGGCACTCGCATTCCCACGAACGTGGCGCCGCAAGCGTGGATCCTGACCCAGCGAACCGCGTCGCGCGCCCAGGACTGGCCCTTCCAGCATCGTGCCGCCGGCACGCTCGCGATCCGCACCGGCAAGGAAACCTTCTCGATCGACATCGCGGCGCCGATTCACGTCGGCGCCGAGCGTCTCGGGCTGTTGGTTGCGAGCGGGCTTCCCGCGCTCACCAATCACCACCAGCGAATCCTGTCGTGCTGGGCGAACGTCTCGGGACTGAGCATCGACAACGCCAAGCGCATGGTGCTGGCGCGGCAGCTCGCCGACACCGACCGCATGACGCGGCTTCTCAACCACGCGGCGTTTCACGATCGGCTCGCCGGCGAGTTCAATCGCGTGCGTCGCACGGGCGAGTCGCTGTCGCTGGTGATGATGGATGTCGACGCCTTCAAGCACTACAACGACTGTCACGGCCACACCGCCGGTGACCGGTTGCTCACGGGCCTCGCCGAGATCCTCGCTAGGCGCGCGCCACCGCGCTCGCTGGTCGCGCGCTATGGCGGCGAGGAATTCGTGGTGATGCTTCCCGACGTCGACGAGGCGGAAGCCGCGGCGCATGCCGAGGCGCTGCGCGTCGCCGTCGCCGATCCATCGTCCGAGGATCGCTGGGATCCGGCGCTCGGCCGCGTCACGGTGAGCGCCGGCGTGGCGACGTTCACACCCGAGCTGGAAGACCCCCAATCGCTCGTGGCGCGAGCCGACGAGGCGCTCTACGTCTCCAAGGCGGAGGGCCGCAACCGCGTGACGCGTGCCAGCCTGGTGCCGACGATCGAGCGCCGTCAGGGCGAGCGCCGCAAGCCCCAGGGAATCCTGGCGGCGGCAGAGCCCCCCCGTTCCCAGGAAGCGCGCGAGCCCGCGTTGGGCACGGTCAAGGCGGGATCCTTCGCGTGGGAGATCCAGACCGCGACGCTCTTCCGCGATGCGTGAGGTGCAGGGGCCCGCTGCCGCTGGCGATCCGCTCGCGCCTCACTCCGGTAGCGGATGGATCGTGCCCCCCACGCCACAGCGCGTGGCGGGAGCACCGAATGCGGAATCGGCGGAGAATGCGAGCGTCTCACCCGGGCCGAGAAAGAGGTAGCGAGCTCGGTAGCGGCGGGCCACATCGACGGCCACGGCGGGATCGCTGGTCGTGAAGAAGCGATCCAGCGCGGCGCGGCGCTCCGCTACCTCACGGCGCAGCAGGTTCATGTAACTCTCCGGCGCCAGCCCGTTGAGCTTCGAGCCTTCGAGGATGGGCTCGAGGCTCAACACCGACGCACGCAACGCGAACATCGGTAGCCCCGTGCGCCGCGGGTGGTGGAGCACGGCGTCGTCGACGGCCGTATGCGCGCGCAGCCATTCGCCGCAGTCACGCTCGACGCGTTCGAAAGTCTGCGGATCCTCGCCAGCGCCCAGCGAGAGGGTGACCAGCGCAGTGAGCGCGACGCACGAGAACGCCGCGACGAGCGTCCTCCGGCGCGCGCCGGCGGCTTGCCGCGCTCGTGCGATCCAGGCGTCGATCGCCATCCCGGCGGCGAGCTGTGACGCGAGCAGCAGCGGGTGCTGCACGAACCAGAGTGGCGCGATGCCCCCGGCGTTGCCGCGCTCGTAGACCACGTTCGCCGCGCCCAGTCCGAGCGCCACGGCGGTCGCGAGAAAGAGCGCCACCGGCCCCGGACGGCCGCCGCTTCGCACAGCACGGATGAGGGTCGGCAATCCGACGAGGCGCAGATTCGCCACACCACCGATCACCGCCACGACGCCCACGCCCAAGCCGAGCCACCGCGACTGGCCCAACAGGTCGAACGGCGCGGGAAGATGCGCCAGCAACGCGGCGCCGTTCGCTCCCGGCCCGAGCCCGAGCGGCGAATCACGAATCGAGCCGCCCGCACCACCACCCAAGGCCACACCCCACATCAGCGCCGTCGCCACGGCGAGCCAGGCACGAAGGTCTCGTCGCAGCAGCGTGCGCTCGATGGCCACGAGCCCCAGCGCACCGCCACACGTGAAGAAAAGCGGCGCCCGGCTCTGGAAGAGCGAGGCGATCAAGAGTCCCGCCAGCAGGAGCGCACTCGCGTCTGCGACGCCTCGCCGACGCGCCAGCCCGCTCTGGCCCGCGTCCCGAGGTTGCCAAACGATGGCGAGGAGCGTCAGGGCGACCACCAGCGAGGCATACGCGACCGCCGAATGGATCTCGGTCACGAAGCCCCAGGTGGTGAAGGCGTCGCCCGCGAAGCAGAGCGTCAGTGCAGCGATCACTGCGGCCCGCCGTGTTTCGAGCAGTCGGCGCGCGAGCACGAACGCGGCACTCGTCGCCAGACCGAGGGTCAGGATCACGAGCCAGCGACAGTGGAGGAGGATCGGATCGACCGCCGTCACGCGCACGTAGGCGGCCGAGAGCGAAGGCACCAGAAACTGGTACGGCGGCATCGGGAAGCCCGCGAGGCTGTTGGCCGTCGGCGGTCCTGCGCGCAACATCGACGCCACCAGATTGAGATGCGTGAACTCGTCGAGATCGAACGACACGACGCTCTCACCGACTCGACCGTTGGGTGTCGCGAACGGCAACGACGCCGCCACCGGCAGAAGGAAGAGCGCCAGCGTCCAACCGACGTCGAGGCGCGCGTCGGCGACGAGAGGCGCATCCCGGTCGCTCGCGGCCGGCGCGCGACGCGCCCACCCCATGCATCCCAGGGCGCCACACGACGTCAGCGCGCACCAACCGATCAGCGCAACCGTCGTCCCGGGAGCACCCGCGATCGCGGCGACGTGGACGTTCCAGAGGTAGTGAAAGAGGCCCGTAGCGACCAATCCGGTCACGGTCCCCACCACCCATCGCTCGGAGCGCGCGAGCCGGCGCGCGAGCGGTTCGGTGAGAAGCCATCCCGGGACGACTCCGAAGAGGAGCG
This sequence comes from uncultured bacterium, assembly GCA_964447125.1. Classification (GTDB taxonomy): domain Bacteria; phylum JADJOY01; class JADJOY01; order JADJOY01; family JADJOY01; genus JADJOY01. Next base: position 10,051 of record CAYUSL010000073.1, on the reverse strand, counting down.
TGGCAGCGAGGAGGCGCGCGGACGCCGCGAACGGCACGCCCCACAGCCGAAGCAGCAACCACGAGCTACCGGCGGCCGCTGCAACCAGCGCCGCGGTTCGGCGTGATCGATCCAAGACGACTCGCGAGCCCGTCAGCGAGCGAGTGCCGCGCCGCTCATCGTGCGCACGGACGAGGCGTACTCGGAGAGAATCGGACCGCCGGCGAGCCGATGCGCGCGGGCATGGCGGCGGATCGCGCCCAGCTCGCGCACCACGTACCACGGAAACTCGGCGAACCAGCGCGGATTGGTGCGCGCCACGAGTCGTGCGAGCCGGGCCAGCGTGACCGGCGAGCGATAGAAGCGCAGCAACGCGCGATTGCAGAGGTGCTGAAGCAACTCGGCCGAATGCTCGCCACCAGGCGATCCGATCGCGAGCTCGTCGTGGGTGCCGAGTGCAGCTCCCGGCAGCAGGCCGAGCGGATGGACGTCGAGAAGCGTGGGGCGGTGGGTGAGAGCGAAATCGACGGACGCTTCCATGGTGGAGGGCGTGTCGCCGGGCAACCCGAAGATGTACGTGACGACCGAGGCGATGCCGAGACGTTGGGTGAGCTCGAGATGGGCGGCGAGTGCCTCCGGCTCGTTGGGGCTGCGCCGCACGCGTTCGAGCACGTGTGGATCTGCGGACTGGGCGCCGTAGCTGATCATCGTGCAACCAGACTCGGCCAGGCGCGTCAGCATCTCCTCGCGATGCTGGAAGAAGCTGAGCGGGTGCAGGATCACCATGTATCGGAAACGCACCGGCGCCGTGCGCATCGCGTCGGTGAAGGCGCGCATCCAATCGTCGCGCCAGCCGAACACGTCGTCCACGAAGAGCACGTCGCGAACGCCGAAGCGACGCTCGGCGTCGACCAGCTCCGCCACCACGTCGACGGGCGAGCGCAGCCGCACCTTGTGCCCGAGAATCGCTGGCGAGCTGCAAAACGAGCAGTGAAACGGGCACCCACGCGACGCGAGCGCCGTGATGAAGGGACGGCGAAACGGGAACGCGAACCAGTCGACGCACGCGGATTGGCGCGGGTCGACGCGCTCGGGCCACGGCAGACGATCGAGGTTCGCCTCGTACGGCCGTGATCCCGTCGAAACCATCTCGCCCGATGCCGCGGGCAGCACCAGCCCGGCGATCGATTCCACCGCAGGCGAGCCGGTGCGCAGAAACCGGATGTACTCGCGCAGCGATTCGTCGGCCTCGCCCACGAACACCGCATCGGCGCCCGCGTCCAGAAACCGATCGGCGTGGAAGGCGCCAGGGCCACCCACGACGATGCGAGCATCCGGCACGAGCGAGCGCAGCGACTGCACGTGCGCGCTGACACGCTCGCGGTTGAAGCTGGTGGCGTAGAAGCCTACGAACGGAGTCCCCGCGCCGGCGAGGCGACGCTGAAGCGACGGGATCTCCACCGGCCGGTCGTGCTCGTCGAGGATCTCGCTCGCGAGTCCCTCGGCAGCGGCCGCGGCGCGGACGTATTCGAGGCCGATCTTCGGTCGCTTCTGCAGCGTGCTGAGGAGCGCGTGGAACGGATTGACGAAATCGCTCGGGTGCAGAAACACCAGCGTGAGCCGCCGAATCGATGCGTCACTCGACCGGGAGCGTGCACGCGCGTCGAGCGGAAGCGCGGCGGTGAGGCCGAAGGACGCTCCACCGACACCAGCGCCGTCGCCATTCCCGCGTTGCACCCCTCGTTGCTCCTAGATGGCCAAGTGCGATCTTGTTCGATCCAAACGCCGGCCCGTAGGGGCGGGCGCAACCCCGCCCGCCGACGCAAGGCGCCCGCGGGCGGCCTCGCGACCGCCGCTACGAACGACTCGCGCCGAATCGTGAAGAATCATGGGGTGACTCGAGCGCCCGTCGGCGAAAGCGGTCTCCCGCGTCGCCGAAGACGCCGCGGTTCGGATGGTAGTGGTTGCACGGCGCGCCTCGCAAGCGAACCGAGCCCGGGGTGGTGGCTCGCTTTCGCGCTCGAGCCCCTCGACGCACCTCGGCCGACGTGAACCACGACCGAGCGCAGGCCTTCGGGGACCATCTCTGGGCCGCGCGCGCCGGCGGCGCGCTCGGCAAGACATCATCGCGTTCGATGGCGTTCGATTCGCTTTCGCGGGAACCGCAAGCTCGGCTAGCGTACGCCGCATGACAGACGGCAAGCCTTCGACTGGCGCGACGCCATCCGAGCAACGGCACGTTCGTGGCCGTGACCTCGGCATCTCGCCTCGCCGCACGCGCCTGCGCTCGGTCGCCGCGCTCGTTTGCGCTGCGGTGCTCTCCGGCTGCGGCAGCGACGGCGACGGCGGCCCGCCGCTCACGAGCGAGCAAGTCCTTGCGCCCGGCCGTTACGCCGTCGGCTACCAGCACCTCCAGCTCGTCGACCCGTCACGTCCCACGAATGCCCACGGCTCGTATCCCGGCGCACCCACCCGCACGCTCGCCACCAACGTCTGGTACCCGCTCGATCCAGCCGCCGCGACGTCGGCAGGCAACGCCAACGCAGCGCCCCACGCTGCTGCGGGACGGCATCCGCTGGTGGTCTACGGTCACGGATTCATGTCGTGGGGAACCGAAGGGAAGTTCCTGTGCGAGCACCTGGCGAGCTCGGGCTACGTCGTCGTCGCGCCCGATTTCCCGGCGACCAACATCCTGGCGCCGGGCGGCCCGGACCTGAACGACGTGGTGAATCAGCCCGGCGACGAGAGCTTCCTCATCGACACGTGGCTGGGCTTGGACACCGATCCCGCGAGCTCATTCCACGGCGCCGTGGACGGCACGCGCGTCGGCGTCGCAGGTGTGTCGCTCGGCGGCATGACGAGCACGCTCACGACCTACCACCCGTACTTGCGCGATCCTCGCGTCGCTGCCGCAGTGAGCATCGCCGGCCCCGGATCGATGTTCACCGACACGTTCTACGCGAGCTCGCTGGCACCGCTGCTGATGCTGGCCGGTGACATCGACGCGATCGTGGACTACGCCACCAACGCGCTGGTGGTTCAGGAGACCGCCGGCAGCAAGCTCACGCTCGTGACGCTGCACGGCGCCACCCACACGGGATTCGCTCAACCCGCCAGCGAGTTCATGGAGGGCATGAGCAACCCCGACCGCCTCGGTTGCGCGGCGCTCACCCTCGAGCTCTCGACGGAGGTGGACTTCGCGGCGCTGCTCGGCGGCGAGGTCGCTGGCATCGTTCAGCGCGAGACGCCCTTCCCCTGCTCGGTCACGCCGCTACCGCCGGCGATCCGGCCATCCCGCCAGCACCAGCTCGAGATCCTCGCGGTGCAGAGCTTCTTCGACAGCCATTTCGCCGCGAGCGCAGACGACCGAGCGCGCGCCAACCGCTTCCTGCGCGAAACGCTTCCCGCGGAAAATTCGGAAGCCACGGTGCAGTGACCCGACCCACGCACGATCCAAGGCCATTCAGGACGTTCTCGCCAGCGACACCTCGAGCAAGCCGCAGGGCGACGCGAAGTAGCCGCGCGCGCGGGTAGGATCCACCGCCACGCCGCGCACAGGACCGCCGGTGGCGACGCGCACGAAAGCCGTCGTGCGGAGGTCGATGACGTACGCCTCCGCTGTGAAGAAAGATCCAGCAAGCAGCGTCTCCGAGGACGGATCGAGAGCGAGTCCCCGCACTCCGAAGGGTGCGGGCAGCGATGCCACGCGTTCGAAGGTCGTGGAATCGAGAACATCGATGCGGGAGAGCAGAGGCCGGCCCAAGTACACGCGGCCGCGAAGCGCGTCCACCGCAATCCCGCTCGACACCGGGCCCACGTCCGCCACGGGCTCGAGGGAGTCGGCGCGTGGGTCGAACGCCCACAACTCCCGGCCTCGGTGGCTACGACTCAGCAGCACACGCTCCGAACGTGGTTCGTACGCCTGTCGCCAGAAGTCCACACCTGGGCGATGCAGAAATCGCGCAGTGAACGTGTCGAGATTCACCACCGTCAGGACGTCGCGGAAATCGCGCGTCACCACCAACTCGCGCTGGGTCGGGAGCAGCGTGATGAGGGTCGGTCGTTCGAGACCCGACACGAAGCGCGGCTGCGCCGCGTGCGTCGCCAGGTCGACATCCCAGATGTCCGGGCACGTGGGGGCGCGCTTCAGGCCGCAATAGCTCGTGACCAACAGTCGTTCCCGCTCGGCGTCGAACACCACCCCTTGGCGCTCCGCGCCATCCGGGGCGACCGTGTCGCCGTCCAGCGTGAGCGGAATCAGCTCCGTCTTGCCCGACTCGAGATCCACGAGCGCCAGATGTGGTTCTTCGAAGAGGGTCATCGCCGCCAATCCGTGGCTGGGAATGACCAGCACCTCGTAGAACTTGGTCTCGCCGAAGCGACGTCCGAGGTCGAATACGCGCGTGACCAGCCGCTGACGCGCAACCTCCTCGCACGCCACCGGCGCGCGAGGTCCGATGTTCAAATCGGCGAAGACGCCGGCGTGAAGGAACAGGATCGGCACCATCGCCGCCGTCGCGAGCACCGTGTACGCGGTCTGCGATGCGGCGTCGTCGGAAGTGCGTTGACGCGTCGCCAGCCACGCGAGCACGAGCAATGCGTAGCGGGATTTCGGGCCCGGCGCGACCACGCCGCTGGCCGCGAGCAGCGCACCAAACCCGCTGGCGCTGATCCACACCAGCGTGCAGCGCAGCGCGAGGCGCACGATCGGACGCGGGAGCTTGCGCGCCGCGAGGCGATCGAAACCAACGGAAAGCACCGTTGCGATGAGCCAGGCCGCGACGAGGGTCACCAGCAGCGGCTTCGAACAGCACGCGAAGACGAGGCCGCCGATACCCAGCGCCGGTGGAACGAGCGCGAGCAGAATCGCGACGTCCACGCCATCCCGCAGCCAACGCAAGACGGCACGCGCGGCGACTCGCGGCCCGAATCGAATCACCTGACGCGCGAGCAGGCCCAGCAACAGCACCACCATCGCGGCAAAGAGCCAACCAGCGACCGTGATCACCCACGGCGCTGCGACGACGTCGTAGAAGGCCGGGTACTGGAACGGCACGACCGCTGCCGCCCACAGGTTCTCCGACAGGATCGGCGGCGCGCCACCGAGCGCGACCCAGGTCGCGGCGACGAGCCACGCGAGCGTCAGGATCAGGACGAGCTTCCGCGTGACGCGGACGAGGCGCGATCGCTCGCCGGGCGGGGCATCCCGCGCGAGGCCGTGATCGCTCGTATCAGACGGGCGTGGCACGACCAGGCGGCGAGGAAGGGGTTGCCGAAGCGCCGGGACGCGGGCAGCAACGCCGCGACCACGAGCAGCGAAGGAGCGACGACGCTACCTCCGCCGCCGCAAGGCGACGAAGGATGGGGCACCCGTGAGGTCGGCCGAGTTTCCCTGCAGAAGCACGGCGGCGCACGAAGGATCGCAACGGCGCTCAGGCGTCGAAGAGCTCGTGGCTCGTCGCCACGGTGAGGCCGTCGCTCGCAAGCAGGACTCTCGCCAAGCCCCAGATCTTGGGCAGCTCGTAGCCGAAGAAGTAGCGGAAGGTCACGAGCTTCCCTTCGTAGAAGCGAGCCTCCTCCGGCGCCGGTGCGCCCGTCAGCGCCTGCGCCGCCACCACCGCTTGCTCGAGCCATTGCCACGCGATCGCCACGATCCCGAAGAGCTCGAGGTAGATCGTCGCGTCCGCCAGGAAGAGCTCCACCTCGCCCGCCAGCGCCAAGCCGGTGAGGTGCTCGGTCACGCGCTGCACTTCGGCGAGCGCTGCTTCGAGCGCCGCAGCCTGCGGCGCGAGCGTGCCGGTGGCTCGTGCCCGTTCGATCGTGGCGCCGACCTCGCGCAGATAGAGCAGCAGCGCGCGGCCGTTCTGCATCACCACCTTGCGTCCCAGCAGATCGAGCCCTTGGATGCCGGTGGTGCCCTCGTGGATCGCGTGGATCCGCACGTCGCGGTAGTACTGCTCGAGCGCGAACTCGCTGCAGTAGCCGTAGCCGCCGAGGCATTGAAGCCCCTGGCTCACCGCCAGGATTCCCATCTCCGACGGATACGACTTGGCCACCGGTGTCAGCAGCCCGAGCAAGAGCGAGCATTCCTCGCGCTCGCTTCCCGGCTCGAGGACCGCCTCACGGTCGGAGTACATCGCGCACTTGAGGATCACTCCCAACGAGCCCTCCACGACGGCGCGCTGGAAGAGCAGCATGCGCTTCACGTCGGCGTGGGCGACGATCGGAAGCGGCGGCGACGACGGGTCGCGGTCGGTGGCCTTGCGGCCCTGCGGCCGATCGCGCGCGTAGTCGAGCGCACGGTGGAACGCCGCCGAGGCGATGGCCGCCGCCGACATGCCCACGTCCACCCGCGCCTCGTTCATCATCTGGAACATGTAGCGCAGGCCCTGGTGCTCCTCGCCGACCAGCCATGCGCGGCAATCGCCGCGCTCGCCGAGTGAGAGCTGGGTGATGGGCGAGCCGCGGTAACCGAGCTTGTGGAACACGCCGGCGATGGAAACGTCGTTGTCGACCAGCGCACCATCCGCGCCGATGCGCTTCTTGGGCAGCACGAAGAGCGACAGCCCTTTCATCCCGGCGGGTGCTCCCTCGGTCCGGGCGAGGAGCAGATTGACCACGTTCTCCACCGCATCGTGATCGGCGCACGAGATGAAGATCTTCTGGCCCTGAACGAGGTAGTGGCCGGCGCTCGTCGGCGTGGCGACGGTCCGCACGTCGGCCAGCGACGAGCCGGCCTGGGGCTCGGTGAGCGCCATCGTCCCTTGCCAGCGGCCCGCGAACATCGGCGGCACGTAGCGCTCGATCAGCTCCGGCGAGCCGAACGACGTGAGGAGATGCGCCGCTCCCGAGGTGAGCGCTGGATACACCGAGGCGGAATAGTTCGCGGCCGAGAAGATGCCGCGCGTGGCGGCGAGCAGCGTGCCGGGAAGCTGCTGTCCGCCGAGGCTCGCGGGCGCGTGGGCGCCGATCCAGCCGCCCTCGCCCCATTCACGCATCACCGTGCGCACCACGGGATGCACACGTACGGCTCCGTCCACCAGCCGCGGCGGCTCCTCGTCCATCGCACGAAACGCCGGCCACAGGATGTCGGAGGCCATCTGCGCCGCGGTGTCGAGGACCGACTCGAAGGTCTCGCGTCCGTGCTCGGCGAAGTACGGAAAACGCGTGATCGACTCGAGGTCGAGCACCTCGAAGAGCAAGAACCGCAGATTCCTGAGATGGATGAACGTGGGCGCCACGCGAAGCCCCTCCCCCCCCCGAGCGATCTTCGGCTCAGAGCCCGCCGCTCGCCGCCACTTCGGCGATGCACATCGCTTGATTGCGATCTTCCAGGCGGATCGCATCCTCCAGCGTCATGCCGCCGACGCTGGCATCGAGCGCCTCCTTGGTGAGACGCAGCCCGAGCGGCGACTTGCTGGCGAGGTTCTCCGCCAGCGCGCAAGCCTCGTCGAGCAAACGCTCGGGCTCGACCAGGCTCTGCACGAAACCAATCCGGTGCGCTTCGTCCGCGAGCAGCATGTCGCCCGACATGAGCCAGCGCGCAGCGTTACCCGTGCCCACGGCGCGCGTGAGCAGCCACGACGAGCCCATGTCGGCGCCGCCGAAGCCGAGGTTGATGTAGGCCGCTTGGAACGCCGCCTGCGGGGTCGCGAGGCGGATGTCGCACGCCATCGCGATCGAGAAACCCGCGCCGATCGCCGGGCCGTGGATGGCGCCGATGATGGGCTGGGGCAAACGCCGCATCTTGAGGATCATCTCCGAGAAGGTGCGCTGGGCCACGTACGCTTGGCGCGGCGAGTAGGCACCGCCGGTGATGGTCGGGTCCTTGATGTCGAGGCCGGCGCTGAACGCGCGGCCAGCACCGCTCCAGATCAGCACCCGCGTGTCGAGATCGCGCGCCCGCTGGTCGAGCCACGCGTGCAGCTCGTCGCGCATCTGGAAGTTGATGGCGTTGAGACTACGCGGTCGGTCCAGGGTGAGGATCCCGACGGCGCCGCGTTGCTCGTAGCGAAGCGTTGGCTGCTCGGTCATGTGTCCTCCGGAAGCACGGGGAACCCGCGCGATGCCAGCGCGCTCGCCGTCTCGGCGCAGGCACAACGAGTGCGTGCCTCGACCATGGCACAGGGACACGACGCGCCGTAGCGCGCGCACCAGCGGTAGTCGGCGCCCACGAATCTGCGCCGTCAGGCTTCGGATTCGGGTGCGACCGGGGACGCATCCGCGTCCACCCCCGCGACCGGGCGATCCGCGCGCTGCCGCAAGAAGCGCGGCTGGCGCAGGATCACGAACGCGGGGACGATCGTGACCGCGGCCAGCGCCGACGTCACCATGCTGAGCGAGACGTAGCCGCCGAGCTGCTTGGCGTAGGAAAGCCGCGACAAGCACAGCACCAGCGAGCCCGAGGCGATCGCCGAGGCCACGAAGAAGATCGCCTTCCCCGAGGTGAGCATGGTGGCGCGAGTGGCTTCGCGCACATCGCCCACGCGCAGGAACTCCTCGCGGAAGCGGAACAGGAAGTAGATCGAGTAGTCGGCGCCGATCGAGATGGTGAGCGCGGTGATGGTGGCGGTGGCGAGATTGAGGTACGTGCCGACGAGCCCCATCACACCCATGTTCACGAGCGCCGCGAGGATCGTGGGGGTGAGCACCAGCGCGCCGCCCGCCAGCGATCGCAACACGATCGTCGCCACCACGAAGATGATCGTCGAGACCACGGTTGCGTTGCGCAGCTTCTCGCGCAGCACCGACTCGTTCATCGCCTTGCCGATCCCCAGCATCCCGCCCGCGACGCTCACCTTCACGGCGGCCGGGAAATTCGCGGTCACGTATTCCTGCGCGCGGGCGAAGACCTCGTCCGTGAAATGGGCGCTGTCCTCGCTGGCGAAAGCGCGAATCACCGCCTTGCGATAGTTGGAGTCGACCAGCGAATCGAAGTCGTCGGGATCGCCCGAGTAGAGCAAGAAGAGCTGGGCGATCGCCTCGCGCGAGTCCGGAATCACCCGAAACGCCTCGTCGCCGTCGTTCATCGCGACGTTCATCTGCTCCAGGAAATCGACGATCGACTGGGATCGCCCGATTCCCGGCATGCCCTCGAGCAAGCGCTGGAGCCCCTCCATCGCGTGCAGCACCGCGGGATCGTGGAGGGCGTCGTCCTCGTTCCCCTCGACGAGGATGTTCATCGTGTTGGTGCCACCGAAGCACTTGGAAAGCGCCTCGTCGTCGACGTAGACGGGCTCGTCCGGCGGATACGCGCGACGGAACGAGTTGTCGACCTCCACCCGCGAGATTCCGTAGAGCACCACGGCGAGCCCGACCGAGGCGAACGCCAGCGCTCGCCCCGGTCGGGCGAGGATGCCGGCGGCGAGCTTCTCCAGCACCGTTTCGAGCACGCCCGAGTGGCTCTCGGCCGTCACCTCGCCCACCTTGGGCGCCGGAAGCAATGCCCGGCACGCGGGAATGAACGTCATCTCCACGGTGAGGGCACTCAAGATCCCGAACGACGTCAGCACGCCGAAGACCTGCACGGTGCGAATCGGAAAGAGCGTGAGCGACAGGAAGCCCGCGGCGGCGATGAGACCGGCGGTGATCATCACGCCGCCCACCCGCACGGTGCTCTCGATCACCGCGGCGTGGTTTTCGCCGAGGCGCCGGAACTCCTCGTAGTAGCGCTTCAGGATCTGAACGGCGTGACCCGCCGCGACGGCGAGGATCAGGAACGGCGCCAGTGACGCCCACGCGTCCAGCGGGAAATGCGTCCAGCCGAGGAAACCCATCGCCCAGGTGACGCTCAGGACCGCCGTCACCAGCGGCAGCACCATCGCCTGGAAGGTGCGGAAGGCCTCCAGGTGCACGAGGCCGATCACCAGCACCGCCACGCCCAGCAGTTGGAGGATGCCCATCGTGTAGTGATCGAGGGCGGTCTGGAAGATGGGCCAACCCGACAGGTACACGTTCACTACGTCCGAGTGACGGTACGGTGCGATCACCTCCTCGAAGTGCTTGGTGAGCGGCTGATTGCCGAGCTCGGGGCGAGGATCGAGGTCGTCGAGATCGGCGGCGACGGCGGTGG
>CAYUSL010000072.1:13311-18581 GCA_964447125.1 uncultured bacterium | reverse complement strand
GGCGACGTGGTCGAGGTCGAGGACGTGCTCACCGGTCAGGAGACGGTGCTGCCGCTCGCCGGCCCCGCCAATCGCCAGGGACGCGTCGCGGCCGAGTCGATCGCCGGCCGTGCCACGCGCTTCCGCGGCGTGCAAGCGACGGCGGTGGTGGGCGTGCTGGGGATGACCGTGGCGTCCACCGGTGCATCGGAAAAAGGCCTGAAACGCGCTGGCGTCACCGATTTCGCGAAGGTCTACCTGCATCCCGGACATCACGCCGGCTACTACCCAGGTGCTCAGCCGATCCACTTGAAGCTTCTGTTCTCGGTGCCCGAGGGGCGAATTCTCGGTGCTCAGGCGGTGGGACACGAGGGCGTGGAAAAGCGCATCGACGTGATCGCCACCGCGATCCAATTCGACGGCACCGTGCACGACCTCGCCGAGGTGGAGCTGAGTTACGCGCCGCAATTCGGCGCCGCCAAGGATCCGGTGAATCTGGCGGGCATGCTGGCTGCCAACGTCCTCGCGGGTGACATGCCGCTCGCCGACTGGGATCGGCTCGGGGACACGGAGGCGCTGCTGGTCGACGTGCGCGAGCCGAACGAGTACCAGGCCGGCCACATGCCGGGCTTCATCAACTTGCCGCTCTCGGCGATGCGCGAGCGCATCGGCGAGCTGCCGCGCGACCGCGAGATCTGGCTCTCGTGCGGCGTCGGACAACGCGCTTACTACGCGACGCGATTCTTGCTCCAGCACGGCTATCGGGCGCGCAATCTCTCGGGCGGATACACCACGTACCGCGCGCTGGCTGCGGCGGGTGTCGTGCGATGATCTCGCGCCGCGATCTCGGTCGCGGCGACATCCCATGCCGAGCACGGGCCCGAGCCTCCTGGCGGCGCCGGACGTGGCGCAGAGCCGGATCCTGCTGCTGATCGCGCTGTTGCTGATCGCGCTCCCGGGACCGGCGCCGTTCCACTCGTGGGCGGTGCACGCGGCGTTCGCGATCACATACGGCATCGTGGTGGGCTGGATCACCAAGTTGCCTTCGATCGCGTCGCCGGGCGCCTTCGTCGTGGGGATCGGGATCGCGCTGGCAACGATCGTGATCGCCGACGTGCTCGGCACTCGCCGCGCGCTGCGCACCAGCGGCATGCGTGGCTTGCGGGCGGCGCTCAGGCTCGCCGATCGGACGTGGGTGGCGGCGCTGATCGTGCTGGCCGCATGGATGGGCGCTTCAGCGCTTCGGCACGTGGAGCTCGCGCTCGCCGCGTGCGCGGCGCTCGTCTTCGCGGCGCGGCAGCCGCGCCGGCGATTGGTCTTCGGGACGGCGGCAGCGATCGTGCTCGCGCGCCTGCCGCTGCAACCGATCTGGGTCCTGGCGTTGCTCGGCGGCGTCTCGGCCTGGGCCGCGTGGCGACGAGTGAGCTGGCGCAACGTCGATCGCTCCATGCGGTGGACGGCATTGGGTGCGGCGGCGGGAACGGTGATCGGATTTCTCGCGGGAACGCTCCACCCGGCGGAACGCGACTTCGTCCAGCACCTGCAGGTGCGCGGCGTCTACGACCTGGCGCCCGATGCAACCGGTTCGCGGCTCGCGTTCACCACCAAGGGCCGGCTGCCACCCGGCTTGCTCGATCGCACCACGGGCGCGGTGACGATCGGCGCGCTGCACGACGCCACCGCCTTCGAGCGCATCGCCTGGCTTCCCGGCACCGAGCAGGCGGCGATCAGCGGAGTCGGCGGCATCACGCTCGTGGATTTCGCGACCCACACGCAGCTCGCGGACGTCGCGCGCATGCTGACCATCGACGTGGCCGCCGTCGGCCCGCGGCGCATCGCCTACGTCGAGGAAGGCTCACCGGTGTTGCATCTCTTCGATCTCGACACCGGCCGCGACGAGATCCGCCACGTACCGTGGGGCCCGTATGCCCTGGAATACGTTGCGCCGCGCGACGCGCTCTTCGTGACGGCGTGGCTGGGCGAGCCCAAGGTCGTGCGCCTGGGGATCGGCGACGGCAGCTACCACGAGACCTGGAACGGCTGGGGCTCGACGGACGTGTGCGCCCTGCCCGAGCGCGGTGAGATCGCCGTCGCTCGGCCGGCCTACGCCGACGTGGTGATCCTCGACGATGCGACACTCGCACGACGGCGGCGCTTCGACACCGATCCGATGATCCGCGAGATCGAGTGCGATGCCGCGCGCGGCGTGATCTTCACGTCGTCCTATTTCGATGGTCGGGTGCGCGCGCTCGACGCCGAGACGGGGCGAACGCTCGACCAGGCCTGGGTGGGAGGCTTCACCCGCGCGCTTCGCTACGACGCTCGCCAGCGGGTGCTGTTCACGGGCTCGGGTGCCGGCATCTTCGAGCTGCCGGTGGTCGACGCCAGGGGCGGGCGGGTTGCGTTTCGCCGCAACCCGTCATCGCCGACGAGCTGACTCGAGGCGGGAACGCCAACGCCGCGATCGGCAAGCCGCCACCGCGTCATTCCGCGGGCCAGGGCGCGCCTTCCAGCTTGGCCAGCGACATCTGCGCGCCTCGGCGCACCCAGAAGGACGAATCGTTGGCGGCCGCATATCGCAGCGCCGGCAGCGCCGGGGTCGCGGCTGCGCCGAAATCGCCGAGCACCTCCGCGACCTCGCTGCGCACACGATCGTCGGGATGGTTCTTCAACGCCTCGACGAGGGCAGGAACCGCCGCAGCCCGCTGCTGATAGATCACGCCCGCGACGGCGGCGCGCACGTCGTGCTCGGGATCGGCGAAGCGCGCGATGAGGCGATCGGTGGGGATGCGAGCCGCCCAGCCGATCGCAGCCACAGCGCTCAGCGCCGCGCTCGCCACCCGAGGATCCGGGTCGTCGCTCAGCGCGATGAGTCGCGCGCCCACGGGTGCCGCGTCCGACCCCACCCACTGCACGAGCTGGGCGGCGCGCATGCGGACCAGGGGGTCGGGATCGGCGAGGGCGCCATCGAGAAGCGTGATCACTCCACGAATGCGCTCGGGCTGAGCTCGGCGCATCTCGGGCGTCGCGAGCCTGCGCTGGGTCGCGAAGCCGATCCCGGCGGCGACGTACGCACGCACCCACGGATCGGCGTCATCGGCCACGCCGTAGAGAGCGCGCACCGAGTCCTCCTTGGCTTCATAACCTGCGGCCACGAGCGTGCGGGCGGCGCGACGGCGGGTCTCGACGTCCGGGTCGTGGAGCCGCTCGTGGACGATGGCGAACGCGCGCTCACGCGTCGCCGCGTCAGCGGGCGCCGGCCTATCGTCGATCTCGTCGACGAACGCCACCGCCGCGTCGAAGGCGCGACTGCGGTCCTCCGGACCTGCGCCGGCGATCCAGAGATCCTCGGGACGCGACTTCGAGTGTGTCGCACAGCCAGCCAGCAACGCGATCGCTGCCGATGTCAGCAAGGTCGCGCGCGCCAGCAGCGATCCCCCGCGCCGCTGCGATCGGGCCACGAGTGATTTCCCGATCGGCTTCGCGGCAACCTGGCTCATGGGCTCGCTCTCGATGGGTCGAAGCAGCGTAATCGACCCCGCCCTGCGCGCTGGCACTCCACGCACGGGCGATCGCACTTGCGCGTCGGTATCGGGTGGCGGATTCTGCGCCGCGATCGCGAATCCGCCACCCCGAGGTTCTCGCTCACGTGGGAGATCCCAATCGCCGCTCGCGCTGGATCACGTCGCGTCTCGCGACGCTCGATCGCGCCTGCGAGCGCATTCGCGACGATCCACGCACCCAGCGGCGCGTGTTCGTCGCGCTGCTCGCGCTTCGCGCGCTAGCGCTGATCGCGATGTACTTCCACGTCCGTGGCGTCGATTCGATCGACCTCGAGTACACCCTGTTCCTGCGATTCGTCGCCGAGGCGGACACGCTCGGCTTCGCCAGCGGCGCGTATCGAGTCGCGCGCGGCTACTGGCATGGGCCGCTGAGCTACGCGTTCTACTCGGCGCTCCTCGACGGCCCGAACGCAACGCTGGCCGCCGGGCGCGCGATCTCGGTGGTGCTCTATCTCGTCGCCGGGCTGGTCTGGTACCTCAACGTACGCCTGCTCTTCCCTCGCGAGCTTCGGCTCGTAGGGCTCGCCGCGTTTCTTCTCGGGCCGAGCTGGCACACGATCCAGGTCCGGCCCTACGCCCTCTACCTGCTGCTGGTGGTGTGCATTCAGTACTTCGCGGCGGTGCTGGTCACGCGACCCGAAATGACGGCGCGGGCGATCGCGAGCGCGGGGCTGGCCGCGGCGCTCGCCCTCGGCTTCGCGAACCATCTCTACGCCGGTGTCGCGTTCGCATCGGTGTTGCTGCTCGCGCTGTTCGTGCTCGCCACTCGTCGCGAGCTCGCTACCGCGGGGCTCGCCGTGGCGGCCGTGGCGATCGCCGCGAGCGTCACGGCCCCGTGGTTCGTCGATCTCGTCGCGCGACACTTCACGACGGGTACCACGCAAGCGGGCCACGAGAGCGCGGCGATCCTCACCGATCCGCTGGGCTACTGTCTGGCGCGATCCGTGGTGCGAAACGCGCTCTTCGTCGCTGCCGTGGTGGGAATCGCCACCGCCTGGTGGCAACGTCGAGCCGGTGCCAAGACGCTCGCCGTGACGCTCGCCTGCGCTGCGCTCGGCAGGTGGCCGTTCGTGGTGACGTGGGTGTGGGTCGCTCACCTCGGCGAGCGGCTGCGGGAGCGCGCCACGAGTGCGTGGATCGTGCCGCTCGTCTTGGGTGCGCTGCCGTGCTCCCTCGAGTACTGCAGGCTCGAGGACAACTATCTGACCGGGTTCCGCAACCTCGTGCTGCTACCGCTCGTCGATCTATTGGTGCGGGGCCGGTCGCCGCGCGTGAGAGTTTTCGCGCTGCTCGGGTTGGGCGCCTATCTCCTGCAGCTCGCGATCTGGACCTTCTTGGGCATGCCGTTCGGCGGCGACTCGCCACATTGACCGCGACGGCGACCCCTCCGCGAACGAAGCGACTGGCGGGTGGATCCCACCACGGTTCGAAGAGCGGAGCCGATCGCGCGAGACAACGGCTTGGAGGGCGCTGCTCCGTCAGCGCCGAGCCGGTCGCCGCGATTTTTCGGACCCGACGGAGCGGGTCCCTCCACCCGATTGCGGTGCCGCTCGTCCTCGGTCCCGAGCCGCTCCACGTGTGGACGGGGGTCTGCTCGAACGGCCCTCGACCGCGCTGCGCAGCGGTCTTCACGCACTCCGTCCATCTCACCGCGAGCCAAGCGACTCGGGGGAGGATCCCACCACGGTTCGAAGAGCGGAGCCGATCGCGCGAGACAACGGCTTGGAG
>CAYUSL010000072.1:11027-13211 GCA_964447125.1 uncultured bacterium | reverse complement strand
CTGCGCAGCGGTCTTCACGCACTCCGTCCATCTCACCGCGAGCCAAGCGACTCGGCGGTGGGACCCGGCGCGGCGTTGCCGCGACGGGCGGGGGGCTCGAAAAGCCCCCCGAGGAAGCATCGACACGTGCACGAAACTCGCTGCCGCGAGTCTCGTGCGCCCTTCACGGCACGCGACCGATCACGAGTGTGTGCGGGCCTGTCGGGATCGCGTGGCCGCTGACGTCGACGAAGCCCGCAGCGCGATACATCGTCGCGAGCTCGTGGAGCGTATAGGCGTCGCCACCCTCGGTGGTCGCGAGCATCGTCAGGCTGAAAGTCGCGGGCATCGGCGGCGAGACACGATCCTCGTTGGGCACGAACTCGAGGGCGGCGACGCATCCTCCGGGCACGAGCGCGGCGCGCACCTTCTGCAGCAGCCGCACACACGTGGAAGCGTCGTAGTGATGCAGGAAATTGGTGAGCAGCACCACGTCGTGCGGTCCGCCGTAGTCCACGTCGAAGGCATTTCCGGGCCGCGTCTCGTAGCGGTTTTCCACGCCAGCTTTCCGAGCGTTGGCGCGCGCCACCTCGAGCACCGCCGCCCAGTCGACCGCCACCACCCGTGCTGCGGGGTTCTGGCGCGCGACCTCGATCCCGAAGAGCCCGTGGCCGGCAGCGATGTCCAGCACCGACATCGGCCCGGACTTTCCCGCCAGCACCAAGGCGCCGAGCGGCGCCGCCATGGGCGCCATCATCGGCGCCATGCTGTGCGCGAACTCGACCCACGCCGGATTGTCGGGCTCCACCGAGCCTTGCCCGGGCAGCACCGTGCAGCCGCTGCGCACGATGTCGGCGAGCTGGTTGAACGGCGCCTGGACCATCGGGTGGCCCAGAAAGCGTGCCGTAGACGCCACGCTTGCCGGCGAGCGCGAGTCGAGGAAAAGCGCCGCCGTGGGTGTGTTGGCGTAGCGCCCGTCCGTTTTCTGGAGCAGCCCCACCACCGTGAGGAAGTCGCACAGGATGCGCACGCCGCGTTCCGATGCTGACGTGCGATGGGCGATCGAGGCCACGTCGCCGGGCCCTTCGCCGATGGCGCGAAACAGATCCAGCTCGATGGCGGCGCGCAGCGCCGCGGAGCGCTGGTACGCGAAGAGCAGGTCGAACACGAGCGCAGGTGAAGGCCCTTCGGGTGGCTTCGCGTGCGATGACATGAAACAGCTCCTTCCCGGCTCGACAGCGAGCGCGATCGGCAACTTCGTCGCGTTCTAACCACCTCGGGACGGAATCGCGATCGAGGGGAAGTCGGAATCGAGCCGATTCTCGCTCTGCGGCGTGCTATCCCGTCGCGCGTCCCGTCCACGGTCAGCACCGCGCACCTCCCGCATCGTGAAGCTCGCCCTGCTCTGGCTCATCGTGCTCGCCGGCTTCGCCACCGAGGCGAGCTTCGGCTTCGGCGCCACGGTGATCACGGTGACGCTCGCGTCGCAGCTCTTCCCCATCGATTTCATCCTGCCCGCGGTGGTGCCCGTGAACCTGCTGCTCTCGGTCTACCTGGTGAGCCGTTATCGGCACGCCGTCGATCGCACGCTGCTGGTACGCCGGGTGCTGCCCGCGATGATCGCGGGAGTGGCGGTGGGCCTGGTGGTGATGCGCAAGAGCAGCGACGACTCGCTCAAGCTCGCGTTCGCGATCTTCGTGGTGACGCTTTCGCTCCTCGAGCTCAAGCGCCTGTTCGACAGCGATGGCGCCGTCGCGAGCCGGCGGCCGGTGGCGGGACCGCTACGCACGGCGATGCTCTTCGGCGCCGGAGTGATCCACGGGCTTTTCGGCTCGGGTGGGCCGCTCGTGGTCTACGTCGCGGGCCGGGAGATCGACGACAAGCTGCGCTTTCGCAGCACCCTCGGCGCGCTGTGGGTGACCATGGGCTCGCTGCTGCTCGCGGGCTACGCGATCGGCGGCTTGCTCGACGCACGCACGGCGCGCGTGAGCCTGCTTCTCTTGCCGACGGTGGTTGCGGCGGTGGCGATCGGCGAACGGGTCCACCACGCGATCGACGAGCGACCGTTCCGCATCGCTGTGTTCGCGCTCTTGGTGGTCGCCGGCTCGGCGCTGGCGTGGTCGTGTCTGTAGCCTCGGGGGGGTGGAAAAGACCCCCCCCCCGGGGCGGGCAACCCCCCCCGGGGGCCCCCCCCCCCCCGCCCCC
>CAYUSL010000072.1:0-11017 GCA_964447125.1 uncultured bacterium | reverse complement strand
GGTGGGCGCTGTGGGGGGGGGCGGGGGCGGCGCGGGGGGGGTGGTGTAGGCCTCCTCGGGGGTCTGTTCCAGCCCCCCGCCCGTCGCGGCAAAGCCGCGACGGGTCCCACCCCCAAGGCGCCTCGCTGCGCTCGCGGCTCGCCCCAGGCTCGCGCCAGGTTCATTTGCCGGCCTGAGCCCAATTCGACGCTCAGCGAGCGCCTGTCACGGCTGCGCGGCTTTTTCTTTGGCGCGGCGCATCAGCTCCTCCATCGAGAGCGGGCGCGGGGCAGCGGAGGGTGCGGCGGAAGGAGATCCGGTGGCCGACGGCTCGGCCGGCTTCACCTCGGCCACGGGGCGGGTCCACGGGAAGGGTTCGTAGAAGGGCTGTCCCTGCCGCAGACTGAGCGGCCCTTTCGAGAAGGTCGGCACGTAGATCAGCACGGCCAGAGCGGCGCAGATGATGCCGAGGGTGGGCATGATCGCCTTGGCGACGTCCAGGAACGGCTGACGGAAGATCGCCGCGGCCACGAACAAGTTCGTGGCGACGGGCGGCGCCAGATAGCCGATCTCCATGTTCACCACGAACACGATCCCGAAGTGGATCGGATCGATGCCGTAGTGGTTGATCGCCACCGGCGCCAGGATCGGCGCGAACACGAGCGTGGCGGAGATGGAATCCATGAGCGCGCCGAGCACGATCAGGATCACGTTCACCACCAGCATGAACTGCCACGCCGAGAGATCCGCGGAAGTGGCCCAGCGCTGGATCACGCCGGGCGCATCCACCTCGGCCAAGAAGTCGTTGAGACCGAAGGCGAGCACCACGATCAGCACCAGGCTGCCGATGAGCGTCGCCGCCTCCATCAAGATCCCGGGGATCTGCCCCCACCGCACGTCGCGGTGGATGGCGCACGAGATGAGCACACTCGCCGCGAACGCCATCGCACCCGCTTCGGTGGGCGTGAAGACGCCGCCGTAGATTCCGCCCAGCACGATCGCCGGCAACGTGAGCGACCACGCGGCGCCCGCGAACGCCGACCCGAGCCGCGCCGCGCTGAAAGGCTCGCGCGAGCCCGGCACGCGCAGCCCGGTGACGATGCTGTAGATCGCCAGCAGCGACGCGATGAAAACCGCCGGCACCAGCCCGGCGAAGAAGAGATCCGAGGGGTCGACGGCAGCGGTGCCCTGGACGCTGATCGCGTAGATGAGCATCGCGATCGCCGGTGGGATCATGCAGCCCAGGCTGCCGGCGCTGGTGATGAGGCCGATCGAGAAGCTCTTCGGATAGCCCGAATCGATGAGCGCCGGGAACATCACGCTTCCCACCGCCACCAAGGTCACCGGCGACGAGCCGGAGATCGCGGCGAACACGATGCAAGCCACCACCGACGCCACGGCGAGCCCACCGGGCATCCAGCCGACGGCGGCTCGGGCGAGCTCGGTCAAGCGCGGCGCGATGCCGCCTTTGGTCATGATCGAACCGGACGCGATGAAAAACGGGATCGAGAGGAACACGTTCTTGCTCACCAAGGATTCGATCTTGGTGACCATGCGGCTCAACTGCACCAGCGGTTCGGCGTCGGGGAGCCAGAGCAGGAACGAGAGCCCGGTAGCCACACCCACGATCACGAAGAGCCGCGCGCCCAACAGCGCGAGCACGAAGATCGCGAGCAGCAGCCAGAACCCGTTCACGCGTCGGGCTCTCGTTGGATGCCGAGCTGAGCGAGCGTGTCGTCGTCACCTGCTCGCACCACACCCGTCCACGTCCGCCACGCTTCCAGCACGAAACGGAACGCGAGCGAGCTCATGCCGTAGGGGATCGACGAGAACACCAGCCATTTGGGAATCGGCAGCGCGGTGAGCGTGCCGGCGGCGCCGTCGGTGGCGCGCCAGAGCTGGTAGTGCTCGACGCACGAGCGCGCTCCCAGGTAGCCGACACCCAGGCAGAAGAGAGCAGTCACCACGTGGCCGACGGCGGTGGCGGCAGGGAGCATCGAGTCGGGCCAGATCTTCGAGCCGACGTCGAGGGCGAGGTGCTTGCGATCGTGCGCCGCCAGCGTCGCGCCGATGGTGCCGAGCCAGAGCGTGAACCCGAGCGCCAAGGTCTGCGACCAAACGAGCCCATTCGGCACCAGCCGGACGAACACCACTTGCACCAGCGCGATCAGCACGCCGAGCGCCAGTCCTTTGGGCGCCGCCTTCGGCCACGCGTCCCTGCGCGTCCGGAATGCGAGCACGCTCGCCACCGACGCCACCGCGCCGATCGCAACCGGGTTCGCGAGCCAGCTACCGGCGCGGGTGCTCACGCGCTGCGCGACGTCCAGGAACACCACGACACCCATGATCGCGAGCATGACCGCGACCACGATTTGCTCGACGCGGTAGAGCCAATCGTCGAAGCGCGTGACCCATCTCATGCGATCACTCGAATGCTGCCTCGGGGGTCTGTTCCAGACCCCCGCCCCACGAAAAGCGCGGTGCTGAAAAGGCCCCACCCCCAAGGCGCCTCGCTGCGCTCGCGACGCGCCGCTGGCGCGTGCCGTCCGTGACTCCTGCAAGGAGGCTCATCGTTCGATGCATTCATTTCGGGGCTTGCCGCAGTGCCGCGAGCCCCTTCTCGATCTGCGCCACCAGCGCCTTCTCGCCGACGCTCGCCTTGGCGAGGTACGCGCTCCGACCCGCTGCCGCAGCCTTCTCGAACTGCGCCAGCTCGTCCCTGGTGGGCGTGTAGACCTGGATTCCCATGGGTCCGAAGTTCTCCACCAAGAGCGGATTGAGCGCGCGGATCTCCTTGCGCATCCGCTGCATCAGACCGGAGCGCGGCGCGAGCAGCGCGGCCTTGGCCTTGGCGCTGAGACCGTCGTACCAGGCCGCGTTGAAGACGATCGCGGCCGCTTGATAGATGTGATTCGTGAGGCTGTAGAACTTGGTGCCACTGGTCCATTGCGCCGCCTGTGCGAAGAGCGGCGTGTTGTCGTAACCGTCGATCACCCCCGTTTGAAGCGAGGTCAGCACCTCGGTCACGGCGATGGGCACCGGCGACGCACCGAAGGCGCGGTACATCTCGAGATGCACCGGCGACTCCTGGCTGCGCATCTTGTGACCCTTGAGGTCCGCGGGCGTCTTCACGAAGCCGAAGTTGGTGCCGAAGGAGCGGTAGCCGTTCTCGCTCCAGAAGCCGAGCACCAGCCCGCGGTCGCGAAACGCCTTCTCGAGCGTCGCGAGCACCACGTGGTCCAGGATCTGATCGGCTTCTTCCGGCGTGCGGAAGAGGTACGGCATCTCGAGCACCGCCAGCTCGGGCACGATCGACGAGAGCGCCGCCGTGGAAGCGCCTACCGCCTGGATCTGTCCGCGCGCACACGCCTGCACGGACTCGTTCTCGTCACCGAGCGCACCACCGAGGAATACCCGCGCCTTCACCGCACCGCCGGTGTCGGCGTCGATCTGCTTGCGGTACTCCTCGAGCCCTTCGGACCACGGTGTGCCCTCTGGCGCCACCGTGGCGATCTTCATCGCCACTCCCGCCGTTTCCTCGGCACGAGCGTGTCCCACACCCATCGCCAGCAGACCGACGAACGCGAGACGCGTCGGCCAACCGATGCGTGACGTTGCAGTGCTAGGCAGCGAGCGCATCAAAAGAGCTCCGCCGAGCGCGCCAGCAGCTTGCGCGCGTTTTCCTGCTCGATCCGCTGCTCGGGCTCCACGTCCTCGAGCACGCGCGGATCGCCGTTCACCACCTCGTTCAGGAGCTGATCGAAGAGCGCCTTGTCGCCCTTCTTGGTGGCGTAGAACTCCGCCATCAGAACCTTGGTGCCGAAGTAGTTGGGCGCGATCGCCAGCGAGCGGTCGAACTGTTCCTTCGACTTGGCGAGATCTCCGCCCGCGAAGCCGGGCGCCTTGGCGTAGTAGGTCCCCAGCAGGCGCGGACCCGAGCCGTGGAAAAACGTTTCATCCACCGCCGCCAGTCGCGATGCGAGCTTCAGGAGCTTCTCTTTGTAGAGCAGCACCTTCTGGATGCCTTGCTCGTTCGCCCAGCGGCCCAGGTTGGCGTAGTACCACTGCAGCGCCGGGGCGTCGTCCTTGGTGCACGCCTCGAGCGCGTCGGTGTCCTTCGCACCGGCGGAGATCCGGCGTTTGAACTCGACGTTGAGGGCCAGCGCGCGTTCGCCGTATTGGGAGCCGGCCTCGTAGGTGGCGAGGCGTTTCTCTTTCTGCTCCTCGCCCGCCATGTGGCCGTACGCCAGCAGGTAGTGGGCTCGCGAGAGCTTGCCGAGGACTTCGCGTGCGGTCGGATCCTGCGCGATCACTTTCTCCCACGCGGTGATCGCGCGCCGGATCTCGTCGGGATTCGCCCGGCGCTCCCACGCGTCGTCGCCGTCGCGAACCAGCGCGCCGAGCTGCGATACGTCGGCGGTCTTGGCCGCCGTCACGTTGTAGGCGGTAGAGCGACCAGAACAGCCAGCGAGCACGAGCACGGTCGCTGCGCCGAATCCCAGGATCGCCGCGCACGCGCGATTGCATCGAATCATGGTTTTTCCTCCTCGCCCCGCCCGAGGGGCCGCGCATCGTAACCCGACCCCTCACCGCGCACGCAAGGTTTGCGCATCCGAGCCTCGCGACCGATCACTCACGCCCGTCACGTCATTCGCAGCAACGCGGCTCAGGTGATCGCGCCTGCACGGGAATCGCACGCGTGCGCCGAACGGGCTGCACGTCCGAGCTCGACGCTGACGTTCGCTCGCCAGGTGCGGTGCCAGCGACGCTCACCGAGGCATGCGGAGAGGCGCCATGCGGAATCTCGTGTCCACGCCCCCGATTCCACCCGAGGAGATCGCGCGACGCCGTGCGCGACGCGCGGCGATCCTGTGGTGCGTGCTGCTGGCGGCGGGTTTCGCCGGCCTGCGCTATCTGCTCGGCGCCCGCCCCGAGTTCGTGGGCGCGCCGCCGCGCTACCCCACCACCATCCTCGTCCAAGAAACACCGCGAGTGCTGGTGCGCGGCTTGCGCGACGACGTCTCCGCGGTCGACGAGATCCATCCCGACACGGCGGACGTTCGCTTCGAGCTCACCGCGCGCACCGACTCGCGCGGACTCCGCGTGTTGCAAGAGCTCGCGGGAAGCTTCGAGGCCCGCTTCACGCTGCTCAACACGCGACCGGATCCCGTATTCGTGCTCTTTCGGCTGCCGCACCCGCACGCCGATGGAACGAGTGCCAGCGGCGTGGCCACCAAGGCGGTACGCCTCGAGGTCGACGGACCCGGTGTGCGCGAGTCGAGCGCCTCTGCGTGGTACTGGAGCGGACGCCTCGACCCAGGCGCGAGCCGTGTGCTGGTGGTCGGCTACGAGACGGCCGGCGTCAGCGGCGTGCGCTACGCGGTCGAGACTGCACGCGATGCAGCGATCCGCGAGCTGCGCGTGGCGGTGCGCGTGACCGGAGTGGATCGGCTCGTGTGGGACAGCAAAGGCGGCGGCGGGAGCGCGGGCGCGAAGGACGGCCCCGAGGCCCGCTCCGTGGTGTGGGAGCGCAAGAACTTTCTGCCGCCCGACGAGTTCCACGTGGACGTGCCCGAGGGCCGCAGCCTGCACCAAGCGCTCAGCAAGCTCGTGGAGATGGGCCCGCTGGTATCGGCGCTCTACCTGATCACGATCCTGAGCACGATCGCCGCACGGCGCTCGCTCGGCGGCGCGATGGTTCAGACCGTGGCGATCGGGTTCTTCTTCTACTTCCCGCTGGTGCTCTACCTGAGCGTGCGGATGCGCTTCGGGATCGCCGTCGCCCTCGCCGCGGGCATCCCCGGGCTCTTGCTCGCCAACTACCTGCGCTGGGTGCTCGGCCCACGGCTGGGGATCATCGGTGCCGCGCTGGCCGTAGCGATCTTCGAGATTTTCCCGACGCTCGCCGCCTTCGGCGCGTGGAACCGTGGGCTGGTGCTCTTGACCTGTGGGCTGGTGACGCTGGCCGTGGTGATCGATCTACAGAATCGCGCGCTCCAAACCAGCCTCGCTGCCGCGCGCGCCGCCGCTCCCGTGACGACCGGCCTACTCGGGTTGCTGGCGCTCGCACCGGCGCTCGCGAGCGGAACCGCGCACGCCGCGCCGCCTGCGGACTCGACGCCGATCACCGTCACCTTGCCCGCCACGCTGCTCGACGAGAACGAGGCCCGCACCCGTCCGCCCGCGCCCGTGCTCGCGAGCTTCGGCGTGGTGCGCTACCAAGCGCGAATCGAGGAGCGCTTCGTGGAGGTCCACGCGACCGTCGCCGTGGAGGTCGTGCGCGAGGGCCCGCCCGACCGCGTGCTCGTTCCCGGCGGCGTGCCGATCGTGAGTCGCGAGCTGAGCAACGGCCTCTATCTGGCGCCCGTCGATGCGGGCCTCGGGCTCGGCGCGCGCGGCACGCCGCGCGGCTCGCTGGAGATCGTCTATCGCGCGGCGCTGGCGCACGCTGGCGAGCGCGTGGAGGTCGAGCTGCCGTTGCTCGTCGATCAAGCGGGCACGTTCGAAGTCACCGGACCGCCGGTACACCTGGATGTGACCAATGGGCTGCTGTGGAGCTCGCGCGTCGATACCGAGGGCCATTGGGCGATCGGCGTGACCGGGCACGGTCCCCTGACGCTCGGTTACGACACGCGCCCCGGCGTCGCTGCCGCCGAGAGCGAGGCCGCGCCAGGCAACGTCGCGATCTACGGCATCCGCGTGCTGAACGCGGATCAGCTCACCGTCATCCATTCCGACGGAAGCTGTGCCCACTTCGCAGCCTTCGAGCTGCCCGCCGACCACCCCGACGTCTTCGAGGTGGTGCTGCCCAGCGGCAGCCAAGTGCTGTCCACGATCGTCGACGGCCACGAAGCCACGCGCGCAGCGCGCGACGGTGAGCGCTATCGCGTTCCCCTCGAGCCGCTCGCCCGGCGCGACGAAAGTCGGCTGGTGTCACTCCGGCTCGCGCTGCCGGCGCAGCCGCTCGGATTTCTGGGCTCGTTCGAGCTCGATCTACCCCAGCTCGACAGCACCGTCGGCGCGATCCGCTGGACGATCGCGCTGCCGACGGGTTTCCGTGCACAGGTGGTATCGAGCGGCATGGAGGACCTGAGCGGAGCGCCGGCGCTCGACGCGTTCGGCGACTACGGCCGTGTCCTCACCGGGCGCCGTCTCGTCGCCCTCGGCAAGACGCTGCTACCCGCGAGCCGCATCCACGCCACCGTGCGCTACTTCCAGCACGTGAACGGTGTGAGCGACGACCTGGACGGAGCGTTCGCGCGCGGCGACGCCGACGCCGCCCCGGCAGGCGCGGTGCCGTTCCAAGCCCCCTTCTTCACCAGCGCCGCCCGCGGCCGCTCGAACTAGTCCTGAACTGAGCCTGAATCGCGCAGTTGACGGAGCGGATCAGGAGGCACCGTCCTGAACCGACGTTTCGTATCGTTGGGTTAGCGGACCTGACGACCACGAAAACGGAGGGACAGGACGATGCATACGCAGCATACGGATTTCGAGCCGTCCGAGCGACTGGCGATCGCCTACACCGACAAGCCCGTCAGTGGCTGGGGCGGTCTCATCGCCTTCGTGCGCTACCTCGATCGACTCGGCATTCGCCGCGTGCTGCGCGACGTCCTGCCCGACGGACGCACCTCGCCCAATCGCATCGACGTCGTCGCGATCGTCCTCACCCTCTGGACCACCGTGCTCACCGGGGGCCGGCGCTTCGCCCACGCCGCACGGCTCACCAGCGACGACGTGATCCGCGCCGCGCTCGGATGCCACCGGCTGCCGTCCCCCATGACGATCACCCGCTACTTCGGTGGGTTTCGCCAAAGTCAGGTCGAAGCGCTCGCGAGTGGGTTGTGGGGATTGCTCCTCGCGCCTCGACTCCACGGCCACGCCCTCGGCATGGTCTTGGATCTCGACTCCACCGTCCTCGAACGCTACGGCCACCAAGAGGGCAGCCTCAAAGGCCACAACCCCCGCAAGCACGGCCGACCCTCGCATCACCCGATCCTGGCCATGCTCGCCGACGTGCGCTGGATCGTGCATGCGTGGCTGCGCAGCGGAAACACCGGCACCGCGCGCGGCGTCCGCGCGTTTCTCGCCGAGACGCTCGCGCGCTTGCCCGAGCGTGTGCGGCTCTATGCGGTGCGCGCCGATTCCGGCTTTTTCGAGCGCGAGTTTCTCGAAGACTTGGAAAGCCGCGCGTTGCCGTACGCCATCGCGGTGCGCATGACGAAGCCCATTCAACGCGAGGCGGCGGCGATTCGCTCGTGGCGATCGTTCGGGCACGGCCTCGAGGTCGGCGAGATGGCCTACACCGCACCGAGCTGGCGGGCGCCGCGGCGGCTGGTGGTGGTGCGCGAGGAGATTCGCGAGCGCCCCGACGCGCGGGGACGACGGCTGATCGACGTGCCGGGCTACACGTTCCACACGGTGGTGACGACGCTCGAGCACCCACCCGAGGTGGTGTGGCGGTTCTACAACGGCCGCGCCGACAGCGAGAACCGGATCAAGGAGCTCGAGGACGACTTCGGGGCGAACGGCTTCTGCGTGCAGTCGTTCGATGGCACCGAGGCGGTTTTCCGGCTGATCTGCGTGCTGTTCAATCTGGTGGCGGCGTTCAAAGACGAGGTCCTTCACGACCGCCGTTCTCGCTTGATGACGCTGCGCACCGAGGTGCTGGTGGTGGGGGCGATCCTCGGCTCATCCGCACGCCAGGTGGTGCTGCGGCTCGGGCTTCGGGGTCGCCGTCAGGCGCGCTTCGCGGCGTGGCTGGACCGCATCGCCGCGCTGCAACGATCAACTGCATCGCAGTTGGCCGATCGAGCGAAATCGCTGGGTTTATCGCCACCGACCGCGTGGCGGGCACGTCGCCGAAAGCGAGCCAACCTCCCGCTCGCGAACCTCGGCTTCCAGTTCAATTGAGGTTTTCAGGCTCAGCCCGGGGACGGCGCGGTGCTGGCGACGCGTGCGGCGCGAAGGCGCCATTTGCCGCGGGAAAACGCGAGCGCGAGCCAGATCGCCCGAGCCAGGTGATCGAGCGCCAGCGCTCCCCAAACCCACATCACGGGCGCGCCGCGCTCCGGGCTCGCTAGATACGCCACCGGCACGCGGAGCACCCAGTTCGCCACCAGCGCTGCGAAGAACGGCGTGAGCGTGTCGCCCGCGCCGCGCAACGCACCGGCGAGCGTGAAGTGCATGCCCAGCAGCGGTTGCGCCGCTGCCAACACCAGCATGAATGGACCCAGCTCGCGGACGATGCCTTCATCGGGCGTGAAGAATCGCGCCAGCGGCGTGCGGCCGAGCGCGAACACGATGCCGAGCACCACCGACACCACCAGCGAGAACAACGTCGCGCGCCAACCCACCCGCGCGGCCCGCCGGTCGTCGCCAGACCCCACCGCGTGACCCACGAGCGTCGCCGCGGCCACCGCGAAGCTCGTCCCTGGGATCCACGTGAACGAGAGGATGCGGATGCCGATGGTGTAGGCCGCCACCGCTGCCGCACCGAAGCGGCCGATGACTGCGAAGTACGTCATCATCGCGACCTGTAGCACCGCACGCTCGGCCACCGCGGGCGCCGAGAGCCGCGCCAGCTCGCGCGCCACGGCATTGCCGTCGCGCACGTCGCGCATGCGCACCCGCAGCTCGGCTGGCGCACCGCGCGCCTGTGCCGCCCACGCGAACGCGACGAGCCCGACGGCTTGCGAGATGAATGTGGCGAGCCCGGCGCCGGCGAGCTCGAGCCGCGGCAGCCCCAGATGCCCGAAGATCAAGAGCGCATTGAGCGCGATCTTGATGATCGTGACACCCAGCGCGATCGCCATCGGCAGCCGCGTCTCACCGAGCGCGCGGAATCCGCTCTCGAGCGTGAGCGAGAGCCCGAAAAGCAGCGTCGAGCCGAGGGTGAGCCGGAAGTACGCGGTGCCCACCTCGATCGCACCTTCGGGCGCCGCGAGCCAGCGCATCAAGGTGCCGGGAATCGCGAGGCACACCACCGTCACCACCAGCGACGTCGCCACCGTGAATCCCAGCGAGCCCGCCAACGCGTGACGCGCGCGCGTCGCGTCGCCCGCGCCACGCGCCTGCGCCATGAGCGCCACGCACGCCGCACCCAGCCCCAAGAGCACGGCTTGGGTGAGATTCAGGTACTGGGTGGCGTAGCCGACCGCCTGCACGTCGAGGCGGCTCAGCTTCCCCACCATCGCGATGTCGATGAGGCTGACCGCGCTCGCGAGCACCTGTGAGAGGATCACCGGCCACGAGAGCGACCAGATCTCGCGATCGGTGGTGCGCCGTTCGGACGTGAACGCGAAGGGGCCCGCGGATGCGTGTGCCGCGAGCGCCGCAGCGGGCAAGCCACCGCCCGACTCGGCAGCGTCGCCGCCGCTCAGATCGACCTCGGTCTCGGGCGGCGGCGTGCGCGCCGCAGCCGGATTGCGATCACGCGACTCCATGGGAGCGCGGCACGCTATCCGCTCGGTTCGCCTCGCACAACACGCGCCCCGTCGGGCGCGCGGGCGCAGGTTCGGCGCGGCGAAACGATCGCATCGCAGCCGATCCGAGCGGCGGCGCGTTCGATGCACGTTGCCCTGCGCGCGAGCGTGACGCTATGGTCCGCGCACTGCGTCATTCGCACGTCGTTGCGCGATCGCGGAGGGCCGGATGGGGCGTAGAATCTCGCGATTCCTCGACGAGACGGCGAGCTCGTTGGCAGGCGTGCTTCATCGCCGCAGCCCGCCCAATCCCAATACGCTCCACCAGCTCGAGGCCTTTCACGGCCTCACCCCCGATCGCCTGCTCCCAGCACCTCCGGTCCCCCCGCGCGTGACCATCAAGCCGCGCTGGAATTCGGCCGAATTCCTGTGCGAGGACCTGGCGTTCGCGTCGCCGCACCAACCGCTCTCCGAGGACTTCCGGCGCCGCCACGAGGCCGAGTACGAGGCCAACTCCACCGTCCACGTGCGCTGGATCCGCCACCTGGCGCGTCCCGATCGGCCCACGCTCATCTATCTGCACTCGTGGATGCAGCCCGACTTCAAGTGGGAAGAGC
>CAYUSL010000071.1:17314-18619 GCA_964447125.1 uncultured bacterium | reverse complement strand
TTCCGGGGCTGGTGCCTCGATGCCGGGTTCCGCCGCGTGGAGATCGTGCATCTGGCCGGACCGTGCAGCGCCGGCATCGCATACAAATGAGCCGCGGGGGGAGCGGCGGAGCCGGCACGCTCCCACGGGCGATGGCCGCTCAGGCGGAGTGAAGGACGTCGAGCAGAGCGCGCAGCACGGTCGCGTGACGATCCAGCTCGGCCACTAGATCGAGGTGCATCGTGGTGAGGGTGCCGCGCCAGCGTTCGGCGAGTGCCGCGCCCAACTCGTCGTAGGTGGCGACCGTGGCGAAAGTGGCGAGCACGTCGTCGGTGACGAGCCCGATCATGTCCCGCCACTTCCCTTCTTTCGCGAGTCGCCCCAGCTCGTCAGCGAGCTCGCCCAGACCGTGATGCTCGAGCACCGGCCGATACGTGGGTGTGGACGCGTAGAAGCCCAGACGCTGCTTCACCAAGAGTGCGTTCCTCGCCAGCTCGTCGCGGTTGGCGCCGCTCGCGATCATCGGTGAGCCGAGAACACGGATGGTCGCTGGATCGCGCCCCGCCTTCCGGGCACCCTCCTCCACCTGCGGGCGCATCACCTCGCGGACGTAGCTCGCGCTGCACATCGGATGGGGGTAGTAGCCGTCCGCCAGCTCGCCAGCGAGGCGTGCCATGGCGTCGTTGACCACGGCCACGTAGATCGGCAGATGGGGATTCGCGTTCGGGCCGGGATTGAAGTAGGGCGACATCAGGTCGAATCGGTAGTGCTCACCGCGGAACCAAGTGGGCTGCGAGGGCTGCTGATAGGTCGCGAAGATCGCTCGCAAGCACGCCAGATACTCGCGCAGCCGCGGAACCGGCGGCGCCGTCCACGGCGCGCCGTAGCGGCGCTCGTTGTGGGCCTTGACCTGGGTGCCTAGACCGAGCTCGAAGCGGCCATCGGAGAATCGCGCCAGATCCCATGCTGTCTGCGCCATGGCACCCGGGCTGCGCGGAAACGCGATGGCGACGCCGGTGCGCAGGCCGAGCCGCTCGGTGGCACCCGCGGCGATGAGAAGCGGCAGGAACGGGTCGTGCCCAGCCTCGGGCACCAGCACGCCGTCGAATCCGAGCTCCTCGATGGCGCGCGCGTTGGCGGCGATCCCTGCGTAGCCCGGCCACGCAGGGTTGTCCTGGAACGAATGCCCGAGCAGCGAGAGCTCGACGCGCATCAGCTTGCTCCTTTCGAGGGCGCGCTCAGGAACGCCTCGACACGCTCGAACGGAATGTGGTCGGCGATGACCTCGCCGTAGAAGAGATCGCGGATCACACCGGTCTCGTCGAT
>CAYUSL010000071.1:13436-17214 GCA_964447125.1 uncultured bacterium | reverse complement strand
TCGAAGTCGGCCAAGCGCAGCGTGCCACCATCCCAGGTCTGGGCGTCGAAGATCGGCGCTCGCATCCCCACTTGAAGTCGCATTCATCGCCCTCCGGCTCGCTCCGCTCGCGCGCGACAACTGGCTCTGAGGCGGCATAGCACGAGAAGTCCCGGCGTACCGGTTGCGATCGTGGTGTGGCTGCGGCATGGTCCCCGGCCGCTTCCCCGACGCATTTTCGCCGCCGCCGATGCCCCTCACCTTCACACCGCTCATCACCGCCGCCGTCACCCACGATCGCGGCGCGCGCGCCCTCGACGACGGCACGCGCCAGCGGACCTGGAACGAGCTGGAATCACGCGTGACGCGCCTCGCGCGCTGGCTGCGCGACGATCTCGGGCTCGGCCCGGACGATCACGTGGCGAGCCTGGTGGGCAACCGGGTCGAGGGCGTCGAGCTGACCCTCGCTGCGATCGCTGCCGGCCTCTGGCTCACGCCGCTCAACTGGCACCTGACAGCCGACGAGCTCGAGTACATCGTCGGCGACGCGGGCGCTGGCCTGGTCTTCACCGATGCGGCGAACGCTGCCGTGGCCACGCGCATCGGTGCCGAGCGGGTCGTCGAAGTCGGCGACGCCCTGGATGCGGTGCTCGCCCGAGTGTCCGACACGCCGCTCGCAGCGGAGGGTCCTGCGGGCGGCACGATGATCTACACCAGCGGCACCACGGGAAAGCCCAAGGGAGTCAGGCGCGCCCGCCCCGCCTCCCTCGGCGCCGCACTCGCTCGCATGCGCGACGCCGGCCGAGGCTACGGCCTCGACGGACGTGGGCCACACCTCGTCACCGGGCCGCTCTACCACGCGGCGCCCAGCCTGCTGGCGATCTACGACCTGCTCAACGGCGCGCCGATGGTGCTCATGGAGCGCTGGGATGCAGCCCGCTGTTTGGCGCTCATCGACGCCGAACGCGTTCGTCATGCGCACCTCGTGCCCACGATGTTCGCGCGCTTGCTCAAGCTGCCGGAGGCCGTGCGCGCGAGCTTTCGCGGCCGATCGCTCGAGCTCGTGCTTCACGGAGCCGCGCCCGTCTCGGCCGAGGTCAAGCGCCGGATGATCGAGTGGTGGGGGCCGGTGATCGTCGAGTACTGGGGCGCCACCGAAGGCGGCGTGGCCACGCTCGCCAGCACTGCGGAATGGCTCGCACGACCTGGCACCGTGGGCCGCCCCATTGCGGCCTTCGAGGTCTACGCCGCCGGCGAAAGCGGTGAGCGGCTACCACCCGGTGAAGTCGGCTTGCTGCGCTCCCGTCATCAGGCGCTGGCGCAGGTCTTCGAGTACCACCGCGATCCCGCCAAGACCGCGATCACCCATCCCGAGCCCCACGTCTTCACCACCGGCGATCTCGGCTACGTGGACGCCGAGGGCTACGTCTTTCTCACCGACCGGACCACGCACCTCATCATTTCGGGTGGGGTCAACATCTATCCCGCCGAGATCGAGGGGGTGCTGGTGGCTCATCCGGCCGTGGCGGACGTGGCGGTCTTCGGCGTGCCCGACGACGAGTGGGGCGAGTCGGTGAAGGCCGCTGTCGAGCTGGCGGAAGGATTCACACCTTCGCCCGCCCTCGCGGCCGAGCTGCTCTCGTACGTGGGCGAGAGGCTCGCGCGCTACAAGGTGCCGCGTTCGATCGATTTCGAGCGAGCGCTGCCCCGGCTACCGAACGGCAAGCTCTACGTGCGGGCGCTCCGCGATCGCTACTGGGCGGGACGCGCGCGCCGAATCTGAGCCACGCGCGGCGCGGCGTCAGCCGCCGGGGCGCTTCACCTCGATGATCTGGTGAAAAGAGAAGCGCCTCAGGAACGGGAAGAGCTTGTCGATCACGCCATCGATCTTCTCGCAGCGATCGACCATCGGGCCGCCATTGCCGCGAGTGGCCACGATCGCGAAGTGGCTGAAGAACGCGAACGGTCCAGGATAAAGCTGCACGCCACCGAAGATCTCGCCCATGGTGCCGATCTCGGCGCGGGATAGCGCGTGCTCGTAGCGTGTGCCGGCGATCGGGAAGTTGGGGATCGCGCGGGTGAGCCGGTTCATGAAGTCGAAGAGCGGGTTCTTGTAGGTCGGCTCCCAGAAGGCCGCGATCCCGCCGGGCTTCAGGATGCGGTGCACTTCGCGGCTGGTGGTGCCCACGTTCACGTGATGGAGGATCTTGGTTCCGGCCACCGCGTCCACGCTCTGATCCGGAAGCTCGATCTTCTCGGCGCTGCCCACCCGTGCTTCGACGCGATCGGCGACGCCATTGCGCTCGCAGAGCCGCCGCGTCACCTCCACCAGCTTGGGGCTCAAGTCGATGGCCGTGACGCGCACGCCCCGGCGCGCCAGCAGCACCGACATGATCCCGTAGCCGCAGCCCAGATCGAGGAAATGCAGGTCCTGGGGATTGCCGTGCGCCTGTACGAAGCTCGAGAGCACATCCACGTACTTCGCCATGTTCGGCGGGATCAGGCTCTCGTCGATGATCTTGTTCGCGATCTCGGCGCCGTGCCGCTCGCCGATCGCGTCGAAATACTGCCGCTCGTTGTCGTACCGAGCTTGCACGGAGGGATCGGCAGCGACATCGACGTTGGTCATGGTGAGATCGCCTACGAAGAGAGAATCGACGCGTCCGCGGCCGCTCAGGCCGCAGTGCGAGTGCGTCTCGAACGAGGGTAACACGCCGCGCCGGTGCTCCCGGCGACGGCCGACGCGTGGAATCGGCTCATTGGCCGCGGGCGGCGGGGCGGCCTTTGCCGGCTCGAATCGCCGCCACCAGCTCGTCCATGGTCCGGATCGGCTCGGGGAAGATCGTGAAGGCGCTCCCGACCTGGCTCGGCTCGACCGCGCCCGAGCCGCCGATGCCCGGAGCCTTGATGGTGGCGGCCACTTGGGCTGCACGAGCGTTTTGCTCTGCGCTCACGTCGGGGCGCCCCGACAGCACCTCCACGCCGGAGATGCCACGAAAGGTCGCGAGCTTGTCGCCCACACCGAGCCCCGGCGTCGAGCAGAACGGATGCGCCGGGATCACCAGGGCACCCTTCAGGTCCATGTAATCGAGGAGCTGCATCGCCTTGAAATGGACGCTGGAATCCAAGGCGTCGTCGTCGACGATTCCGTAGAGCAACACGCGTCCTTCCTGGCAGGCGTACACGGCTCCGCGCAAAACCAGGAAGTCGAGCTCGCGACCGATGTCCAGGACCGACTCACAACCTTCGAATTTCTGGTACTCGGTGAACACCAGCGCGTCCAAACCGGCTTCTTTCGCAGCCACGATCATCTCGCGGGGATCCGCCGACGAGATCTGCTTGGTCGGCGTGTTCGAGAGCCGCGAGAGCACGTGCAGGTCGATTCGGAACTCGCTCATGTCACCTCGTCCAGCGTGCGTCGGCGGATTGGCGCCGCGCCGCCCGTGAGCCCCACCGGGTCGGCGGAGCATGCTTCAACTAGCTTCACCGGCGCGGGAATGCAACCGCCGCCGAGCACCTGACGCTTGCGCAGCGTGCAGCGGCTGTGGGTGCTACCCCCACCCCATCACTCGATCGTTTGCTCGGCCCGCGCCAGCTCGGTCACCGGGAAGGTGGTGCCGTCGCCGTAGACCCAGTCGGCGATGTGCTGGTTGACGCGTCGGAAGAGCCAGCGCGCGCTCACGCGGAGCGGGCGCGGTTCGCCGCCAGCGAGCGGTATCTCGAAGGCTTCCTCGTGGCTCGCGCCCGGTGCGACGAAACGACGGCTGCGGATACCGGCGAAGCGCCAGATCTGATGCTG
>CAYUSL010000071.1:0-13336 GCA_964447125.1 uncultured bacterium | reverse complement strand
GCCATCGATGCGCTCGAGCGCGAGTGTCGTGGGCAGATGCGTCCCGTCCCAGAGCACCCGCGCCACGCGCGGGGTGTCGCGACGGATGTCCTCGCTGTCGTGTGCGTTGGGCATGTCGCCGCGCAGGAAGCGGTCGTTCCAAGCGTCCATCCGCTTCGCGACCTCGCGGTGCTCCTCGGGCACCAGGAGCGAGAGCGCCTGGTTCGAGCCGGGAAAGCGGTGATCCCACTGACGGTACTCGGTGCGATCGCGCTCGACGTTGGTCATGTGGCATTCGCGGCAACGCGCCTCGTCGCGGCCTTCGAAGTGCTCGAACGACGAAAACACCGGTGTCAGCTCGAACTCGGCGGCGCCGTTGAACGCCGCGGGGATGCGGATGTCGTGGCACGGTCGGCACGCCGCCGGCTCGTGGTAGAGCGGACGGCGCACGGCGCGAATGTGCAGGCGCGAATCCAACGAGGCCTGGTAGCGCTGGAAGCCAGTGAGATTCGTGGCATTCGGTACCGCTCCCGGAAAACCGAGGCCGCGGATCATCACGAGCCCATAGGCACCGTTGCCTGCGGGATGCTCCTCGGCGTCGAGGTAGTGGCAGACCTTGCACGAGACCCCCTCGCTCTGGGCGACGGTCTGGGGAGCGAATCGCGCCTCTGGCGGTACCGTGAGCGCCACCACCGGATCGTGGCAGTTGTCGCAGTAGCGGACTCCTGCGGCACCCAGCTCGCGCTCGACCTCCGCCAGCAGCACCAAGTAGAGCCTGTTCACGCCCGCGAAGCGGTGGCTCGACATCTGCCAACGCATGGCGGCCTCGCCATGGCAGGCCTGGCACGGACCACTATCCCGAAGCACTGTCGCGACCTCGGGTGCGACCGGTGGTGGCACCACGGGTGAAGGCCCGAGCGTGGCCACTCGCAAGCGCTCGTCGCCGCGCAGGTCTTCCAGGGGTCGCAAGTTCTTCTGCAGCGACAGCACGAAGAGTCCTGCGCTCGCCACCACCCCCACCGCGAACGCAAACGCTGCGCGCGTGCCCACGCGCCTGCCGAAGCGCCGGCCACGGGACATCCAATGAAACGCAACCGGTGGCACGAGCGCGAAGGTCACCGGTCCGTGCAACCAGTACTTGTCGTTCGCGAACTTGAAATCGGCGAGAATCAGCGCGAATCCGGTGTGCATCATGAGCCACGACGACACCAGCGCGGCCACGCCGCTCCACACGGTGAGCGGATGCTGCTCGGGATCGACCGGCTGAAAGAGCCGGAGCGGTGGCAGTTGGTAGCGGCGGAAGAAGCGGCGCCCCGGACGCAGCCAAGCGTAGATCGCGAGCTCGACGACACCGATGCGCCAGAAGAGCGGATTGTGCCAGGGTGAAACCGCTGGTGGACCGATGCCGCCGCCGAAGGTGATGAGCACCAGGAACGCGATCAGCACCGTGGTGCGGTAGCGTCCCAGGACCTCCACCAGATGGCGGATCACCGCGTAGTAGTAAAACGGCAAGAGCGCCATCCCGAGCACGAGATGGGCCATCACGAAGCGGAAATAGCGCCTGTCGAACTCGGGATCGAGGAGCAGCGGCAGACCGGTCGCGCCGACCAGCGCGAGCCCGAGGAGAAGTGCGATGACGACGCGTCGAGAGCGCACGAAGGGAATGTCGGAGCAGCACGCGGCGGGGGGAGGCTCATCCTAGAGCGCGAGACGCGCCGCCGCCACTCGCCCGCACGCGATGCCCAAGAGCCCCGCGTTGGCGCGACACCGCGTAGCGAGCACACTCGGTGCACCCCCACGCGCCGCCGCTCCGACGACACCCTGGCCAACCCACTTCACCGCTCGCCGTCGCTGAAGCGGCGTCCATTGCGTGGCTCTGCTCCCGCACGCTGCGCTCGCCCGTGGAGGCGCGACGCTCGCGGTGCCTTCCCGCGTACCCGATGAGCGAGCCGCACGAGGCCGTGACGCTGCGTTCGCGCGCGGCGCGCCGGGCGGTCGCTCTGACGGCCTGGCTGGCGCGTGTGGTCCGCACCCACCTCGTGGGACTCGGGCTTTTCGACGCGGTCTACTTCGTCACGCTCTTCACGTTCGGCTCGTATTTCCTGATCGATACGCCCGCGAATTTCCTGCTCTTCGCGTTCTATTTCTGGCTGGTCGTGTCGCCGCACCCCGGGCGGCGCAAGTTCGCGCTCGTGGTGATGGTGGCGAGTGTGATCCTCCTCGCCGCGAGCGGTTTGCTGATCTGGGTCGCGCCACGCATCACGCCGCCAGGTGTGTATCTGCGCATCGTCCACCAGACCACTGCGCGCTACGCGTTGCTCATCGGCATGCCGTATCTGATTCGCCACTTGCGCACGCCGCTGCCGCCAGCGCCGCGCTCGTTTTTCTGGGCGACGCGCGCCGGCTGGCTTTTCCTCAAGGTGTCGATCTGGGTGGCCGCGATTCCGGCGCTGCTCACGATTCGTGGCCGGCTCACGTCGATCCACACCACCACACTCGCCGTGGCTCTGCCGTTGATCGGCTACCACGTGCTCGCCTCCATCCGTCGCCGTCGGCGCGTTCCTGCAGCGGAGCGCACAGCCGTCGAGCCGTTCGCCGTCTCCGAGCTTCTCTCCGGCCGTCTCGTGTGCGCTGCGGTGGCCCTCGCCAGCGTGCCGATCGCGCTCGCCTGCCTGGTGCGCGTGCCGTCGAGCTGGCAGTACTACGACGTCGCCGACTTCATGGTTCGCCTGCCGGTGGCGACGTTCCGCCCCAGCCCGGCCTACACCACGCGTGGCGCGGCGTATCGGCCCGAGCTGCTCGGCGAGTCCAACGGTTGTGGCCAAGCGCCTTGCCACCCCGAGGTCTTCGCCGAGTGGCGGCGCTCGCCACATCACCAGAGCACGAACGATCGGTACCAAGCCGAGCTGGAGCGGATCGTGCGCTTCGCCGGGCTGCCGGCTGCGCGGCTCTGCGCCGGCTGCCACGATCCCGTGTCGCTCTTCTCCGGCTCACTCGAGCCGGGCGCACCGCTCGTGACACCCGAGTCCATTCGCGAGGGAGTCCCGTGCTTGGTCTGCCATGGGCTCGAACCGGCAGCGCGTCAGGCGGGCAACGGCTCCAACGCGTTCCGCTTTCCGAAGAGCTATTTCGTGGGGCCGGTCAGCCTGCCCACGTTGGTGGGTGGCTGGCGTCAGCACCGCGAGGACGTCCACGGCTCCGGCGTGGGTGAGGATCGCGTGTGTGTGGGCTGTCATCGCCTCGCCGCTTTGCCGCGCGAGCTCGACGATCAGCGGGAGTTGCGCGACTGGCTTGCCGGGCCGACCCACGCCCAGCAGCAAATGACGAGCGAGTGCCGCGGCGAGAGCGGCTGTGTCGCGTGTCACATGCCGCGGTTCGGCGAGCGCGAGAAGCCGTGGGGCGGATCGTTACCTCTGCATCACTTCGATCTCGCGCCGATGGCCGGTGGCCGGTATTCCACGTCGTATGCACGAGGGTGAGCGCATGCTGCCGAGCACACCGCCTCGAGCAGGCGCGTCGAGCCACGCTCGCACCCGCGGTCCGGAGGGCAAGTCGTCGTGACCGAGCACACCCAGCGACCTCGGTTGCGAGTCACGCGCTACGCCTTCGTCTTCACGCTCGTCCTGGCGTCCGGTTTCCATCACCTCTTCGCAGGCGCGGGCTCACCGTTCTTTCGTCTCGATCTCGTGCTGCACCCGCTGCTCGGGCTGCTCGCGACCGCCACCATCATCGTCACGCTCTTCCAGCGGGTGCGCGAGGAAGTTCCTGCGTTCGGCTGGGTGCATCTCGTGGGCTTCGTGCTGATGGCGTTCGTGGCGCTGGTGCGCTCGTTCACGATGGCGCACCTGCCCGAACAGCGCAGCAACATGCTCACCGCGGTGCTGAGCCCGCTCCTGGTGGTGTGCACCGTGCACTTCTTCCTGCGCACGGTGCCGCTCATGGCCCAGTTCTCGCGCGCACGCCGTGGCTGGACGCACCTCACGCTGCTCAGCCTTTGGCTCCTGGCCACGTTGGTGGGCGTGCTCATCGCCAGCAACGCGCTCGGTGGGCGTGTGCCGGTCTGGATTCGCGCTTTTCACGCGGTGCTCGGCTACGGCGCCGCGATCGCCGGCGGTTGGGTGCTGCTGCGGCCCGCTTGGGGACGCTTGCGGGAGTCGGGGCTCGCCCTCGGGGTCGCCAGCGCAGCGGGGCTGTTCGCGCTGGTTGCGGGGCTGACGAACGTTGCTGGAGCGCTCATCCATCGATTGCCCGAGCTCGCGCCCGTGACCCTTCATCTCTCCGTCATCCCCAATCACGCCCGAGCCGCCGCAGATCGCGACGTGCCGCCCTTCCCCGTCGACGCGAGCTGGCTGGAGATCAGCGAAAGTTGCCTCGGTGGCGGCTGCCACGCGGACCTCGAAGACGGCTTTCGGCATTCGAGCCACAACGTCTCGTATCGCACGCCCCACATGCACGCGGTCCTCGATCTGCTCGCATCCGAGGAGGGCGCCGCCGAGCAAGCCATCTGCGCCGGCTGTCACATTCCCGGGTCGCTCTTGAGCGGTGGACCGCCGGCTGCTGCCTATCGAACCCGAAACAACCTCTCGTGTGTCTTCTGCCACTCGGTGACCAGCACAGCCGTCGACGATCACCAGCGCTCGCAGTTGACCTTCGTGCTCGATGCCGCGGCGCTGGCGCCGTTTCGCGCCGCCGAGATCGCGGGGCAGCCGCTTTCCGCGAGCGAGCGCGCGGCGATCCAGCTCAACACCCGCGCCCACGGCCGTGTCTTCGCCCGCCCACTGCTCGGCGAAGACGCCTTCTGCCTCGCGTGTCACCACAATCCGCTCCTTTCAGCCGATGCGGAGTTGCCGGTGATCGAGCCTGCGCCCGAGCCCGAGAAGACCTCGTCGTTGCCCGGGTTCACCGCACCGCCGGAGCGCGAGCGCGTTCTTCGCTGCGTGAACTGCCACCTACCGCCGTCGCGCGTTCTCGACCCCGGTGGCGCACCCCGCGACCACTTCTTCCCCGGTGCCAACACCACCGTGCTCAGCTTGCTCGGCTTCGACGAATACGCCGATTTCACCGAGCGCTGGATGCAGAGTCGGTTCCTGGCGCGCACCCTCGAGGATCTCTACGGTCGCCGCGACGTGGTGAGGCAGAGTGGTGAGGCCCGCAAGGACGCCTTCTTCTATGCGGAGATGGAAGCGTCTTTCGCCGCGCAACCGAAGATTGGTCAGGAAACCGAGCTACGCATCGAGACCCGCAACCTCGGCATGGGGCATCCCTTCCCCGCCTCCTCGCTCGGGCTCGGCGAAGCGTGGCTGGAAGTTCGCGTTACCGACGCCTCCGGCCGCTCGGTTTTCGCCAGCGGGGGCCTCGACGAGAACGAGCGACTCCTTCCCGGCAGCCACACCCTGGGAGGCCGCCTTCTCGATCGCGACGGTCAACCCATCGATCGCTATCGGGTCTGGGCTGCGGCCCACGAAGTGATCGACCGCCAGATCCCACACCGCGGCTCGATCACCGATTCGTTCACGTTCACCGTGTCCGGGAGCACCGATCGCCACCTCAACGTCGAAGCGGCCTGGCGCTACCGCAAGCTCGGCCAAGCGTTCTGGGACTGGGCTTACCCAGGGCAACGCCCGATCCCGAGCGCCGAGGTCGTCCGCACCTTCACCCAATTCCCCCTCGAACCGCCGCGGTGATGCGGCCCAAGATCCGAGCTGCGCGGAGCCGAAGGAGCGCGCAGAAGCATTCCCGCTGACGTCAGCCGGCTCCCGTAGCGCTGCGGCCGCGCGCACGTGCGGCACCCGCGGCGGTCATTCGCTGGCCGAGCGCGACGGTGCCGGCGCCGGTGATGGCGCCGATCGAGCCGACGATGGACCGTCGCGGGCGCCAAACGCGTTCGAAACGCGGCGCGTGAAGTTCCCATTGGCGTCTGTCTTGGTCAAGGTGCCGAACGTCGAGTTCCACCCCGCGAGCACCAAGCCCGAGTCGCGTGTCACGTCGACGGAGTTGAACGCGCCTTCGCCCGCGGGATACGGGACGGGTGGGCTCGGATGCCACCACACGACGTCACCATTGGCATCGGTTTTCACCAGCAACCCAATCGCTTCGCATCCCCAGCTGCCGCAGCCGATGTTCGTGTAGCCAACGACGACGAACCCGCCATCGGGTGTCTGCGCGACGGCGTTCGCGGCTCCGTCACCCGCGTCACCGTAGGTCCGCTGCCACAGCAAGTTGCCCGAGGCATCCGTACGCAGCAGGAACCCTTCGTACGATCCATCCGTCGACGAGACCGTCGTACCCGAGACAACAAATCCGCCGTCCGGGGTCTGCCGCACGCACGAAGCCGTGTCTCGGCGGGGACCGCCGAACGTGCGCTGCCATTCGAGATTTCCCGTGGCATCCGTCTTGAC
Source organism: uncultured bacterium (assembly GCA_964447125.1). Classification (GTDB taxonomy): domain Bacteria; phylum JADJOY01; class JADJOY01; order JADJOY01; family JADJOY01; genus JADJOY01. The sequence continues at coordinate 6,959 of CAYUSL010000071.1, read as the reverse complement.
GAGGTATGCGTCGTTGCCATTGGCGATCGCCGTACCTGCGTGCACGAAGCCTCCATCGGCCGTTTGTTCCACCGCAGCCGCGGACGCACCGCCGTACGTCCCTTCGCTGCCGAACGTATGCTGCCAGATCGTGTATCCGTGCCCGTCGGTTCGCACCAGAAGCGCTCCCGGCAAGTCATCTTCGGGCATCCGTCCTTGGCCGGCGATCACGTACCCACCGTCCTCGACCGGCACGACCGCGCGAGCAGCGCTGTACTCCCCTGCGGCGAGTCGCTGCCGCCACGACGGGTTTCCGCGCGCGTCGGTCTTGAGCAGAAACCCGACCCTCCGGTAGTCCGGCAAGGTCTCATCACCGGCCACGACGTAGCCTCCGTCGAACGCCCGCTCCATTGCCCAAGGCTCCTGGTTTTCGAGCCCCTGATACCACTCGAAGGCTCCCGCGAAATCGGTCTTCACCAGGAAGCCGTAGCTCAGTCCACCGAGCACGGAGACGATGTAACCCCCATCCGGTGTCGCGTGCGCGGCCGTGGCACCCGAGTACAAATCGCCGACGTCTTCTTGGAACGGCGGCGCTACCTGGCAGGTGTAGCCGAGTGCGACCGCCCCAACGCCGGCGAGCAGCAAACCGCGAATACCTCGGAGCATGATCGTTCAGCTACGCAAGACAGGTGCCCGGCGAAGCGACGGGTTTTTTGCCAAAATCACGCACGAACTCGCCGGTCGCGCGCCACCTTCGCCTCGTCTCTGGCAACTTTCGTTGCCGTCCGTGCAGCTCACGAGGCGGCTGTGCTGGCAGCGAGTCCGGTGCGGATCTCGACCTCGAACGGGATGCGCGCGAGATGGATGAGCTTGGCCCCAGGCGCGATGGCAGCGGGCTGACCGTCCACGAGCACGCGCCGTAGCGGTTGATCGAGCGGTGAAATCAGCTCGACTCCACCCGGCGGCGCGCACAGGCCAGGCTCGAACGCGAAGCGCACGACCTCACCATCGCCGAGCGGCGCAGAAGCGGCGGTGATCGTGACGGAGAGCGGGCCGTAGGGGGTGGGAAGCGCACGCACTCGCACGCCCGCGGGATCGCGCGCCCAGGCGGCGGGAATGCCCGCGCCGATCACCAGCGCGCCGTCGGCCTCGCGCTCGTAGGCGACGAGTCGCCGCACGGTGCGCACGAAGCTCGACGCCACCCAGCCGTGGGGCAGATCACCGAGAAAGCGCGCCGCGCGCTGCTCACGCCACGCGACTTCGGGCCATTGGCACCACGCGGGCGGGCGCTGGTCGCCGATCAGCCATTCGAGCTGAGCCAGCGCGCGGTCTTTCCAGCCGAGCCGCAGCAGCGCGGTGGCGTTCCGGATCTCGTAGGGCGTGTAACCGTCGTTGGGCGCGCGCCCTGCGCGCCGGGCTTCGAGCTCTTCCCAGTAGCGTTCGAAGGTGTGAACGAGCGCCGCGCGCGGGAAGCGCTCGGCCTCTTCGCAGGGATCGAAGGCGATCGAGGTGGACGTGGGATCGAAGTCGCCGAGCTCGACCGAGCCGGGAATGACGTCGATGCCGTGCCGCGTGAGGGTCGCGGCGACGGCGGCGTGGAGATCGGCGCGCATCGCGTCGCGAAGTGCGGCGATGCGTTTCGCCGCGGCGGTCTCGCCGAGCACCTCGGCGCCTATCGCGGCGTGGGCGAGACCGCGCACGGCGAAGAAATCGTCCCAGAACGAATGCACAGGCTGCGACGAGTAGCCCTCGTGGCTGATCGACTCGGGCATGAGCCCGTAGCAGCCGCGCGCGCGGGCGTCGTCGTCGAGGCGCGTCGAGCGGAGGCGCGCGATCGCATCGGTGGCGAGCGCGACCCGCGGCCAGAGCTCGCGCAGGAAACGCTCGTCACCCGTGAGCCGATACACCTCGACCACGCCCCACGCGAGCTGGCCGTGGGAGTCGTGCTCGGCGACGGGGTCGATGCCGGCATGGTCCACGGCACACGGCACGCGGCCATCTTCGTGTTGATACGGTGCGTACCAGCGCAGGAAGGCGCGTGCTTCCTCGGCGAAGCCCATCTCGGCCAGCGCGGTGCCGGTGAGCGTGCCGTCGCGAATCCAAGACCGGCGGTAGCAGCGCGGGCCCGGCTGAATCCGCGGGCCGTCGCGGTTGAGCAAGATCCAGCCCACGGAGGCGCGGAGGCTGTCGCGGAAGCGAGCGGCGGCGGGCGGAAGCTCGATCGGGATCGCCGCCAGCCGCGAGCGAAACGCTTCCGCGGCTTCCGCGAAGCGCTCGTCTGCCCACGCTCGGCTCCGGGCCACGTGCTGCGCCGCGGGCACCGAACGCGGCACAGCGATGGTCACCGTCTCGGTGGCGCCCGGGGCAAGGCAGAGGTCGTAGGCGAGCGCGCCCTCAGCGAAGCCCAACGGATCGTCGATCGCGGCGGCTTCCGGAAATCCACCATCGAAGATCGACGCGAGCCCGTCCGCTGTGGAAGCCACGCCGAAGCGCGTGGGCGGCGTGACCAGCACCAGCGCATCGCGCCCGTCGACCACGATCCGATCGTCGCGCCTCGCCAGGCGTTCGATCGGGGCTACCGCCGGATGCACGTTCAGGCTCTGCCACGCCGGCGTCACTTGATAGGGACGGATCGCGATCACGAGCCGCACTCGCCGCTCGCCTTCGCCGCGGTGGCTCAACCGATAGCGCGCCACCAACGCTCGATCCTCGGCGAGACCGGTGGCGAATGCGCTCACTTCCAGGGAGAGATCCCCGGCACTCCACGTCACCGTGGGCAGCGGCAATGAGCCGTCGACGAGCGCTGGGGTCGCCACCACGTCCGCCCAGCTCAGCACCGAGGCTTCGCAGACGAGGAAGGGCTCGAGCGTGAATCCCTCTGCCGCCACTTCCAGCGCACCGTCTTCGCTCAAGAGGCCCTTCTCGGCGTCCCCATCACCGCCGGCAATGGCCCAGTACGCCTGCTCGCCGAGCAAGTGCCGAGGAAAGCGACCGCGCGGCGCCTCTCGCGCGCGGCTCGCCGCCCACGCTGCAGGCGAGAGCACGCGCTCGATGGGCACGATCTCGACACGCCGCACGGCGAGCGCTCCGCCGGCGGGTCGTCCGAGCTCGATCCGCAATCGCCGCGCTTCGTGCTCGCCTCTGGCCAGCCAGCGGCTCGGCTGTGTGCCACCGCCGTCCTCGCTGACCAGCGCCCAGGCATCGCCGGTCGCGGTGTCGCTGGCGTAGACGCGTGTGGGCGGAAACGGCCGGTCACCGTCCAGCACCATCACGACGCCGCCGCACTCGCGCAGGGTGCCGAGATCGAGCTCGAGCGCCGGTGCCGGATCGTCCGGCGCAGGGCACCACGAGCCGCCTGGCGCGCCGTCGACGAGGAAGCTCGATTCGTGCCCACTTGCATGGCTCGACGCCTGCGCGGCGATCACCCGCGGCGAGCCACTCACGGCTTCGCGCGCGGCGATCTCGATCGTCTCGATCCAGAGTGTTCCCGCCCCGCCCTGCCCCGCTGCCAGCGCGACCTCGATGGCGCCGATTTCGCGCGGAGGTGCGCCGCTCGCCGGGCCCCACGCGAAGCCCAGCGCCGAGCGCCTGAGCACCAGGGTCGTGATCTCGGCGCTGGCCTCGATCGGCTGTCGCCACCACCACACGTTGGCGTTGCTCGGATCGATGAGCTTGAGCTGGAACTGGTTGGGTGCGAGCGTCGAACGCAGCCGGATGCGCGCCACGTAGTGCTCGGGGAGCGTGAGCTCCACCTCGCGGCGCGCGATGACCCAGCTCGTCGGTCCGGCGAGGTCGAAGTCGAAGCGAAGCTCCGCCCCTCCGCGCGCTGCTTCGGTCCGAATCGTCGCCGAGGAGCCCGGCGCCGCGTGCGTCACCCAGCTCGCCGCATCACCCGCCGTCGCGTGTGCTGCATCCCAGATGGGGCTCGGCGCTCGCGACGTGTCCACGGCTTTCGCCTCGACCCGCTCACACCACGCGGAACGTGATGGGCTCGCCGTCGTGGGGAGTGAGCATCCAGCGTCGATGGTGGTGCTCGGCCACGCCTGGACGGTAGGCGATCGAGATCACACCCGTGCGGGGCAATCGCGACGCCACGAGCTGGTAGTAGCGCCGCTCGCTTTCCTCGTCGAGGGCCGTGGTCGCTTGATCGAGGAAGATCCATTCGGGCTCGTGTAGCAGGGTCCGCGCCAGTCCCAGCCATTGCTGCTGCACCGGGGTCAGGTACTGATCCCAGGGCTTGGACTCGTCGAGGTGGCTCGCGAGGTGATCGAGCCCGACCAAACGCAGGAGCTCGCGTACGTCCTCGTCGGGGAACGGCCCGTCGGCGTCGGGGTGATTCATCACCGCGCGTAACGAAGCGATCGGCAGGTACGGCCGCTGCGAGACGAAGTGGAGGCGTGCGTGTGCCGGGATCTCGATCAGTCCCGCGCCGAAGGGCCACATGCCGGCGATCGCCCGCAACAGCGCGGTCTTGCCCACTCCCGATGGCCCCGAGATGGCCACCCGCTCTCCGGGCGAGAGCGTCGCGTTGGCGCCGGTGACGAGCACGCGGCCGCCCGGTGCTTCGATGCGCAGATCACGCAGCCTCAGCTCGGTGTGATTGGTGAGCTCGATGCGGATACGCCCCCCGAGCGAAAGCTCGAGCTCGGTCTTTTCCATCAAATCCGCGAACGTCGAGAGACGCTCGATGCTGGCGCGCCAGCGCGCGATCTCCTGGTACGCGTTCACGAACCACGTGAGCGCGCCCGAGACCTGTCCGTAGGCGATCCGAACTTGTGCCAGCGCGCCCAGCGTGAGGGCCCCCGAGAAGACCGCGGGCGCGGAGGCGAGCATCGGGATGAGCCCGTTGAGCTGACCGACGCCGCCGGTGAGCAGCGTGAGGTTTCGCTGGGCGCGGATCAGCTCGAGCCAGTTGTCGAGCACGGCACGGAAGCGCGTCATCGCTCCGCGTCGCTCGAAGTCCTCGCCGCGCGAGAACGCGATGGCCTCGATGTTGTCGCGAAAGCGCACCAGCGAATAGCGGAAATCGGCCTCGAAGCGCAGCCGGTCGTAGTTGATGGGGACCAGCCGCCGGCCCGTGAGGTGGGTGATCCACATGGCGAAGAGCGCGTAGCCGATCGCCACCCACATCAGGAAGCCGGGTATGTGGTAGTCCTGACCTTGGATCGTGAGCGGCCAATCGCGCGAGAGCCCCCACAGGAGCCCGCCGAACGAGAGCAGGGTCGCGAGCGCCGCGAGTAGCGACAGCGACAGCCCGAGCGCGCTGGCAACGAAGTCCCGGACGTCCTCGGCCACGCGCTGGTCGGGATTATCCATCTCGCCGCGATGCAGCTCCGATTGACAGTACGCGTGCCGGTTCACCCAGCGCTGCAGGTAGCTCGCGGTCACGCTCTGGCGCCAGCGCACCTCCAGGTATTGGCGCACGTAGATCCGCAACGTGGACATGAGCAAGAACGCGAACGATACCCCCAGGAAGAGCACCACCGCGGGACCGAAGGCGGCGGGCGAACGCATCTGGAACGAATCGAGGATCCGGCCTTCCGCCGAGGCGATGAGCACCGTGCCGTACACGGCGCCGAGCTCCATCGCCGCAGCCAAGCCGAGCATCACCGCGCCCCAGGAGGCCTCGGGCGTGCTCCAGAAGATGAGCAGCAACCGCCACAGGTTGTGAGCGAACCTGCGATCGAACCGCGTTCCAGCGCGCCCGTTCGACATCGTGCTCACCCGAAGTGATTCCGTCGATTCGTGCCTCACGGCCCGCGCGAGGCGCGGCGCGAAGGTATACGGCGACACCAGGGTCCACTGCTAGCCCCAAAGCCGGTCGTGACGGCCGAATTCGGCGCTCGACCGCGCTCCGTCTGGGTTGCCGAGGTGCTCGGCTACCCTCGTTGCGATCTTGTCGCGACGAGGGTAGCGCGTGCTCGCGAGCTTCCCTGATCTAGGACTTCGGCAACCGCGCGATCTTCACGAGTCGCACACCGTGACCGGGGCGTGCGGCCGTCCGGGATCAAGCCATCCGGCGTCGCACCAGGATTCTGCGAATCCCAACGAGCGCGATCGTGACGAGAATCACGTCGGCTCCGCCCGCGGGCGCTGAGCCCTTGGCGCCGTTCCCCACCGAGGCCTCGGCGACGCGCGGCTGGCAGCCACCGGGAGTGCTCGCGTTGCAGTCGTCGTCCTTGCCGTTGCCTGGAACCTCGATTGCCCCGGGATGGACGGCGGGATCGGCGTCGTTGCAGTCGATCTCGAGGTCGTAGCACCAGTCGTTCGGATAGCCGTCGGGGTAGCCGTCGCCGTCACCGTCGTGGCAGTCGATGCTAGCCGGGTTGCAGTCGTCGTCGATGCCGTTGAGCGGGATCTCCGTGGCGCCCTCGTGCACCGCGGGATTGGAGTCGTTGCAGTCCCTGCATCCGCAGGCTCCACCGGTCGGCGAGCAGCCGTCTCCGTCGAGGTCGGGGGCGCAGTCGAGCGTCGCCGGATTGCAGTCGTCATCGACGCCGTTCCCCAAACGCTCCGGCGCACCCGGGCTCACGTCGAAGTCGGTGTCGTCGCAATCGAGCGCTGGCTGCGTGCAGGCGGCCGAGGCCGGATCACCGTAGCCGTCGAGGTCGGCATCCGTGCATGGATCGCAGGCGTCCCCGATACCGTCGTGGTCGCGATCCTCTTGCCCCGGATTCGCGATCGCAGGGCACAGATCGAACCCGTCCCGATAGCCATCTCCATCGGTATCGGCTCCCGGCGGCAGCTCGAAGGCACCGCGGTCACAGGTGGCGGTGCCGTTGCTGTCGCCGTCCTCGGGCCGTGCAGCCCCGAGCTGGTCGGTTGCCGAACAAGCCCCGGCATCTCCCGAGTCGATCGCGACGCTCGTGCTCACGAGCGGGAAGAACCAGGTTCCCTGACGCTCGATCAACGCGGCTCCGAGACCGGGATTGGTGCCCGAAAAGTCACCCGCGCCGGTCAAGAAACACGTGTTCCCTGCC
>CAYUSL010000070.1:0-18930 GCA_964447125.1 uncultured bacterium | reverse complement strand
GCGGCAGCCCCAAGTCGCTCGGCAACAAGGTGCGCGGCAGCACGTGGTGGCGCAGGGCGCCGCGCACCGTCGAGATCACCTGCGCGTCGCGAGCGCCGAACAGGATCTTGCGAAGCGCCTGGTGAGCGACGGGATCTTTCGCCACCAGCTCGCGAAGCTCACCCACTCCGCCGAGCGCTGGATGCTCGCGATCGATCCAGCGCAAGATGCGTTCGACGAGTCCGAGCCGGCGCAGCAGGGCGCTCTTGTCGAGAGCGACCAGGGCGCGGCCGTGGGCGAGCGCCCGACGCGCGAGCCAGGTGAGGGCTGCATCGATCGCCCGGTCCAGCAGACGGAGATCCGTGAGCGCGCTCATGGATGCGCTCCGCGCGCCGCCGTCGCCGCGTGCGCTGCCGATCCGTCGCGCACCACCAACTCGGCCGCCACCGCCTCGTCGGTCACGTCCTCGGGCCGAACCTCGGCGCCGCGTTTCGCCGCCAGAATCAGCGCGAATGCGAAGCGCAGCACCTCGAGCGCGCGCTCGCCGGTGAGCGCCGAATCTCGCCCTTCACGGATGGCGCGCGGGAAATCGCGGATGCCGGCGGTGAAGCTCGCCTGCCAGTCGGTGTCGAGGTCGTCGAAGACGGTGCGACGGCCGTCGCGGATCAAGACCAGCGGAGGGTCGTCGACGATCCGGCCGGTGCAGCACGAGAGCACGATCTGGGCGCGTGTGCCGGTGATCTCGACCCGTTCGTCTGCGGGGAAGTACTTCGAGCGCGTGTGCAGGTTGGGCGTGAACGCGATGTCGAAGACACCGATCGTGGGGCGATCGCGGTAGCGCCACACGAGCTGAGCGGGCTCGTCGGCGTAATGGAAGGTGCGATCGATGTAGCCCTTCACCGAGCCGATCGCGCCCAGGAAATGAATCGCCAGCGAGAGCTTGTGGTAGCCGTCGTCGAAGACCGCTTGCCCCATGCCCTTGTCGCTTTCCAGCAGGTGCCAGAGCTCGGCTTCGAGCGGAACGACGCGTGAGCCGAAGAGCCCGGTGCCGAGCTTGAAGCGAATCGTGAGCACCTCGCCGATCTCGCCGGCGTCGAGGAGCTCCTTCGCTTTCACGTACGCCGGATAGAAGACGAAGTTCTCGAGCACGCGAAAGCGCGCCTGGCTTGCGCGCGCGGCGGCGAGCATCGCTTCCGCGTCGGCGATGGTGACGGTCATCGGCTTCTGACACGAGACGTGCTTTCCGGCGGCGAGCGCTTCCACCACGATCGGGCGGTGCAGGTGGTGCGGCGTGTTCACCTCGACGACGTCGATCGAGGGATCGCGCAGAAGCTCACGGAAATCGGTGGTGGTGCGACGAACCTGCCACTCGGCCGAGCGCCGTCGGAGGAGCGCTTCGCTCTTGTCGCAGAGCGCCACCAGCTCCGCCTCGGCGAAGTCGCGATAGGCGGGCGCGTGAAGCATCGTGATGTCGCCCACGCCGATCATCGCCACCCTGAGCTTCGATGAGTTCAAGTCGCCTCCCGCGTGGAGCTCGGCCCGCGCGATGACGTAATCCCAATTGACGCGCGCTCCAATGCGCCGCCGCATCGCGGTGACTCCGCTGCGCTCTGCGAGCACGCAGACGGCTTCTTCGACCGCGAGGTAAGGTCCGCGCGTGAACGCTCCAACCGAGGGCGCGCCGCGCGCGGGCCTTGCAGCCGTCGTGGGCGCGGTGGTGCTCGTCACCCTGCTCGCGATCCCACCGCGCTTCGCGGCCATCCGGGAAGCGGGGCCGTTCGTGTGGGACGACGGCATCCATTTGCTGGAAGGCCGCTGGCTCGAGACCGGTGCCGTGGCGCTGGCGAAGAGCATCGAGCGGTTCCGCACCGAGCGCCGCAGCGGTGAAGACGTGTGGAGACTCGATCCCGAGCTCACGTTTCTGACGAACGAAACCCAGGGGATGCCGCTCTACTTTCCGCGGCCACTGCAGTCACTGGCCGTCGCCGCGGCGCTGCACGCGACCGGTGGTGCCGACTGGTCGGGTGCGCTGGTCTCCGCCATCGCCGGCGTGCTCACGGTGGCGCTCGTGACGGCGCTCGGTGTGCGGCTCTTCGGCGCGCGAGCGGGAGCGTTTGCCGGCGTCGCGCTAGCGCTTTCGGGCTGGCACGTGGCTTACAGCCGCATGGCGTTCGCCGAGTCGCTGAGCGTGCTCCTCGCGACCGCGTCGCTGGCGTGCGTGATCCGACCGGAGGGCGTGCTTCGCACCCGGCGCTTGGTGGGCGCGGGAGCGCTCTGGGGGCTCGGCTGCTTGGCGCAAGATCGGCTGCTGCCGATCACGCTGCTACCGGTGCTCCTCGCGTACACGCGGGCGGCTCCCGTGCGTGGGCAGCGCGCGGCGACGGCGGCTCGCGTGCTCACATCGATCGGCGCACCGATCCTGGCATTGCAAGCGCTCGCTGAGCTGCCCTACTACGGCGCGATGCTGGCGCTCGCGCATTTCCAGCGTGCGCTCCCCTTTCCCACTCACGTCGAGCGCTTGCTCAGGCATTACGCGCAAGGCGCCGCGATCTCGGGTGTCCGCCCCGAGAACCTGCCCACCTATCCATTCCTGTTCGCGCGAATGCTGGGTCCCGGGCTGGCACTGGCGCTCGTCGCGGGTGCGTTTGCTGCCGTGCGTACACGCGACCAGACGCTGCGACGACTGTTGCTGTGGCTCGTGCTGCCGCTCGCACCTGCGAGCCTGACCGCAGCGGGTGCGCGCTATGCGGCGGTGACGCTGCCCGCGGCGGCGTTGCTCGGCGGCTGGGCACTCGATCCCGAGCAGTGGCCGCGGTCGCTCCGCGAGCGCCTGGGCAATACCGGCGCCTGGGCGCTCGTGGGCGTGCTCATCGCGAGCTCGGTGCCCTTCGCCGTGGCGCCGATCCGATGGACCTCCGGCCATCGCGAGGCGATGGCGGTCGTGCGCGACTTGGGGCTGCGCTGCGTGCTGAGCACTGATCCCTACGTGGACGCGGTCTATCTCGACTATGACGTGGGGCGTGTGCGATTCCCGCCGAAATCGGGCGACGACCTCGCGAGCGCGTGGGCCGCGGGCTGCGGCATGTACGCCGTCGATGCCATCGGCGCGGTGCTGCGGCAGAAGGACCGCGGCATCGACGACGTGCTCTCCTCGTTCGAGAGCGTGATCGCCAATCCCACGGCGCTGCCCAATCCCGGCGCCGAATCGATCCTGTTCCCCTTCGAGTACAACTTCTCGTTTCCGACGACGCTGCGTTATCTGGCGAGCGCGGATCGCGAGCGCTCCGGCGCCATCTGGCTCTACCCGATCGGTGCCTTGGCGCGGCCCGACAACCCGACGAACGCTGTGCCGGATCCCTTCCCGTGAGATCCGCCTCGTCGCACGACCGACCCGCGGCTTGGATGGCGGCCGTGGCGTTGCTCGTCGCCACGCTCGGCGGCGGGCTGACTCGCGCTTGCCTCGTGCTCCTCAACCCGAGTCCGCTCTTTCTCTGGGACGACGCTGTCATTCATCTGGAGACTCAGTACCTGGATTCGATTGGATCGGCGATCACGAAAGCGCGTGCCTCACGCGCCGAGGAGCGTCGCACCGGCCGCGATGTGTTCCGCGTCGAGGATGCGCTCGAGCAATTCCGACGTGAAGCGCGGGGAGTGCCACCCACCTTTGGCCGACCGCTTCACGATCTTGCGGCACTGACGACGTACGAGGCCATCGATCGAGCAGGGCTCCCCGGCGGGATCGGCTCCGAAATCGTCGACCGCAAGCTCTGGGCCGTCCCGCTCACCTCGGCGATCGCAGGTGCGCTCACGATTCCGCTCGCGTTTCTGCTCGCGCGGCGGCTGTGGGGAGCCACGACGGGCGCACGTGCAGCGGCGATTCTCGCGGCGAGTGGCGGGCACCTGCTCTACTCGATCGAGGGCTTCAGCGAAGCGCTGCTCGTCTTCTTCCTCTACCTGGCACTGCTGGTCGACGCCCGCAGCCGCGCGGCGCTATGCCAGCGACCCGACCGCCCGCTCCGTGGCTCGCTCACACTCGGGCTCGTGCTGGGCGCCGGGATGCTGGTCCACTTCCGGTTCTCGATCCTGGCCCTGGTATTTCTGGGCGCCGAGGCGGTGCGGTCGCGGCACGCACCCATCGCGAAGCGCGACGTGCTGGCGCGGCTCTCGTGGATCGGCGTCGGCATCGCGGGGATGATGGCGCTCGCCGAGCTGCCGTACTACGTGCTGCTCATGGCCGCGAAGGCGCGCAGCATCGCGGTTCATCCCAAGACGTATCTGGAGCAAGTGCTCTTCGTGCTCGCGCCCGAAGGCTTGGGATATGCCGGCAGTCTGGTGCGCTTCCGCCTCGACAACCTGTTCACGTATCCGTTCGCGCTCGTGTATCTGTGCGGCGCGGTCGTGGGTGTGTTGGTAGTCGTCGCTTTCGCGCTCGACCGTCGCTCTCGATCGGCGCAGGACGAGAGCCGAGGCGCCGGCTTGCTGGTCGCGGTATTCGTTGCGCCGCTGCTCTTCTACTCGGTCACGATCCCGCTCCTGCGCTACGGCGCCACCAGCTTCGCCCTGGCCCCGCTCTTCGCCGCGCGCGCAATCGGTCTCATCGAGAATCGCTGGCAGAACGCGGGGCACACGCGGCGTGCGCGCTGGGCGGGACCCGTGCTCATGGCATTGGCGCTTCTCGAAGGCGGAGCCGCGCCACTCGGTCGACTGCAGACCTCCAACGGCTATCTCGACACGGTGCAAAGTGCGTTGCGATGGAGCGGTGCTCGACCCCACCTGACCACGACCCCGCCGATCTCTTGGGCGATCGCAGGTCGAAGCTCGACCATTCCGATTCCGCGCGCGGAATCGCTGCCGAAGGACGACGCGGAGCCACGCCGAGACCAACCGCACACGCTTCTCGTCGACTCGCTCGTCGACTTCATGGAGATTGGCGGCCAAGGATTTTCTGCGGAAGCCCACTGGCTCCGCAGGATCGAACGATCCTGCCATGCGACGCTCAACCTGAACTGGTTCGGTGCGAGCTTGATCCACGACCTCGAGCTCAACTACCGGCCATTTCTCGATACGCTCGCGCTTCATCGCGGCGCGCATGCGCGCCAGGCGGAGTTCATCCGCGGCTACGTGGTGCCGGGCTGCCTCGACGCGGCAATCGACGAAAGCGGTCGCGATTCAGCCGCTCCCCGAGACCTCCCGTGAGCGCGCTTGCGCCCAAGCGCCTCGGCGGAATCGCGACGCTGCTCGCGATCCTGGCGTTCGGCGGCTGGCTGCGCTTCGACCGTATCCGGGACACATCGCCGTTTCTGTGGGACGACGCGATCCATCACCTCGAAGCGCTGTGGCTTCACGACGCCGTCCACTTCGCGCGCACCAGTTTCGACCGCAAGCTCGCCGAGGCGCGGGGCGGTGGCGATCTCTGGACCTGGGAGGGCGAGCGCCGCCGCTTCGCCGCGGAAGTGGGCGGTATCCCGCCGCGCTTCGGCCGCCCCGGGCACATGCTGCTCGTCACGGCGGCGATGGCGGCGTTCGGCCCTGTTCCTTGGGCGGGTCCCTTGGTATCCGCGATCGCCGGCACGCTCTCGATCGCGGTGCTGTTCACGCTGGTGCGCAGTGCACGACGCGATTCGCCCCACGCCGACGCGATCGGGTTGATCGCCGCAGCGTGGCTCGCCTTCGACCCACTCGCAGTGCGGCTCTCCCGCGAAGGGCTCGCCGATGCCGACGGCATGCTCGCAGCGTTGCTCGCCATCGCCGCGTACGTGCGCGCGCGCCGGCCCGGCACGGGCTTCGGCTGGTGCGTCACCGCAGGCCTCCTCGCGGGCCTCGCCTTCACCGTGCAGACCCGGAACTTCCTGGTGATCGCGTTCCTGATCGTGTGGGAGCTGGCACCGGGCGCGTTGGCCGTCGGACGGCAAGTTGGAGTCCGCGTCCGACGCGCCGCCACGCTCGCGGCGTTCGCAGCGCTGCCGCTCGCGCTCGCAGAGCTGCCCTACTACCTCGCGTTTCTGGTGGGGCGCTCACACGGGATCGCACCCGCGTTGCGCAGCTATTGGCTGCAAGTTCTCGGCATCTTCGCCAATCACCACTACGCCAAGGCCCACTACGTTCAGGCTTCCGCGATCGCGAACTTCGCGAGCTACCCGTTGCTGTTCCACGTGCTAGCGGACGCGTGGCTACCTCAGCTCATCGTCGCGAGCGGGTTCGCGCTGACGCTCGTCACGGTGATTCGCGCTGCCAGCCCCGACGAGCGCGCCGCAGCCCAGCTCGGCGTCTCGTGGCTGGTGGGCTCGTTCGCGTTCCTGAGCCTCTCCGCGCCGCTGGCACGCTACGCGTCGTTCTTCGTCCCCGCGATGGGCTGGCTCGTGGCGGAGGCGGTCGTTCGCACGTGGCGAACGGTCACGCGTGCCTCGCCCATCGAGCGTGACGTCGATCATGGACAGGCCTCTGGCACGCGACTAAGTTCACGCGTTCCCGCCGGAGTTTTCCTGGTGTTGGCCGCGCTCGCGATGGGCCTCGAGGCGCGCGCGGCGCTACGCGAATCGCGGGTGGCGGAACCCGGCTATCGAGATGCGGTGACCTGGATGCGCGACCACGGCACGGCCCGCCACGTGAGCACCTCGCCCTTCGTGAGCCAAGTGTGGGCAGGCGTCGCCGAGGCCGAGCTCTTTCCCGACACCACCGACCAGCTCGCGGCGTTGGTTTCGTCGGGCCACCGATTCTTGCTCGTGGATCTGATCCGGAACTTCTTTCTCGGACCGTTCACGCCGAAGGCGGAGCTGGTGACGCGAATCGCACGCAGTTGCACGCCGGCGGCGACCTTCCCGAATGCGTGGGCCGAGCGCCCCGAGTATCTGTTCGAGTTCAACTACGACGTGCGCGAGACCCTGCGGCGCATCGACGCCGCAGCCGTCGATCGCACCGGCGTGATCGACGTCTACGATCTCGCCGCGTGTCCCCTGGATCCACCGAACGCCGCCGCAAGACCGACATCGGAGCCCTGAATGTCTCAGCTCATTCCGACCGCCACGCGTGATCCCAACGCCCCACACGAGCTCGAGCTGTCGGTGGTGATGCCGGCCTACAACGAGGAGGCGAACGTCGCGGACACGGTGCGGCGGTGCGTCACGGCCCTCAGCGGAACGCCCGGCGGCTTCGAGGTGATCGTGGTCGACGACGGCTCGAAGGACCGCACCCGCGAGGTGCTCGAGCGCCTCGAATCCGAAGTGCCCGAGCTGCGGGTGCTGGTGCAAGAGCGCAATCGCGGCTACGGCGCGGCGATCCGTCTCGGGATCCTGGAGTCGCGCGGGCGCCTGCTCGCGACCATCGACTCCGACGGGCAGTTCGATCCCGCCGACATCCCCCGCATGCGCACCCGCATGATCGATGGGATCGACTGCGTCGCCGGCTATCGCACCGCCAAGAAGGACACGCTGCCGCGAGTGGTCGCGAACTGGGGTTACAACCTACTCACCAAGTTCCTGGTGGGCATCGACTTCCGCGACTCGCAATGCGCTCTCAAGGTCTTCGATGGCGATCTGATCCGCACCATCCGCACAGAAGCCGTGGGTTTCACCTTTCCCAGCGAGATCTTGGTGAAGCTCGTGAACATGGGCTACCGGGTCATCGAAGAACCCGTGAGCCACGCCCACCGCGCCGCGGGGCAATCGAACATCCGCTTCTTCCGCACCACGCGCATCATGTTCATCTTCCTGCTCTACATGCGCTTCAAGGTCTTTCTGTACCGGGGGCGCCTGATCGAAGCGCCGTGAGCGGGGAGTCACACCGCCACGTGCACGCATCGAGCCTCGCCAAGGCTGTTGTCTGAGCGGCAACGTGTGCGCCACTGCCGCACGGCTCCCAAAGGGGATCATTTTTCCCCGGTGGGCCAAGAAGGACCTCCCGCACGGGCGACGATCCCGCTCGCGACACGCGGGAAGCCCGGTCTCGTCGCCCACTCGCACCCCACGGGCGCACACATCCGAGCGAAATCGCAGCGAGTTTTCCCTCGGCAGCGTTCCGCGCCTCAGGGCGTCGCATGTGCACACACGGAGAGCGCGCGACGCTCGAGCGTTGCCGAGTGCAGGCACGCGCATTGCTGGGACGACTGGCGACGTTGGTTGCGTTGGAGTAATGGTGGAACTCGTCACCGATCCCATCCCGCCGCTGCGCCGGTGGCAGACGCTGGCGGGCATCGTCGATCGCGCCCCGACCGAGGACATGACCACGCCACCGACGTCCATCCACATCCTCATCGCCGACGACGACGACGTCGATCGCGAGCTGATCCGACGGCTGCTGGCCCAATCGCACCTGCCGCTTCGCATCGACGAGGCCTCCAGTGCGGCTGCGGCGCTCGAGCGCCTCGCGGACGAGGTACCCGACGTGGTGATCCTCGATCGCCACCTGAGCGATCGCGAGGGGCTCGATCTGGTGCCCGTGATCCTCGGTGACGACCGAGAGTCCGAGCGTTCGTGCGCGATCATCATGATCTCGGGACGCGGCGACGAGCGCGGCGTGGTGCAAGCGCTGCGCGCCGGCGTCCACGATTACCTGCCCAAGTGTGGGCTCACTCGCGACGGGCTCGAGCAGTCGATCCAGGCGTCTCTGCGCTGGCTCGCGAACGAGCGCGAGCTCCGCGACTTCACGCGCCGCCTCACGCGGCTGGGGATGTACGACACGCTCACCGGACTGCCCAATCGCAATCTCTTCTACGACCGGTTGGAGCAAGCGCGTCTCGCCACTGCGCGCGGCGGGGCCACGTTCGCGCTGCTGATGATGGATCTCGATTTCTTCAAGGAAGTGAACGACTCGCTCGGGCACGAGGCCGGCGACCAACTGCTACGCGAGGTGGGGCGACGCTTGCGCGAGAGCACGCGCGTGACCGACAGCTTCGCGCGGCTGGGCGGCGACGAGTTCGCGGGGTTGCTGGTTGGCGTCGATTCGATCGAAGGCGCCGTCGCCGTGGCCGAAAAAATCTCGGCCTCTATCCGCGAGCCGGTGGTGATCGAAGAGCAGATGGTGTCGGTGGGCGTGTCGATCGGCATCGTGCTGGTGCGAGACCCGGAGCTCGAGGTGCGCACGCTCATGTGCTGGGCAGACCAGGCGATGTATCGCGCCAAGCGCGAAGGCCGCGACTACGAAGTGTTCACCGAGCGCGGCGATCTGCCGGAAGCCCGGCCGCTCTTGATCGCGGCACAGCTCGGCAAGGCGCTCGAGCGTCGCGAGATCTTCCTCAACTATCAGCCCAAGATCGACCTCGGCACCGGTGAGGTGGTCGGCCTGGAAGCACTCGCCCGCTGGCAGAGCCCGATTCTCGGCGAGGTGCCGCCGAGCGAGTTCATCCCCATCGCGGAGCGATCCACGCTGATCCGCCAGGTCACGCATCGAGTCCTCGAGATGGCCGTCGAGCAGATGCGAATCTGGCGTGAGGTAGGATTCGAGGTGCCCGTCGCGGTGAACATCTCGGCACGCGCCCTCGACGACGACCAGCTCGCGCCGGCGGTGGCCCGGGCGCTGGCGGTGCACGCCGTGGCGGCGAATGCGCTCACCTTCGAGATCACCGAGACCGCGCTGGTATCGAGCACCTCACGCGCGCGCGGCGTGCTGCGGGCGGTGGCGGACCTGGGTGTCGCCATATCCATCGACGACTTCGGTTCGGGCTTCACCTCGTTTCGCTACCTGCGCGAGCTCGACATCTCCGAGATCAAGGTCGACGGTCTCTTCATCACCCATCTCGACGATGCCCAGCGCGATTCGTCGATCGTGCGCTCGATCGCCGAGCTGGCGCGCGGCTTCGGGGTGCGTCTGGTCGCCGAAGGAATCGAATCCGAGGAGCTGTGGCCGACGCTGCGGGGACTCGGCTGCCACATCGGGCAGGGATTCAGCATCGCCCGGCCGATGACGGCGGCAGACGTTCCGGAGTGGTATCGAGGCTGGATCGCGCGACTCGCCAGCCAACGCCGATTCAACCGCGGCGTGACACGACTCAACGCCGCCGAGTTTCGCCGCGTGCAGTCGACGCGCGGAGCGCTGACGACGAACTGACGCGGAAGCACTCGATTTGCGGTGCATCCCTGCCTGAGCGCCGCGGCTCCCGATCCACGTCGATGCGCGAGCACCGCGAGCGAGCTTCGTAACGGGACATTCCGCAGCCGTCACCGAGGGGTGACCGCACCCAGTTTCCCCTCGCGGACTGCACCGCACTGCATGCGTGCGGTCGCAAGCGGCGGATCGCCCGGCCAGTTGCCGCGAGCCTGGGAGCGGCGCCCGCGAATTCATCGCGCGGCACCAGCACCCGCCGTGATTCATCGCGGTCGTCGCCACCGGCAGCACGCTCGCCAACTGAGCCAGAGACGCCGAATGGGCATCCTCGATCGGCACGCGGCTTGGCTCGTGCAAGACGATTCGCCTCCACGGCCGCCCGTCCTCGTTCGTCCACGAGCGCGCCAGCGGTCGCAGGTGGAACCAGGAGAGGTCCCGCGATGCGAGCTGCTCGTGGATCGCGCGACCCACACACAGCGGCGATCGTCGAGCACGCTCCGGAGGCGATCGTTTCGATCGACGCCCGGGGGTGCATCGTCGATTGGAACCTGCGCGCGCAGTCGGCCTTCGGTTGGAGCGCCGAAGAGGCGCGCGGCCGCTCGTTCGCCGAGCTGCTGATTCCGGCAAGCCAAGTCGAGGCGTACGCGCGGGCGCACGGCCGAGCGAACGCCGTTCGCGGCGGCGCGGAGGCGCCGTGGACGGAGCTGCTGCTGGCTCGTCGCGATCAGGCGCACGTCGCCGTCGAGCTGGCGATGGTGCCGCTCCCGGGGGTCGAGCCGCCCGAGATCGCCGCGTTCGCCCGCGCGGCGCGAGCAGCGCGGAACACCGACGAGATGCTGCGCCTCGCCGTCGACGCTTCGCCGGTGGGGATGGTCATGACCGACGACGCGGGGCGGATCCGGCTCGCCAACGCGCGCATCGAGGAGTGGTTCGGGTGGCACCGCGACGAGCTGATCGGTCACACGATCGAGATGCTGGTTCCCGAGCGGCTGCGTGCCCAGCATCTCCGCGAGCGGACCGGCTACGAGCGCGCGCCGCTGCAACGCCCGATGGGCATCGACCGGTTGCTGAGCGCGGTGCGCAAGGACGGAACCGAGTTCACCGTGGAGATCGCCCTCAGTCCCGTACGCGGCGACGCCGGCGGCGGGGTGCTGGCCTTGATCGTCGACACGAGCGAGCAACGCCGGATGGCGGCGGTGCACGAGCAGACCCGACGCGAGCTGGACCGCGCCAACCTGGAGCTCGATCAGTTCACGTACATCGCGTCGCACGACTTACGGGCGCCGCTGCGCGCCATCTCGAACCTCGGTGCGTGGATCGTCGAAGACCTCGGAACCGAAGCGCCGCCGGCGGTCGCGGCCCACGTGGAGCGGATGCGCGCCCGGATCGCGCGGATGGAGCGGCTCATCGATGGGCTACTCGAGTTCGCACGCGCGTCTCGGCCGCTGGGTGCGATGGCGCGTGTCGACACCCGCGAGCTGATCGAGGACGCGATCGCGCTGTTGGCGCCGCGCGACGGAATCGAAACGGTCCTCGAGCCCGGCCTACCCAGCTTTCCGCTGCCGCCGGTGCGCTTCGCTCAAGTCATCCGCAATCTCCTCGACAACGCCTACAAGCACCACGATCGTCCCCAGGGCCGCGTGGTGGTGGGTTGCCGGGAACGTGCCGCGCACTACGAGTTCTTCGTCTCCGACGACGGCCCGGGCATTCCTTCCGAGCACCGCGAGCGAATCTTCCAGCCCTTTCAGACGCTCAAGTCCCGAGACGAGGTGGAAGGCAGCGGACTCGGCCTGGCGCTGGTGAAAAAGATCGTCGAGTCGCACGGAGGTGCCATCTGGCTCGACGCGAGCGACGGCAGCGGCGAGCGCGGCGCCAACTTCCGCTTCACCTGGCCGAAGACGATCGACGACACGGAGTCGAGCGCATGAGCCAGCAGACCGTGAACGTGCTGCTAGTCGAGGACGACGACGTCGACGCGATGGCCGTCGAGCGCGGCTTTCGCGCCCTGCGCATCGCAAACCCGGTCGTTCGTGCCCGCGACGGGCTCGAAGCGCTCGCGCTGCTGCGCGGGACACCCGGCGCGCCACCGATCTCGCAGCCGCGGTTGGTGCTGCTCGACCTCAATCTTCCGGGCATGGGCGGCGTCGAGTTCCTCGCCCACCTCCGTGGGGATCCGGCATTGCGGTCCACCATCGTGTTCGTGCTCACGACCTCCCGGGCCGACGAGGACCGCCTCGCCGCCTACGACCTCAACGCCGCCGGCTACCTCGTGAAGTCGAACTTCCCGGATGCGTTCTTGGAGTGCCTGCGCATGCTCGATCACTACTGGCGAGTGGTGGAGTTTCCGTGAGCGATCCCGGCACGGCGCGGCTCGAGATCCTGCTCGTCGACGACGATCCCGTGGAAGCCGACGCGGTCGAGCGGGCGCTGCGGCACACCGGCGTCGATGCGCACGTGAAGTGGGTGACCACCGTCGCCGCCGGCCTGGACGCGCTGGAGCACGAGGCCTTCGACTGCGTGCTGGTCGACTACCGCCTGCCGGACGGCAGTGGGCTCGACTTCCTTCGAGCCGGCCGCGCACGCAGCGAGTCGCCGTGCCCGATGATCCTGCTGACCGTGGTTCAGGACGAGGCCATCGGCCTGGCCGCCATCGAGGAGGGCGCTCAGGACTACCTCATCAAGAGCGAGATCAGCGGCCCACTGCTGGCACGCGCCATTCGCTACGCGATCGAGCGCGCGCGGCTGCTCGAAGCGCTGATCGCCCGTCACGAGGCCGAGAGCCACGCGCGCGAGGTCCACACGCTGAGCCGGCTGGCGACGAGCGAGCCCACGCCGCACACGACACGCGCGTTCGGCATCCGCTCGCTCTCCGAAGGAGCGCCGAGCGCCTTCGAGTCATTGCGCGCGAGTTACGCGGAGATCATCGATCTGGCCCTCGATCAGCGCGCGTTCGAGGTCGACCACCACGTGTCCGAGCGGCTGCAACGACTCGCCGACGTCCTCGGCTCCCACCATGCGGGCCCGCGCGACGTGGTCGAGCTGCATTCGGTCGTGCTGCGCGCAGCCGATGCCGCCGGCAGCGGTAGCAAGCTCAAGGTGCTCGCCGAAGAAGCCCGCCTGCTGGTGCTCGAGCTGATGGGTTACCTGACCCAGTACTACCGCTCGGGATCCATACGCTCGGACGCGCTTCGCCCACGCAATCTCGCACCCGAGAGGCAGCCATGACGGACGTCAAGATCGTGCTCAGGCTCTTCGTGACCGGTCACACCTCGCGTTCCGAGGCGGCGATTCGCAACTTGCGGCGGATCTGCGAAGAAGATCTCCAGGGTCTCTACGAGCTCGAGATCATCGACGTACTGGAGCGGCCGCAGCTCGCCGAGGACGAGAAGATCCTGGCGACCCCCACGCTCATCAAGCAACTACCGCCCCCGCTGCGGCGGATCATCGGCGACATGTCCAACTCCGAGCGCGTGCTCTTGGGGCTGGACCTGGTGTCCAAGACGTCGGGCTGAGCCCGGGAGAACGATCGATGCCCTCTGCCACCGCACCCGAGACGGTCGAGAAGATCCGCACCGGGATCACCGGTTTCGACATGATCGCCAATGGCGGCCTGCCGCGCGGCCGTTGCACGTTGGTTTCCGGCACCGCCGGCAGCGCCAAGACCGTGTTCGCGACGCACTTCCTCGTCGAGGGTATCAAGCAGTCGAACGAGAGCGGCGTCTTCGTGACCTTCGAGGAGTCCCCCGCCGAGATCCGGCGCAACATGCTCGGCTTCGGCTGGGACATCGGCGGGTGGGAGGCGGCGAAACGCTGGGCCTTCGTGGACGCTTCGCCGCAACCCGACGATGCCGACACGATCATCACCGGCGAGTACGACTTCGGGGCGCTGGTGGCGCGCATCGAGTCTGCGGCGCGTCAGGTCTCGGCACGCCGAGTTGCGATCGATTCGCTGGCCGCCGTCTTCGGCCGCTTCCCGGACGCGAACCTGGTGCGCAACGAGCTCTTCCGGCTCGCCGTGGGGCTGCGCGCGATGGGCGTGACCGCGCTCATGACCGCCGAGAGATCCCACGAGTACGGCGAGATCGCCCGCTACGGCGTCGAGGAGTTCGTGGCCGACAACGTCGTGATCCTGCGCAACGCCCTCGACGAGGAGAAACGCCGCCGCACCGTCGAGATCCTCAAATTCCGCGGCACCACACACCAAAAGGGCGAGTTCCCGTTCACCGTGATGCCCGACGAAGGCATCGTCGTGCTGCCGCTTTCGGCGATGGAGCTGACCCAGCGCTCTTCGAACCTTCGCGTTGCCAGCGGCAACGCCTCGCTCGACGACATGTGCGGCGGTGGCTTCTTCCGCGACTCGATCGTGCTGGTGTCGGGTGCCACCGGAACCGGCAAGACGCTGATGGTCACCGAGTTCATGGCGGGGGGCATCAAGCAAGGCGAGCGGTGTCTGCTGCTCGCGTTCGAGGAGAGTCGCGAACAGTTGTTCCGCAACGCTCGCGGCTGGGGCGTCGACTTCGAGCAGATGGAGCGCGACGGCGCGCTGCGGGTGGTCTGCCAATATCCGGAAGCCCTGAGCCTCGAAGACGCGCTGATCCGCATCAAGCAACTGATCCGGGAGCACCGGCCCGACCGTGTGGCGGTCGACAGCCTCTCGGCGCTGGAGCGGGTGTCTTCGTTCAAGGGATTCCGCGAGTTCGTGATCGGGCTCACCTCGTTCATCAAGCACCAGGACATCGCCGGGCTGCTCACGTCCACGAGCGCCACGCTGATGGGTGGAACGTCGGTTACGGAAGCACACATTTCCACCGTTACGGATTCGATCATCCTGTTACGGTACGTCGAGATCAATGGAGAGATGCGACGCGGCGTCGCGGTGCTGAAGATGCGCGGATCTCGCCACGACAAGGACATTCGCGAGTTCACGATCGATGGGGACGGCATGCACATCGGCCGGCCATTCCGAAACGTGGTGGGAATCCTCGCAGGGAACCCCACACAGATACCGCTAGGTGAAATCGAGCGGGTCGGACAACTATTCAAGAAGGAGTCGTGATGCAGCCCGAGCCGTCGTCGGTCGGCAAGGCACGCATCCTCCACGTCGAAGACGATTTGGTCGACGCGGACTGGTTCGCGCGCGTCGTGGAGCGGATGGCATCCGAGCGGACGCCACGAGGATCGCTCGAGATCATCCATTGCTCGTGCCTCAGCGAAGCCCTGGAATGCCTGCGCTTCGCCGAGATCAACGTCATCGTGCTCGACGTCTGTCTGCCCGATGCCTCGCCGGCACGGGTGATCTCCGCGGTGCGCGCGGCCGCTCCCGGCGTGCCGATGATCGTGCTGTCTTCGCGCAGCTACGCCGAGATGTGTGGCGTTGGGCTCGCCAAACAGGTTTATGGCTACGTCTCCAAGAACGACGCCTCACCTGTGTTTCTCGGTGAGGTGCTCCGCAACACCCTCGACCTCAGTCAGGCGCAGACGCAGTTTCGCAGCGTCATCCACCGCAGCGCGGACGGCATGGTGGTGGTCGACGCGGCCGGATTGGTGCGTTTCGCGAACCCGGCGGCGGCCTCGATCTTCGGGCTCTCGCTCGACGACCTGCGAGGCCATCCGTTCGGAGCGCCGGTGATGGGTGGCGAGTGCGCGGAGATCCAGATCGGAGTGGACCGAAGCGTCGAGATGCGCGTCGTCGACATCGAGTGGGACGGGCGGCCGGCACACCTAGCGTCGTTGCGCGACGTGACCGAGCGCAAGCGCGCCGACGCCGCGCTGCGCGCTTCGGAGGAGCGCTTGCGGGCGATGTCGGATACCGCCCACGACGCCATCGTGACGTTCGACGACGGCGGTGCCATCGTGGACTGGAACCCGGCCGCCGAACGCATCTTCGGGCGTTCGCGGGTGGACGCGATCGGCCGCTCGGTCGGAACGCTCGTGACACAGCAGGACCGGTCACACCTCGCGCCGCCGGAGCCCACCGACGGCGAGCTCACCACTCGCGGATTCCCCGTGATCGAGCGGCTCTCCGGCATCCGTGCCGACGGCAACGCATTCCCGATGGAAGCCTCGCTCGCGCGCTGGCGTGCCAGCGGCGGCACCTTCACGACCGGCTTCTTCCGCGACGTCACCGATCGCACCGTGCTCGAGCAACGACTGGCCTCGTCGCAGCGCATGGAGGCGATGGGACGACTGGCCGGCGGGGTCGCCCACGACTTCAACAACCTCCTCACGGCCGTGATGATTCAGTCGGAGATGGCGCTGCTCGCGCTGCCGGAGGGCCATCCCATCCGCGAGCACCTCGCCGGCATCCGCGAGGCAGGCACACGCGCCGCGAAGCTCACCCGCCAGCTCCTCGCGTTCAGCCGCCGTCAACCGATCGCACCGGTGGTCGTGAATTTGAGCGAGACCCTGACTCACGCCGAGCGCATGCTGCGACACCTGATCGGCGAGCACATCGACATCGTCACGCACACATCGAACGATCTGGGCGCGGTGTGGATCGATCCGACACAGCTCGAGCAAGTGATCGTCAACCTGGTGGTGAACGGCAAAGATGCGATGCCGCGCGGCGGCACCCTCACCATCGAGCTGGCGAACGTCGACGTGGGCGACGATCAGGCGAACGCACACCCCGGGCTCGAGGCCGGGCCGTACGTGTTGATGACGGTGAGTGACACGGGTGAGGGGATGGATCCGCAGACCATGTCACGGATCTTCGAGCCCTTCTTCACCACGAAGGACGAGGAACACGGCACCGGGCTGGGGCTCGCCACCGTCTACGGCATCGTCGAGCAGAACGGCGGATACATCGAGGTGACGAGTGAGGTCGGACGGGGGACCGCATTCCGGATCTACCTCCGGCGAATCTCCGATGCCGCACGCCAGGTGCCGCAGCCCCCCCCCACGACCGCGGCGCTCACCGGGAGCGAGTCGATCCTCATCGTCGAGGACGAGGAGGTCGTGAGGCGGGTGGCGGGGATGGCGTTGCGTGCGCAGGGGTATCGGGTCCTCGAAGCGGCCAGCCCGGACGAGGCGCTGACGCTCTGCGAATCCATCGGCGCGTCCCTCGAGCTGCTCATCACCGACGTGGTGATGCCCCGCATGAACGGTTACGAGCTCTCGAGGCGCTTGGTCGAGCGCTTCCCCGACATCCAGGTCCTCTTCATCTCCGGGTACGTGGGCGACACGCTGGTCGCACACGGCGCCTTCGAGGGTGCAGGCGCACTACTCCAAAAGCCGTTCGGCCCGACGACACTGGTGCGCAAGGCGCGTGAGCTTCTCGACACCCGGGGAGCCAAGGCTCTCGCGGCGCGCATCGACCCGTGAGCGCACCCGCCTCGCGCGCGGGCTCTCCCGTACGGCCGTTCAGTCGTGGCCGATGAGCCGGATGGCCTCGGCGATCCGCTGGGGGTGGTCCTGAATGATGAGCGTGTTGGTGCGCTCGTCGACCGACACGTTTCCATCCGTGCTCAGCACGGAATGCGTCAGGATCGCGGCCAGATTCTTGCCGTCCGCGTAGCGCACGCGGACCATCCGGGTTTCGACGGGCGAGGTATCGCGGCGCGGCTCCGTGGCGCGGAACGCCGCCGAATCGCTCGGCGCGACCAGCACCACGTTCCCCTCGTACTCGGCGCGCAAGCCGTAAAGCTTCAGCGAGAGATCGAGGAACTGCCGCCACGTCACGTTTCCCAGCTTGAGCGTGATCTTGCGATCGACGGCGGGATCCAGGATGACGTTGAGCCCGGTGTCCTCGGCCATCATCCGCAGGATGTTGGCGAGGTGAGCGTCCTGAGCGTCGATGGACACCGTCTTGGCGAGGGGGTCGCTTCCGAGGGATGCGCTGCAAGGCAGGGAGGAGGTACCGAGCACCGAGGCGGCCACGAGGATCGCGAGCACGCAGCGTCGAGCCATGATCGTCCTCCCTTCGGGGGGTGAGAGTGGTCGGTCGTGGAAATGAGTATTGCGCCCCCGTGACGCGAGCGCCACGGGAGCGCGCGTGCGCTGCTCACCAGAACGGCAGGAAGAACTGGGTGATGACGCGCAGCGACGGCGTGAAGGCGATCGAGTTGATGCCCGCCACCGGATACTCGTAAACGATGCCGAGCAAGAACGGCAGCCCGAGCTTGAGCGTGTTGGGTGCCACCGTGAACGAGAGCCCGTGCGATTCCGACATGCCGGTGAGCTCGAGGGCTTCCACCAACTCGACGAATTCGGGCGAGCTGGAGCCGATCTTCACCTCGCCCGAGTGGTTGAAGCCGTACTGGACTCCGAGCCCCACCCAGTCGAGATCGACGCTCACCGAACCCAGGAGATCGACGCTCTGTCCCGGCGTCCAGCGGAACGTGGGCGGGATGTTGGTCAGATCGGGGAAGAGGTTGCTCTCGAAGCCGATCGCGTCGAGCAGCGCCGCCAGCACCTGGTTGGGCGCGGTGAAGGTGGTCGGCGAGGGGCGACTGTACGAGAACGAGTACTTGTAGTCGCACTCGGCGGAGAACACGATCCGCTTGCCGAGAAACTCCGGCCGGTAGTCGACGTTCGACACCAAGAGGAGCTGGTAGGCACCCGAACCGCGGTCGAGCTCGGGACCGAGCGCGAAATTGATGTCGTTGTTGGGGTTCGCAATCTTCCCCGTGGGGAGGAACATGCTGAAGGTGTTGCCGAGCGAAAGCTCGGGACCGTGATACCAGTTGGTGGAGACCCCGGTCTGGATGTCCTCGAACTCGAGACCCTCGGTGTCGAAGACCTCGTTCGGCGCCGGCCGTCCCAACGCCTCGATCACCTTCACCAAGTCGTCGTAGTCGCTCAAACCAAGCGCCGCGAGCGTGCCCCCGAACTTCGCCGACGGTTTCAGCGTGGTGCGGACGTCGGCGAACTGGATCTCCAGGAAGGGATTGATCCAATCGGTGAGGCCGACCG
>CAYUSL010000069.1:0-19125 GCA_964447125.1 uncultured bacterium | reverse complement strand
AGCACCCAGCGCTTGCCGCCGATGGTGAAGAAGGTCTTCGCGGTCTTCTCGGGATCGTTCCAATACCCGAGGGGGATGTGGCCGCACTTACCGAGGCGACCCACCTTCCCCGACCCGGGCTCGATCGGCTCCATGGTCGCCGGATCGAAGACTCCGGTGCGCTCGTCGACGCGGAACCGCGGCGCCGCCGCCTCGCCGGTTCCGGTGCCTTGGTGTCCAACCTCGGATCCACCGAAGCCGTCGAAGATCATGGCGTTGGGAAGCTGATCCAGGAATTGCTTCTTCACCGCCTGCGAGAACACCGCGCCGCCCGAGCCCACGACGAAGAGCGTCGAGGTGTCGTACTTGCCGGGGTTGTTGGCGAGCTGCTCGGCGAGAGGCCGCGCCATCGCATCACCGACGAGCGCGAACTGATTCACCTTCTCCTCGCCCACCAGCCGCCAGATCAGGTCCGGATCGAATTTCTTGCCGGTGGGAATGACGATCTTGTCGCCCGAATAGAGCGCGATGAAGGCCGCCCACTGCGCCGAGCCGTGCATGAGCGGCGCCGCGGGGATCATGATGAACTGCGGCCGCGAGCAGGACTTGGGGCCGATCTCTTCGGGCTTCTCGAGTGGCGGGCCGCCGATGTTGCCGCCGCCCAACGCCGCCATGAAGAGATCTTCCTGGCGCCACATCACACCCTTCGGCATGCCCGTGGTGCCGCCGGTGTAAAGCACGTAGAGGTCGTCCGCAGAGCGTTCGGCAAAATCGCGCGCCGGCGATGCAGCGGCGAGCGCCGCCTCGTACTCGATGGAACCGAGCGCGCTCGAGTCCGCCGCGGAGCCATCCTCGACGTGCAAGAACACGCTGAGGGCAGGAAACTCGGCCTTCACCGCCGCGATCTTGGGCGCAAACTCGCGATGGAAGACGAGTGCCTTGAGCCCCGCGTCCTTGAACAGGTAACGCAGCTCGTCCTCGACGTAGCGATAGTTCACGTTGATGGGCACGGCGCGGATCTTGTGTGCCGCCAGCGAGCCTTCGACGTACTCGGAGCCGTTGTAGAGGTAGAGGCCGACGCGATCGTCCTTGCCGATGCCGCGGCTGGCGAGCGCGTGCGCCAGCCGATTGGAGCGCTCCTCGGCCTGGCTGAACGTGAGCCGGCGTGGCCCGCACACGATCGCTTCGCGATCGGGCACGTGGTCGACGACGCATTCCCAGAGATCGGCGAGATTGAACTGCATCGCGAACATCCTCCTGAAGATCGCGTGAATGCGGATGGGGCGCCGGCTCAGCCGGCGCGAGCCTCGCGTCCAGGCGCGCCCGAAGTCGCGCTCGAACCCGTGTTCGCGAGCCGTGCACCCAGACGGGCGAGCTGCACTTTGGCGCTGCCCAGGGTGAGCTCGATGTGTTTCGACAACAGGTAATAGCGATGGAGCGGGTAATCGGTGTCGACACCGATGCCGCCGTGGAGGTGCTGGGCGGCGTAGAGCGCCCGGTGCCCACCCTCTGCGGCCCAGAACTTGGCAATCAGAAGCTCGTCGGTCGCCGGGATGTTTTCCGACAGACGCCACGCCGCTTGCCAGGCCGAGAGCCGCACGGCTTCGACGTCGATGTAAGCGTCACCCGCGCGCTGGGCCACCGCCTGGAACGTGGCGATCGGGCGACCGAACTGGACGCGCTGGCTCGTGTACTCGGCCATGAGCCGAATGCCACGCTCGGCGCAGCCGACCTCCATCACGCAGAGCCCAGCCGTGGTGTGATCGAGGATGAAGTCGAGGATCTCGGCGCCCCGTTGGGCGTCACCGAGAAGCTCGCCGTCATCCACGCGGACACCGGCCAGCGTCACGCGGTGATGCGGTTCGCGGGTGGTGAGGATCTGGGTCTCGAGCGTGATGCCCGCGGCCTTCGGATCGACGAGGGCGACGACGACGCCGCCATCGGGGGTGGACGCCGGCACCAGCACCCGAGCCGCGAATGCCGCCGCGGGCACGCCGAGCTTCACGCCATCGAGCTTCCAGCCGTTCCCGTCGCGGCGGGCCGTGGTCACGGGCTTGCGCGGATCGGCGTGAGCGCCTTCGATCAGCGCCGCCGTGAGCACGATCTCACCGCTCACCACGCCGGGCAGCCACTGCTCGCGCTGTGCCGGGCTGCCGAATCGATCGATGGGCAGCGCACCCATCACGAGCGTGGGCAAGAGCGGGATCGGCGCCACGGTCCGGCCCACCTGCTGGAGCAGGATTGCCGTGGCGAGAAAGCTCATATCACCGCCGCCGACGTCGCTGCGAAGCGAGACGCCGAGCAGACCGGCCTTGGCGAGCTCGTCCCAGAGCTTGCGATGGAACCACTCGGCGCCGGCTTCCATCGCGCGCAGATCTTCGACCCGCACACAGCCGTCGAAGATCTT
The DNA here is from genome assembly GCA_964447125.1 of uncultured bacterium. Classification (GTDB taxonomy): domain Bacteria; phylum JADJOY01; class JADJOY01; order JADJOY01; family JADJOY01; genus JADJOY01. The sequence goes on along the minus strand of CAYUSL010000069.1, from coordinate 16,739 downwards.
CGTCGCGAGATCCTCGAGCGCGACTTCCTCTTCGCTGAACGAAAAATCCATGGGGGCGATCTCCGTGAGCGGCGCAGTGCTCAGCGCTTGCTGCGAGGCATCGCGAGGCCGGCCATCGCGATCAGCTCGCGCTGGATCTCGTTGGTGCCGCCGCCGAAGGTGAGGATGAGCATCGCGCGATACATGCGCTCGACGTGGCCGCGGACCAAGGCCCCGGGTGAGTCGCGACGGATCAGCCCTTCGGCGCCCAACACCTCGAGCAAGAGCTGGTAGACGTCGATGTAGGTCTCGCTTCCGTAGACCTTCACCGTGGAAGCCTCGGCGTAGTTCATGGGTTCGCCGCGGGTCACGTTCCAGAGCTGGCGCCAGTTCAAGAGCCTCAGGATCTCGATCTTGGAGCGGACGCGCGCGAGGTTGAGCTGCACCCAGCCTTCGTCGATGACGCGCTCGCCGTCCGGCTTACGGTTGCTGCGCGCCCAGTCGAGCGTCTCCTCGTAGAGCCGCTCCATGAGCCCGACCGACATGAGCGAGATGCGCTCGTGATTGAGCTGGTTCACGATCAGCGCCCAGCCCATCCCCTCGCCCGCCACGATGGCCGAAGCGGGCACGCGCACGTCGTCGTAGTAGGTGGCGGTGGTGGTCACGTCGCCCACCGTGTGGATGGGCGTCCAGCGGAAGCCCGCTGCGTTGGTCGGCACGATGAAGATCGTGATGCCATCGTGCTTCGGAGCCTCCGGATCGGTGCGCGCCGCGAGCCACACGTAATCGGCGAACTGGGCCAGGCTGGTGAAGATCTTCTGGCCGTTGATCACCCACTCGCCGGTCTTCTCGTCCTTCACCGCCCGAGTCTTGAGGGAGGCGAGGTCCGTCCCGGCGCCGGGCTCGCTGTAGCCGATGCAGAAATGCAGATCTCCGCGAAGGATGCGCGGCAGATACTCCGCCCTCTGCTCGTCGTTGCCGTACATCATGATCGTCGGTCCGACGGTACCCACGGTGAGCAGCGGGAACGGGTATCCCGAGCGCTGGCACTCGTCGGCGAAGATGTATTGCTCGATGGCGGAGCGCCCCTGCCCGCCGTACTCCTTCGGCCAGCCGATTCCCAGCCAGCCGTCCTTGGCCATTTTCTTGAGCGCCTTCATGTACTCGGGGCCGCCGCCCTCGGAGACGGCACACTCTGCGGCCAACGCGGGCGTCATCAACTCCGTGAAGTAGGCGCGCAACTGATCGCGCAACGTTTCGTGCTCAGGTTTCAGCCCGACGTACATCGGTGCTCCTCGAGACGGCGATGGCGGTGTTTCGCGGCGAGCAACAGATCCGGCGACAGGGTCGTTTCCGCCTGCGTCAGCCGCGATTCGTGACGTGCGAAGCAAAGTAGAACATGTTTCACTTCGGTGCTAGTATCGGTGCTCGTGACGAAGTTGTCTACGTGAATTCGAGCCCGAGGAGCGCACGCGATGCGGATCCTGATCGATTACGACCTCTGCGAAGCGAACGCGGTGTGCTGTCGCAAAGCGCCCGAGGTCTTCCGCCTCGACGCCAACGACAACCTCCACCTCAAGGTCGAGATCCCGGACGAGACTCTGCGCCCCAAGATCGAGGCCGCCGTCCTCGGTTGCCCGAAGCGCGCCCTCAAGATCGCGAACGACTGAGCTTCCCCGGGGGGCTGTTCCAGCCCCCCGCCCCGCCAAGAGCGCGGTCTCGGCGGGGCCCCACCCGCAAGTCGGCGCGACAACGCGCCGACTCGCCTCTGCCGAGAGCCGTGCGGACCACCCGCATTCGCCGTGTCACGGAGTGAACCCATGGACTTCCGCGATTCCCCCCAAGAAGCCGCCTTCCGCGCCGAGGCACGCGCGTTTCTGGAGCAGCACGCGCCGAGCGAGCGCTGGGACTACTACGCCGAGGACCTCGACGACGAACGGATGTTGCGGCTCTCGAAGGCCTGGCAGCGGACCCTCTTCGACAACGGTTGGGGTGCGATCACCTGGCCTGCCGACTTCGGCGGCAAGGGACTCGGTCCGATCGAGCAGATCGTGTGGAATCAGGAGCTCTCGCGGGTGGGGCTCGGCGAGTCGATCTTCGTGGTCGGCATCGGCATGACCGGTCCCACGATCATGGGGCACGGCAACGACGAGCAACGCGCCCGCTACCTGGCACCGATGCTGCGTGGCGACGAGGTGTGGTGCCAGCTCTTCAGCGAGCCGGGCGCGGGCTCGGACCTCGCCGGCATCTCGACGCGCGCCGTTCGAGACGGCGATTCGTGGATCGTGAACGGACAGAAGGTGTGGTGCTCGGGCGGCCACTTCGCGGATCTCGGGATCCTCTTGGCGCGCACCAACCCCGACGTGCCCAAGCACAAAGGCATCACGTACTTCCTGATCGACATGAAGACGCCCGGGATCGAGGTGCGGCCGCTCCGGCAGATGACCGGTAGCTCGCATTTCACCGAGGTGTTCCTGAACGAAGTGCGCATCCCCGACTCCTCACGTCTCGGCCCCGAGGGCGGGGGTTGGGCCGCGGCGATGACCACGCTCATGAACGAGCGCATGGCGATGGGCGGCATCGAGCGCATGTTCAAGTTCGAGACGCTGGCCGAGCACGCACGTGCCCATGCGCCGCGCCTCGACCCCGTGCTGCGCGACGACCTGGCGCGGCTCTACACGTGGGCCAAGACCCTCGAGCTTCTGAACGCGCGCGTCATCACCAAGATGGGTGCGGGAATGGACCCGACGTCCGAGGCTTCGGTGATGAAGCTCGGCATCGCGCGGGTGGTGACGAAGGCCGCAGACCTCGGGCTTCGCCTCTCCGGCCCCGACGCGATGCTCCGGCAGGGCCACTGGGTCAACCAGTTCCTGTTCGCACCCGCGCTTCACATCGCCGGCGGCACCGACGAGATCCAGAAGAACGTGGTCGCCGAGACCGTGCTCGGACTGCCGCGCGAAGACCGCATCGACAAGAACGTCGCGTTCAAGGACCTAGGCCGCGGCGGCATCCGTTAGCCGGATGCGACGCGCTCGCTGACTCGGGCTGCTCTTCCAGTCGCTGCTTCCGCGCGGGCTGATGCAGCCCGCTGCGAGGACGTGCGTAGAGGTCGGCACGGGCGTCGGCGCGCCGAGTGACCGTCTCCAGCATCAGGTCGAGTGCGAGCTCGCCAGGCCGTCACGCGCGTGGGAGCAGGTTGTTGATCTGTGCGGCGAGGCGGAAGTCGCGCGTGCTCAAGCCGCCGACGTCGTGAGTCGAGAGATCGATCACGACGTGCTTGTACACGTTCGACCACTCGGGGTGATGGTCCATCCGCTCCGCGACGAGCGCCACCTGCGCCATGAATCCAAATGCTTCCACGAAGTCGCGGAACTCGATCGCGCGATGAAGCTTGCCGTCGCGAATCGACCAGCCGGGCACCTCCGCGAGATGCGCGCTCGCCTCGTATTCACTGAGCTTCCGAAGCTCGGTCATCGAGCAAGCCCTCCTCTGCGCCGCAGTCTAACGACGGCATCGGGGAGGTCGCGCTGCGCGCGACCCGGGCGCGCACGCGTCGTGCCGTCTCCGCAGCCCCCAGCAACACCGCGAGCGGTAGCCATACCCAGAACGCTTCGGAGACGAGCACGCGGACGCCGCGCACGGTCAGAAACCGGTCGAGGCCGATCGGCGAGACCAGGATCGGCCGCCACGGCGCGAAGAAGCGCTCGTTCGAGAACGGCCAGCCGAGCGCGATGCCCCGCCCGCCGCTGGTGAATGCGTCCAGCAGACCGTGCGACGCGGCAATGGCGAAGAGCAACAGCCAAAGCGGAAACAAGCGTTCGCTCACAGCCGCCAAGCGTCGCCGCCGCGCCAACGGGAGCGCGACTGCCAAGCTCGCCAACGCGGCGAATGCGAGCGAATGCGTCATGCCTCGATGGCCATACGGATGGTCGTAGGGAATGCGGAGCGCGAACCCAACCACGTCCGCATCCGGCAAACACGCCAGCGCCGCAGCAGCGGCATAGACGGCGCCCGTCGCACGGGATCCTCGATTCGCGCGAACCGCGCCGACCGCCACGACGGCGTGGGTGATCAGCGACGGCATCGGCAGCCCTCGAGCGACATCCGCGCCTCCTCACTGAATCGCTGCTCGATTACGTTCCGGTGCATTCGTCGACTCATTCGTGAAGGAGCCTCCGCATGTACGCATTCCATGGACATCGCATCGTCGTCCTCGGTTGGTGTCTCGTCGCCGCCTTGGCTTGGACGGCATCCACCGCCAACGCCGAGCCGCCGCCCAGCCCCTGCGCAGCCGACCGCGCGAAATTCTGCAAGGACGTGAAACCCGGAGGCGGCGGACGCCTCAAATGCCTCGTGAGCCACGAGAACGAGCTTTCGTCCGAGTGCAAGGCGCACGTGAAGCAAATGAAGGAGCGTCACGACGAGGTCACGGAAGCCTGCACCGACGATGCGGAGAAACTGTGCAAGGGAGTGCAGTCCGGTCGCGGTCGCGTGATGCAGTGCCTCGCCGAGCACGAAGCGAAGCTCACCGGCGATTGCCGCGCGGAAGTCGAGAAAGCCAAAGGCACCAAGGCCGAGATCCAGCAGAAGGTCGAAGAGAAGAAGGACGCGATGCAGGAGGCTTGCGCCGCCGACGTCACTAAGCACTGCGCCGGCGTCGAGAAGGGTCACGGGCGCATCCTGCAATGCCTCAAGAAGCACGAGGCCACGCTCGCACCTGCGTGCAAGGCCGCGTTGCCGTGACCGAAGCCAGAGGCGCCGTCACCTGGATCGGTCGTGCCGCCGTCGCCGACGGCACGATCCACTCGATGCGAGTGGTCACCGAGGGCGGCCCGCCCGCTCCCTCAGATCTCGCCGAGGAAATCGCCGATCCCTTCGCGGCGAGCGACGCTTTCCAGGTGCCGGCAGCGCCGCTCGTCGGTGGCCTGAGCGCAGCGGTTGCTTCGCTCTCCCTTCTGCCGCCGGTTCGACCGAGCAAGATCCTCGCCGTCGGCCGGAACTTCCATGCCCACGCGAAGGAGCTCGGGAACGAGGTTCCCGCGGAGCCTTTGCTCTTCTTCAAGCCGCCCTCGTGCTTGGTGGGCGACGGCGCAGAGGTGGCGTTACCGCGCGGCTTCGAGCGCATCGACATGGAGAGCGAGCTGGTGCTCGTGGTCGGCCAGCGTGGACGCTCGATCCCCGAATCCGAGGCATGGCGCTACATCGCGGGCATCACCGTGGGGAACGACGTGTCGAATCGTGACCTGCAACGGCGCGATGACCAGTGGGCACGCGCCAAGGGCTTCGACGGCTTCGGTCCGCTAGGTCCTTGGATTCGCGTCACGCCACCGATCCCCTTCCCGCTCGAACGCATGCGGATCACCGGAACGCTCAACGGCGAGATCCGTCAGGACTCCTCGCTGGGACTGATGATCTTCGACCCAGCGGCGATCGTCGCTTGCGCCAGCGCCGTGATGACGCTGGAACCGGGCGACTTGATCTTCATGGGGACGCCCCAGGGCGTGAGCGCGCTCGCGCCTGGCGACGTGGTGACGATCGAGGTGAGCGGCGATTGGCCGCTCGCGCGTCTCACCACGACCTTCACGTGACGCTCACGGCTGAGGGATACGACGCCGCAGTCGCGAGAAACGGCGCCAGGCCCGTCGACTTCGACGCGGCGTTTCGCGCGTTCACGTCGCGCAGCCACACGCTCGGGCCGACACCGGGTGCACAGGAAGCGTGGCACCGAGGGCGGGCGCGCTATGCCGTGTGGGCAATCCGAATCGACGAGCCTTCGGTGGTTGCGCGGGTGGCCGACGTCGGCACGGCCCTCGGCGACGCCATCGAAACGATTCCCGCCGCCGACTTGCACGTGACCACGTTCGTCGCGGGCTTTCCATGTAGCGGCGCGCCCCGTCACGACGACGACATCCCCTGGTCCGTCCTCGATGAGCAAGCCGTCGCACTCCGCGCGGCACTCCGCGCTCCCATCGAGCTCGAGATCGGCGGCGCCAACGCCTTCGCATCCTGCGCCTTTCTCGACGTGCACGATCCTCGAGGCGGGCTCGCGAGCCTCCGTCGCTCGCTCGCAACGAAACATCGAGAGATTCGATTCGAGACCTACACACCGCACGTCACCGTGGGCCGATTTCGCTCGACGCGCTCCACATCGCCGATCGCCGCGACGCTCGCCCAGCATCGCGCCGCCCCGCCCATCCGCGTGACGGCGAACGCCATCGACCTCGTGACGTTCGATGCACGCCACCCAGGGCACGCGCCCCTGCTGACCGAGCGAGTGGTGCGAGTCGACGGCGTCTCAGGATAGGCCGCACCGAACGTGGGCTGAGGAAGCTCGCGGCTCAGCCGCCGCGGATCTCGAGCGATGCCGGACCGACAATACCGGCTGCGGCGAGGCCGTCCGCACGCCCAGCGAACTGGGCGTAAGCCGGATCACCAGCGACGCCGTAGCCCACGAAGCGATTGCGCAGCGGTGCGGTCACCGTGACCTCGATCGCGTTGGTGCCCTCGACCAGCGCGTCGGTGATGTCCAGCTCGAACGGTGGGAAACGCAGTCGTCGCGACTCGCCACCGTTGATGCGAACGTCGGCGGTACCCACCAGCCATCCCAGCGCGAGCACGGCCCGCTCGCCGCTTGCAAGCGCGGGCCGCACGACGCTCGTCCGGTAGACGCCGGGACTCGAGCTGAGCCTGAGCGCAGCGATCTCGCGCCAATCCGTGAGCGCTTCCAGCGTGGTTGTGAAGGAGCCACCTTCGACGTCTCGCCCCGTGACCCAGAGCTGCCACGAATCGAGCGCCGTGCGCCCCCGTGCCTCGCCCGCCACCGCGATCGGATCGACCGCATCCGCCGCCGGTGGCGTGGAGGCGTCCACGCCGCAGAGTAGAAAGCGCGTCTGCCACGCCGCCAAGTCCAAGGAGAACGGCAGCGCTGCCGGCGTCACCTGCCCCGTCCAGGGATCGAAAGCGTGCGGGTCGGCACAATCGGCGGCGTCGACCTCGGTGACGACTCGCTCGCGCGACGAATTCCAGAAGAACACGAGTGAGCGCCCAGCGCCGAGCGTGCGCCGCGCTTGCCGCAACGCCGTGGACGACGGCGTGAAGCGAAACGCCGAAGAGAAGCCGCTCGCCTCGAGCGATGCGGCACCGTCCTCCAGCGACTGCGTACGAGCGACGCGCGCCCCGACCGCCGCACGTGCGAACGCAGCGCTCACTCGCGCATCGCCCCGCGCGAGATCGTGGAATCCCGGCTGTCGCGTCGGGATCTCTGCCGCGAGCAGCAGCGGCACACCCGCTTCCGCCAGCGCGGCGACGCGCTCCGCGGCAGCGGGCTCCATCGTCGCCGCGTCGGCGATCACCAATCCGCGATACGTACGTCCCCGAATGGTGACCTGCGCGCTGTCCGCGCGCTCGGCCACGGCGAGGCTGTCGTCGTTCACCCACGCCCAGGTGATGCCGCGTGCGTCGAGTCCTTCGAGGAGCGGCCACACGCGTTCCAGCCAAGCGGCGCGTGGATCGGTTCCCGAGACTCCGAGCAACCGCCCGATCTGATAGAGCTGGTCGAAGCCCGCACGCGGCTCGAGCTCGGGCAACGCACCGGTGAAGAGCGTCTCGTCGTGCCCCTCGGCGAATTGGTAGTTCGAGGGGAAGCCTAGCCACGGGTAGTAGACGAGCAGGTCCACGTCCGGCGCTCCTTGGCGCATCGCGTATTGGCAACGCGCCAGGTACCGATTGAGCGCAGGCTGATCGACGAAATAGGGATCCGTCTCGCCGACGTGCGAGGCGAACGTGAGCAACCCGGACCACGGCGACGAGAATGGATTCCAGCCCGCTTCGCCGTAGCCACCGTCCTTGCGATACGGAAAGCCGTGGAACACCACGTGATTGACGCCGCTCGCGAAGAGCTTGTCGGCGGCGAGCTTCATCTTCGCGGGCGTGGTGAGGAAGTCCCGCCCCGCCCAGGGCATGGTCTCGGCCGAGACCAGGTTCCGACCGTAAAGCGCTGCTGCTGACGAAGCCATCGCCAGCGCCAGCTCGCTGCCCCCGGCGTAGAGCTGCTCGGTCTCCGGAACGTCGGCCGTACCTTCGGCGCGCAACACATCGAACGCCGCGCCGTAAGGCTGGGCCCGCAAGGCCAGGCCCCGCTCGTGGCTCCACGCGCGCATCGTGCCGTACCAGCGCTCGACGAAGAGATCCGAGACCGTCTGCGACCAATCGTGTCGCACGCGTTCGTCACCCTCGCCGAAGCGAAACGGCGCTCCCGCCTGCAACGCGGCCGCCTCGAAGACGTAGTTGTCGGCCCCCGGAACCACGACCGCGGGAAGCCACGGAGTGGGGTCGTAGCCGCGCCGACGGCGGAACTCGCGCACGAAGTCCGCGGTGACGTGACGTTCGGATTTGAGCTCGAGGCTGTCGTCGAAAATCGCGCGAACGGACCCGCCCCCCGCCAGACCGAGGCCGGTGCGCTCTCCCAGGTGGAACTCGAGCTCGTCGCGCACGATGCCCGCGTCGAGATGATCGACCACGTAACCCGACTCGGGCTCGGCGTTGAGCAGCGGATACTCGCCGTCGGGAGCGCGGAAAAACGCGATCACCTGCCAGCGGCCCTCGGGTGCGTTCCAGGTGAGCGTGCCGTCGGCGGCGACGTGGCTGGTGAGATCGACCGCCGAACCGGGATCGAGCTCGATGGCGTCAGCGAGATCCAGCGGATTCGAGGAACGGCCACTGCCCGTGACGCGGTACGCGAGCGCGGCCACGCGCTCGGCGCGGTCGCCCTCCCAGCGCGCCTGGGGCTCGCCAGCCAACTGAAGAATCTGCGCGACGAGGTAGAAGATCGGCTTGTCGGGGTGGCTCAGATCGAGCGTCACCGCGCCCGGCCCATCGACGGCGTCCTCGCTCCAGAGCAAGGTTTGAATGGAGGACTCGGGGGTCACGTGCGCGCCGCCCACAGGCCAGCCCGAGCCGAGCGTCAGATCGAGCGCCAGCCCGCGGGCTTCCGCGCGCGCCAGCACCGTGGCCAGGTGCGCGTAGAAGGAGGGTGTGCCGTATGAAAGCCGTCTCGAGATCTCCGCGCCGTCGGCGTTCGGGTCGAGGGCCGCGTTGAACGCCTGAATCTCGGCGCCAGCGAAGCCTGCATCGACGAGCACGTCGACCTCGCGGGCGAGCTCGGCATCGTCGACGTCGTCTCCCGGCCACCACCAACGCACCCATGGGCCGTAGCTCGCCGGTGGGTTCACCAGCCGCTCGAGGGCGAAGCCCGGCTCGGCGGGAAGTGGCGAGGGATCCTCGACGGGGGCAACGTGCGACGCGTTCGAGCCGCAGCCGGCCGTGACGAGCACTCCGAGCGCCAGCGCGAGCGCCGCCAGCTCCGAGCGAGCGCTCCTCATGGCGTCGGGCGCGGCATCGTCGCCGCGTCGCGCAGCGCTCGCTCCTCGGCGCCGAGGGCGTGAAGCACATCCATGAGCCGAGCCACGGGATCGGTATCGTTCGCTTCGCATTCAGCCAGAAGGGCTCCGGGTTCGATGGGGTCGCCGATCATCACATGGATGACCTCGCTCTGGCGCAGGTTCTTCCACCACGCCCGGTGCATGGCGCCGTCGAGACCGTTCATGAAAATCGGTATCACCACCGACCCGGCCCGGCGCGCCGTGAGCAGCACGCGCTTGGTGGCGGCGCGCGCCGGCAAGAGCTGATACGGGTTGCCGCTCTTGTTGCGCGTGCCTTCCGGGTGAAACCCCACCAGCGCCCGGCGCCGCCCAGCGACCCGATCGAGGATGCGCAGCGCTTCGACATCGAGCCTGCGCGCGCCGTCGCTCTGAAAGAAAGGTGGGAACATGGTGAGGCCGGCGAACAGCACGTTGATCAAGAAGCCGAACGGGCTCTCGTAGAAAAATCGCGCGCGCACCGGAAAATAGTAGTCTCGCCACACGCTCGTGCGGCGGTAGAGCACCGCCGAGAGGATGTAGAGATCCCAGAACGTGAGGTGGTTCGCCATCACCACCACCGGGCGATCGCCGGTGATCGCACCGAGCCGCTCGCCATGCTGCACCCGCAGCACCCGCCCCACGAAGCGCCATGCAAACCAGTTCGTGAAGGTGTGCACCCACACCAGAAACGGCGCCTTCGCCCAGCGGCGCGCGTGGACGCAGGTGACGGCGCGCACCACCGTGCGCTCGATCCAGGGTCTTCCGGCGAGCTCGTCGGGTGACCAGACCAGGCGATCGGCCGGAGGTGAGACGAGCATCGTGGTCACGGCTTCGTGTGGCGCCATGGCGCTGACCGAGGCAGCGTCCGAGACGCTCAAGCGCCCGGCACGAGCACGATACGGCCTTCGAGACCACCGGCGCGAACCAGCCGCTGCGCGTCATCCGCCTGCGCCAGCGGCAGCGTGCGGTCGATGAGGAACTCGAGCGGCTTCTCGCGGTGGAGCGCGACGATGCCGTCGATGTCCTTGGGCGTGCAGCCGCCCGGCCCCCGAATCGAAAGCCCGTTCACGATCACGAAGCCCAGATTGAGTGACGCTTGCTCCGGATCGATGTTCCCCACGAGCCCCATGCGGCCACCCACGGCGAGACTGCGCAACGACGCATTGAACGTGGCCTTCCCCACGCACTCGAGGACCACGTCGGCCCGCTCGAGCGACGGATGCTTGTGGAAGCTGCCGTCGCGATCCACGATCACATCGTGGGCACCGAGCGCCGTGAGGCGAGCGGTGTGCCGGGGGTCGCGCACCACCGCGGTCACCGTCGCGCCGAGGCGCGCCGCGAGCTCGACACCCGCCGCACCCACGCCGCCGTTGGCACCCGTGACGAGCGCGCGCTCGCCCTTGCGAAGGCCGCCGGCCACCACCAGCCCCCGCCATGCCGAGCCGTACGTGCAATGGAGCACGGCGGCCTGAGCGGAAGTGAGCTCACGCGGCACGGGGTATAGAGCCTTCTCGGGAACCAGCAGGTGGCGGGCGTAGCCACCGTCGGCGAGCAAGCCGAGAACCCAGCTCGCGCGGGTGCAGAAGCAGGTGTCGCCCCGCTGGCAGGCGTCGCAGTTGCCGCAGTAATCGCGATGCAGTGAGGCGACACGATCGCCGACCTTCCAACGCTGCACGTCGGGGCCGACGTCCACGACCCGGCCCGCCGCCTCGTGGCCGGGGGTGATCGGTGTCTGCAAGAACGGGAAACGGCCGGAACGGTCGATCAAGTCGCGGTAGCAAACACCGCAGGCCTCGACCTCCACCAGCACCTTGTCGCCGGTGGCGTCGGGCACGGGCTCGTTCACGATCTCGTGGACGAGGTCTTTGTCCCAGCCGATCTCCGTCAGACGAACTCGCTCGCCGATCGTTCGCATCCGCCGTCGCTGCTCCGTGCGCGCGAGCACCATCGCCCGGCTGCGCGCGCGGCACGCTAGCATCCGCGCCGACGCGCCGTGAAGGCGCGGGACGCTCGGCGGCGGCGCCGCATCAGTAGATGATCGGGCCGGTCGTGACGACTTCGAACGCGTTGCCCGGGATCGACGAAAGATCGTGGAGGTTGTCGTCGCTCCAACGGGAATCGGGGGCACCGCTCACGTACCAATCGCTGCCGTTGTCGGCGACGAACATCCCGTACGTCTTGAGCGCGGTGCAGATCACTTGCACCTCGCTGCTGAGCGACGAGCAGCTATAGCCGGACTTCATGCGCAGCCGAAGCCCCATCGGCGCATAGTTCGCGTTGGTGGAGCTCGACGCGTAGTGCGTCGCGGGATGGATGAAGCCCTTCTGGGACTTCGACACCGTGAAACGCAGGGCGTGGTCGATCACACCCTCTTCCACGACCTCCTTGTAGCGAACCAATCCTGGGTAGATCGGCAGACCCGCAGCGTCCGCCGACGTCCAGTAGTCGGGCCTGAGCGCGTTGCTCGCGAGATCGAAGTACGCACCCGAGCCCGCAGTCCAGGAGGTGCCGCCGTTCACCGGATGCGCGTCGTAGAGCTCCCAGAGCTCGCAACGCTCGCGATCGACGACCAGCACGTGGCGATCGCCGTTGCCGTTGGGACCACCTTCGATGGGTGCGTCGGGTGGAATGGGATACGGCCCGGGATCGCTCTCGTCGGGATAGTAGAACGAGACCGGCACGCGCGGCTGAGATGCCGGAACCTCGACGTACGGAATGCCGTTGGGGGCGCCGTTCCACACCGTGCCGAAGTCGGCGTGGAGCGTCTTGGTGGCACCCATGGCCGCGATGTAGTTCGCCGAGTTCGAGTCCACGGGATAGCCAGAGATGTCCGTGTTCCACGGATTGTCCAGCGGCATGTCCGTGCACACCTTGCAGCCTGCGAACATCCCGAAAGCGACGACGAGCATCGCCTTCGCGGACAAGCGCAACACGCGCTGCAGCCGGATCTCACATGCTTCGAACGCCACGATTTGCGCTCCCGTCTCCCCCGACTCGACCCGTTCCGGAGAGCAGCAGGACGAGTGCCAAGTGATGGGTTTCGAACGTCGCCGCGAAGCTCAGTCGATCCGGCGAGTTGTAGCGACCGCCACCGGTGACCGCGGCCGCCGACGCGAGACAATCCGGCACACCCTTGACGCTCGGTGACGATCTTGGGCGCGGGGTCAGACAGCGCAGCGGTCGAAGCAGGACTTGCGTCGAGCGAGCGACCCGAGCGAACGCGACCGAGCTGACTACGCTGCGGTCGCGAGCGCGTTCCCCGTCAAAGCAGCGCGAGAAACTCGTTGACCGTCATCCCCGCGTCGCGAATGAACGAGCGCAGCGTGCCCACCGCGAGCTCGCGGTGCATCGGGATCGAGAGGTGTGCACGGTGGCCGGGCTTCACGAGATGGAGATGGCTGCCGACCTGCACCATGGGCTGCCAGCCCGCCTTGCGAAACGCCTTCACGGCGTCCTTCGCGGAGATGTTACCGAGCTTGCCCACGTCGAGCGCTCACACCGCGACGGCGACGGGAGCCCGTCGGCTGCGCTTGCGCGGCTCGGCAGCCATTGCGCGTTGATCCTCGACGTAGAGCCAACCGACGATTGCTTCTTTGATGTTGTCGAGCGCTTCCTTCTCCGTGTTGCCCTGCGACACACATCCCGGAAGCGCCGGGCAACGCACCACGATCCAGCCCTTCTCATCGGGGGGATCGAGCACCACGTGGAAGATCATCCGTTCTTCTCCTTCGCTGCGATCACGTGCGATCGAGTGTAGCGGGGCGGGCGACCGCGTTGCGAGCAACGCCTTCGGCGTAGCCGATGGAGGCGCGCTGCAACGACGGTGACCACCGAGTGCATCCCGATTCCGGGGGGTGGTTGGGGGCGCAACACCGCGAGGAAGCGTGAGCCGCGGGCGTTCGCGGTGCGCGCTTCCGGCTGGCGCGCGGGCGACGCGATCGAGACCCCTCGAAACGTCGCGTGGCATCACGGAACGTGAGTGTCGCCAACCCCCTACTTCCTAGTGTCACCTACTCCCGGGTGCGCAGCCCCCGCCCGTTGATACCGGGCGAGGCGCACGAGGTGAACGACAAGGGAGTAGACGGGAAAGTTCGCGGCAAACATCTGCACTCTACTGGCATCAAGGGGATCGCCGCCGAATAGCGACACAATGAGAACGCCAGGCATCAATGGGAGCATCGACATGTCTAGCGAGAGCGCAACGAAGAACTTGTCGATCACCGGCACGATGATGAGCCATCCACAAACCCCGAAGCTGGCTGCGACGACCGACCAGATGAATCGAGGCTTTCCAGACGCGATGCTCGCTGGAGATTCGTCGTTCACGAGCCTAGATCGTTGCCTTCGACGACTGCGCAGGCTTTTACGTGAACCCAGCGAGAAGATGAATGTCACGTACCCATCGAGGTCGGAGTTGCCCAGTCCGTGGTTGGCGACCGAGAGACGTGCCCGTCATCGCGACGGGATCGCGAAGCGATCACCCGGTCGCAAGAGCTTCACCCGCGGATCGACGTGGCGGGCTCGCGCGTGCCGCTCGAGGCGCCGCGCGGGCGCTCCCATCGGTTCGGCCGAAAGCCGGAATGTCGCGTGATGGATGGGCACCAGATAGCGGGCACCGAGCGCCGCAAGCCCATCGAGGGCGTCCTCAGGTGCCATGTGAAAGCGGCGGAACGGCGGCGGCGAATAAGCGCCGATGGGTAGCAGCGCCACGTCCAGCGAGAAACGCTCGCCCACCTCCGCATAGCGATCGCACGCACCGGTGTCGCCCGAGAACATCACGCCGAGCCCGTGATGCTCGACCACGAAGCCCGCATACCCGGTGCGCCGCCGCCATGGAGCACGACCGCCGAAATGCGTGGCGGGGATCGCGCTCACGCGCGCACCACACGGCAGCACGGTGCTCTCGAACCAGCCGATCACGCGGACGTCGGGGAAGCCGGCGCGTTCGACCAAATCGGCGTAGCCCGTCGAAACCACCACCGGCGGCGGACGATCGCCGCTCGCCCGGCGAAGCGCGCGCAAGCTCGGCAAGTCGAGATGATCGTAGTGAGCGTGTGAGACGAGGATTCCCTCTAGCGGCACCAGCTCCCGGACGTGCGGCGGCGGGGGCGCGAGGCGGCGCACCACCACGCCGACGAATCGCGACAACACTGGATCGGTGAGAAAGCGCGCGCCGCCCAGCTCGATCAGCGCCGTCGCGTGGCCCAGCCAACGAATCGAGTCCGGTCCATGAAGCTCACTCATCGCCCGGAAGTGTATGGGCTCCCAGGCGAACGCACCAGGCTGTCGCTTCGGGCCTGCAGCCGAGTCGATCTCCTGCGGGGACGAGCCCCTGCCCGCCCGCCTCGTGTCGACCGAGCACGTCCGTTCCGTGGGCACCGGTCCCGCCCCGGTGACGGACGCTCCGTCGCTCAGAGCGCGAGGAGCGTGGCCAGGCGGGCGCGATGGTACGTCGCATCACCCAGGAGCACGTCGGCGACACGGGCGCGGCGATAGAAGAGGTGCGCATCGTGCTCCCAGGTGAAGCCGATGCCACCGTGGATCTGGATCAGCTCGGTGGCAGCGCGCTGGAAGGCATCCCCGCAGAAGGCCTTGGCGAGGCTCGCCGCCTGAGGCAGCTCGCTCGGATTCTCGCCGGCGACCCAGCCCGCCCAGTGAGCGGCAACGCGGGCGCTCTCGTCGTCGAGGAGCACCTCGGCGCATTTGTGCTTCACGGCTTGGAAATAGCCGATGGGCCGGCCGAACTGGACGCGAATCTTCGCATAGTCGACGGCCATCTCCAGAGAGCGCGCGGCCGCACCCGCCATCTCCGCCGCCACCAGCACCGCGCCGCGATCGAGCACCTGCGCGAGCGCCGGCGCAGCACCAGCGCGTTCTCCCAGAAGCCTCGCGCGAGCACCGCGGAGCTCGATGCGCGCGAGCTTCCGCGTCGCGTCCAGGCCATGCAGAAGCTCGGTCGTGATCTCCGCGCCGTGCCCATCGACCACGAAGAGCGAGAGCCCTTCCCCCTCGGCAGCACGCGCAGCCACCAGCGCCACGTCCGCGAGGTGTCCGTCGATCACGTAGCTCTTGGTGCCGTCGAGCACGTACTCCGTACCGTCGGCGCGCGCCACCATCCGGATCTCGTCGAGGCTCGCGCTCGCGCCGGGCTCTTGCCAGGCGACCGTCGCGAGACGCGAGCCGTCCGCCAGGCTCGGCAGAAGCTCGGCGCGCTCGCGCTCGCTACCGTGCTCCAGGATGAGATCCGCCGCGAGGCAGATGCTCGCGAAATACGGCGACGGGAAGAGCACGCGCCCCATCTCTTCGAGCACGATGATCTGCTCGAGGAAGCCGAAGCCCTGGCCGCCATGCTCCTCGGGAATGCGCAGGCCCTGAAGCCCCAGGTCGCGCGCCATTTGCGACCACACGAGCGGGTCGTACCCCTCGCGCGACTCCATCAGCCGCCGCACCTCGATGGAGGTGGAATGCGCCGCAAAGAAACGGCGCAAGGAATCACGAAACGCTTCTTGCTCGTCGCTGAAGGCGAAGTTCACGGCACGTGTGCTCAGCGCTCGGGCGTGAAGGAGACCTGCATCTCCTTGATGCCGTTGATGAAGTTGGAGCGAAGGCGGCGCGGCTCGGATTCCAGCTTCAAGTTCTTGAGGCGGCCGATGACCTCCTCGAAGAAGATCTGGATCTCGAGGCGCGCCAGGTGGGCGCCCATGCAGTAGTGCTCACCGATGCCGAACGTGAGGTGCTCGTTGGGCTGGCGCGCGACGTCGAACTTGAAAGGCTCCGGAAAGACGGCTTCGTCGAAATTTGCCGAGAGGTGGTACATCGCCACCTTCTCGCCCTTCCGGATCGGCACGCCGCGGATCTCGGTGTCCTCGGACGCGGTGCGGCGGAAGTACATCACCGGCGTCACCCAGCGCAGGAATTCCTCCACCGCCGTGGGCATCAAGCTGGGATCGGCGTAGAGCTTCTCGAGCTGCTCGGGGTTCTGGAAGAGCGCGTGCATGCCGCCCGAGATCAGATTGCGCGTGGTTTCGTTGCCGGCGACCGTGAGCAGCAAGAAGAAAGCATCCATCTCCGCCACCGAGATGCGTTCGCCGTCGACCTCGCCGTTCATCACCACGCTGATGAGGTCCGTGCCCGTCTTGTTCTGGCGCTGCTCGATCAGCTCGTTGGCGTAGCCCCAGATCTCCATGGCCGTCATGCGACCCTGCTCCATGGAGGTGCGGAACTCGGGGTCGTCGAAACCGATCATGCAATTCGACCAATCGAAGAGCTTCTGACGATCCTCGAGGGGAACGCCGAGCAGCTCCGCGATGACCTGCAGCGGCAGCTCGACCGAGAGATCCG
>CAYUSL010000068.1:0-19172 GCA_964447125.1 uncultured bacterium | reverse complement strand
GCACGCTCATCAACGGATCGCGCGGCTGCCCGTACGCCTGTACGTTCTGCAGCCTGAAGATCATGGGGCACAAGCGCCGGGTCCGCAGCGCCAAGAGCTTGGTCGACGAGATCGAGTGGCTGCATTCGGAGTTCGGCTACCGGCAGGTTTCGTTCACCGATCCCATCTTCCCCATCACTCGCAAGGAAGGGCTCGCGTTCTGCCACGAGATGGTCCGGCGCGGCCTGCACGAGAAGGTGGTGTGGGTGACCGAGACCCGCGTCGACAACGTCGATCCCGAGCTCCTCGACGCGATGTCCGAGGCCGGCTGCCGCCGCATCATGTACGGCTTCGAGACCGGCGACGAAAACGTGCTCGACAGCATCAAGAAGAACTTCTCGCTGGAGCGCGCACGCGAGGCGGCGCGCTGGAGCCGCAAGGCCGGCATCCAAGTCATCGGCTTCTTCATGATCGGCATGCCTCACGACACGCCGGAGCGCATCGAGCGCACCATCGACTTCGCGTGCAACACCGGCATCGACTTCGCGAAGTTCACGGTCTTCGTGCCGTATCCGGGCACCGACGACTACGCGTTGCTGAATGGCATGGGCGATTGGGTCGAAACCGGGTTCTCCGACGACGAGACCATCTGGGAGCGCTTCACCAGCTATCCCACCAAGCAGAACGTGCCCATCTACATCGCGCCAGCGCTCACCAACGAGAAGCTCATGCGCTTGCAGAAGCGGGCGCTGTTTCGCTTCTACGCGAATCCGAAGATGCTCTTTCATCACCTGGTGCGGGTGCGCTCGATCAAGCTCTCCGAGATGGTCAAGGGCGCCGCGGTCATTCTCGATCTGCCGCGCCTCGCGACCGCGTGACCTCGGCGCCACCCGTTCCCGCGTCCGATAGCCCGCGCGCCGCCCAACTCGCCACTGGCACGTTCGCCGTGTGGCTCGAGCTGGCGCGGCCCTTCACGCTGCTGGCTCCCGCGCTCGGCATGGCCTCGGCAGCCGCGGCAGCGATCGGAGCGGTGGAGCGGGACGCTGTCGCCCCGCTGGGTGCGGGATCCGTGGGCGCACGCGTCGTCGTGGGAATGCTCGTCGCCGCGACGCTCAACGTGGCGTCCAATGCGCTCAACCAAGTGACGGACCTCGAGGCCGACCGAATCAACAAGCCGGCGCGCCCCGTGCCATCAGGGCGGATCTCACCGCGATCCGCAATCGGCGCATCGCTCGTCGCCTATGCAGCAGCGATCGCCGGCGCCGCGTGGATCGGGCGGGCCTGCCTGGCGGCGGTGCTGGGCGGCGCAGCGTGCACGGTGGCGTATTCGGTTCCACCGCTGCGCTTCAAACGCTTGGGCTGGCTGGCGAACGCCACCATCGCCGCATCGCGAGGCTTGCTGCTCACGGTCGCCGGCTGGGCCACCGTAGCGAGTGTGCGCTGCGCGGACCCGTGGTGGATCGGCGCCACGATGGCGCTCTTCTTGGTGGGTGCCGCATCCACCAAGGACTTCGCCGACGTGGAGGGCGATCGCGCCTCGGGATGCGCCACGCTGCCGGTGCGATACGGCATCGCCGGCACCATCCGCCGAATCCGGCCGGCCTTCGTGTGGCCGTTCCTGTCGCTGCCGCTGGGCGCCGTCGTGGGTGTGCTCGCGGGCAACGGCTGGATGCTCGGGATCGCCGGCATCGTACTCGCCGCGTTCGGACGCGCGATCGTCGCACAGATGGAACGCGAGCCGGATCGGATCGACGCCTCGGGCAACCACGTCACCTGGCGGAAGATGTACCTGTTGATGCTCACGACCCAGCTCGCCGTCGCAGCGGCGTATCTCTGGCCCGCATCCCGGGTCTTTTGACCTCGCTGGGCCGCGATGCTACGAACGCGGCCCATGCCCATCACGACGAAGGCGAAGCGCACCGCGCGCGGCAAAGGTTTGCGAAGCGCCCGGCCGCTCTGCATCGGCTATTTCGGTGCGGAAGGCAGCTATTCGAGCTTCGCGGCGCAGCGCCGCTTCGGCGCCCAGGGCGCCGAGACGCGTCCGTATCCGTTCATGGCCGATCTCGTTCGCGACTTGACCTCGAACGTGCTGGACGGTGCGGTGGTCCCCATCGAGAACTCGATCGGTGGATGGGTCGTGGACATCCTGGACCTGATCCACAGCGACGGCTACCGAGCCGGCGGATTTCGTGTGGTCGAGGAGCTGACGATCCCCATCGTGATCACGCTCGCGGGATTCGCGACCATCGAGAGCGCCAAGCGCCTCTACACCCATCGCTACTCGCTGCGCTGTGCCCGCGACTGGCTCCGCGAGACCCGCCCCGACATCGAGATCGTGGAAGTGCACAACACCGCGGAGGCGGCGGCGCAGGCGGCGCGCGATCGCGACGCGGTCGCATTCGCGCATCGCAATGCCGCCGAGCAACGGGGCCTGCCGATCCGGATCGACGCCGTACCGGTGCGCGAGGAGAACGCCACTCGGTTCTTCGTGGTGGCCCGAAGCGCGTTGTCGAAGCGCCGCCCCACGAAAACCGCACTGCTCTTCACGCTGCGAGATCGCCCCGGCGCATTGCACCGCGTCCTCGGGGTCTTCGCGCGCGAAAAGCTCAACCTGAGCCGGCTCCACTCGCACGCGCTGGGCGCGGCACTCGACGCCTACTCCTTCTTCGCCGAGATCGAGTCGCCGCGAAGCAGCGCTGCCATGACGCGCGCGCTCGCACGGCTGCCGCGCGCGACCTCGCAGCTCGAGGTCGTGGGCTCCTTCCCGGTCGTCGCGGTCTGATTCTCGCTCTGCGCCGGGAGTGCCTGGCACGGCTGGGCCCGCGACGGGCGGGGGCGGGAACAGCCCCTGGACGCAGGATGCGCCGAACGACAGCCCGAACGGGCTCCACGCGCGCCGTCGATCCCGCCGCGAGCCAGCGGCGAGCCGCGAGCGAAGCGATGCGACTGGGGGGTGGGACCCACCGCGGCTTGGCCGCGGCGGGCGGGGGGCGTGAAACGCCCCCCGAAGAACTACGCGTCGTACCAGTCCGGCTTACGCAGCACCGTGTAGGCATCGTGCCGAAAGCGGAACAGCGACTGCTTCACCGACGAGAGCGCCACCCGCGCCGCCACGATCACCCACCAGACGTACATGTGACGCTTGTACTTCTTGGGGCTCGTCAGCCCGCGCAACAGCCAACGCAGATTCACGTACTTCTTGTTCATCTTGTAGAGCAGGTACGAGATCTCGTCGCGACTCAGGTACTTCGACGGCATGACCGGCGTCATCCAGTCGAACTTGTTGAAGTCCTGTTCCTCGATCCAGCCTTCCGAGATCGCCTGGTCCCAGATGGCGGTGCCGGGGATCGGCGTGATCGGATGGAAGCCCGGGTAGTCGAGGTGTAGATCCCGAGCCAGTTCCACCTGCGACATCATGGACTGCTCGGTCTCGTCGCGGATGCCCACGATGAACGTCGCCTGGCGAAACACGCCTGGATACTTGTTCTTCAGGATGTGGAACGCGTCCCGCACCAGCTTGCCGTTGTAGAAGCCCTTCTCGAAGTCCTTGAGCTCCGGGTCTTCGGCGCGCTCGACGCCCACGCAGAGATGGCAGAGGCCCGAGCGCACGAGCTTCTCGAGAATGCCTTTCCGCTCGTCGCGCACCAGCGCGTCGGCGCGCATGAATGCGAACCAATGCAGATCGCCGAGATCGCGCGACAAGACCTCCTCGGCGAAGGCCTCGTTCCAGCGCGGATCCATGTTCCAGGATTCGTCGACGAACACCAAACAGCGCTTGCCGTAGCGGTGATAGACGAGATCGATCTCGTCCACCGTCTGCTGGACGGTCTTGTTCCGCCAGCGCGGCGTGTAGTGGACCTTGTCGTCCGCGTCGACCTCGACGTCGGCCATCTGCGTCCACCAGCCGCAAAACGAGCAACGGCTCACGCAGCCACGGCTGTGGTGCATGGTCATGCCGCCAGGCGAGAAGAGGTACTTGCCCTTCCCGTAGTGCTCCATCGGCATGAGGTCGTAAGCCGGCATGGGCAACGTCGAGAGATCGGGGATCAATGCGCGCGGCTTGGTGCGCACGATCTCGCCGTCGCGCTTGAACGCGACGCCGTCGATCGTCGACAGGTCAGTGCCGCCGTTCTCCCAGAACGACATCAACGCACTCAGCGTGACCTCGCCCTCGCCCAGCACCAGCGCGTCGATCTCGGTCTGGTCGAACGTCTGTCGCACCAGATTCGAGAAGTGCGAGCCCCCCAGCACCACCTTGATCCGTCGATCGATCTGGTGCGCGAGGTCCACCACCTTGAGCGCTTCGCCCGCGTAGAGCGCGTGATTCTCACCGACCGCGATCACGTCCGGCCGATCGCGCTCGATCTCGTTACGCAACGACTGCCAGCCCATCTTGATCGGCTGGCAATCGAGGATCTTGACGTCGTGACCCTGGGCACGCGCGTACGCACCCAGGCATGCCAGCGACTGGGGCAGGAGCCAGTTGTCGTCTTCGTTGACGAACGGCCAGTAGTAACGCGGCGGCGAAACCAGCAGAAGCTTCATCGAGTTGGGAGCGAGAGCGAGCGGAAACGTTTTCGCGGCGGGGAGCGCCACCGTAAGCCGCGCTCGGCGAGGGAGTCAAATCTGCGGATGCGCACGGAGCGCCGGCGCACGGCGGGCGGCGGCCCCGATTGCGATGCGTCGCATGCCGCCCTACGCTTGCGCCGACTCAGCCCGGAAATCCTCCGCCGTGTGGATCTCACCGCCGCCCCGTACGAACGCCGCGCTGCCGCCGGCGACGACGTCGGACGACGATCGAATCTTGCTCGCCGCCGTCACCGGCCGCATCGCGCTCGAAACGCTCGCGCCCCAGCCAGGCAGGATGCGGAACCGGTGGAGGCATCGTGCGCTCGAGCTCGCACGCGCCGGGCACTTGACCGTCGAGTGGTCGTCGTTTTCGCGCGCCCCCATCGAGCTACGCGGCCGGGAACGGGACAATGCCCGTGGCGAGGCCCGCGAACGAGCGATGCACCCCGAGTGGTACCGCTTCCTCGACCCGGCCGCGCCGAATCACGCGCTCAAGCGTCTCGAGGCCGTGCTCTACCTCGATCACATTCGTCCGCATCTCACCCCGCTCGGCGCACACCCGCGCATCCTCGATCTGGGAGGCGGCACGGGTCGGCTGGCGTTGCCCCTCGCCGAGCACGGATCGCGCGTGACCTTGGCGGATGCAAATGCTGCGTCGTTGGCAGACGCGGCAGCGGCGCTCGCAGAGGCCGAGACCGATCTCGCCCTTGGAATGGGCAGCGCTTACGACGTCGGCACGCTCGAGTCGGGTTCGTTCGACGCGGCGCTGGCGATCGAAGTCTGGTGCTACCTGGAAGAACCGCGCACTGCCGCAACCGAGCTGGTGCGCGTGCTGAAGCCCGGCGGCTTGGCCTTCGTCAGCGTGGAGGCTTGGCCCGGTGGCCTGCTCGCCGCGCGCGGGCTCGATCCCGCCGAGCTCTTGCAAGCGCTCGAGAGCCGCGTCCTACACCGTCCCGACGACCTCTTCGTCCGGTACTTCGACGCTCACGCCCTCGAGACGCTGCTGGAGGAAGCAGGCCTCGAGACGCTCGCGCTCACCAGCCACCACCACGTGCTGGAAGGACCGTGGTCGGCAGCGGTCGACCGTGAGCTCACGCTCGCGCGGGCGAATCGTGGGGAGCTACTCGCTCTCGAGCGAGCGCTGGCTCACGACCGGAGTGTCGGCGAGTTGGGGCGCGGCTGGCTGGCTGTCGCCCGCAAGCGCTGACACGATCGCGAACGTCAGCGCCCCACCACCGCGGTGCGGCGCGGCGGCCAAGCAAGTCCCGGATCGAGCGTCGCGCCCGCGACGTCGGTGTCGTCGGCGATCACACCGTCGAGCAGCGCCCCCACCAATCGCGCACGTCGCAGCCGGGTGGCCGTCAGATCGGCCCAGCGCAGATCCGCGCCCTGGAGGTCTGCACCCGAAAGCTCGGCATCGACCAGGTTGGCGCGTCTCAGCACCGCGCCACGGGCCATGACGTTTCGCGCATCGGCCCTGTGCAAGGTGGCGCTGCCGAGATGCGCGTCGCGCAGCGTGGCCTGACGGAGCAAAGCGCCCCCGAGCGACGCCCGTGAGAGCACGGTGCCTTCGAGGTTCGCCGCGGTGAGATCCGCGCCGTCGAGTGTCGCGTACGAGAGATTCGCTTCGCGTAGATCCACCTGGACCAGGCTCGCTCCACGCAGGCTCGCATGCACCAAGTCGACGCCCCGCAAGCGCGCCCCGTTCAGCGCCAACCCGTCGAGGTTCAAGTAATCGAGACGCATGCCTTCCAGGCTGCGGCCCGCTCGCACCCACTCGTCGAGCTCCTGTCGCGTCAGCTCGGCCACGTCACCTCAGCATCGCGTGCGCTCACCGTTCGCCCGCTCCGTTCCGTCACGCGGCCCACGCCCACGCGAACCAAGCCAGCCAATACACCGAAAGCACCACGCGTAGCCCGCCGTCGGACTCGCGGCCGACGGCCCACACCAGGTAGCGCGGCATGAACACCAGCGTCTCGAGCCACCCCACCGGCGTAAACGGCCTCTTCGCGACGTGGAGATGCACGCCTTCGGCGCGCCGCAAGATCGCGAGCGTGTGCGCGCTCACCACTCCGGGCCGCATCAGACTGGCAGCAACGACCTCGAGACGCCCCTCGTCGACCACGCGTCCCATCGCCAACTCTCGGCTGATTCCCACGGTCGTTGGACCAACTGCTGCCGCACGCACCCAGGCGTGAACACGCGGCAGCCGCGGCTCCAGCGCCGCGGCCTTCGGTTCGTCCGGTCGATCGACGACCGTGCGCACGTAACGCCCATAGTCCTCGGCGAACGTCCCCAGCCCTCGCGCGGCGCGCGCCGCGCGTACCGAGTGCCCGACCCGCACCGCGAACGCAGCCAGCCACGCGATGGCCACCAAGCGCAGTAGGTGTTCACCGGGAAACACGTGCTCGAGCAGCGGACGCAGGGCTGGCGCACGGAAGCTGCCTGCGACGCGCGCGGCGCGCAGTCGGTCCCAGAAAGAGCCGCCCGAGCGCTCCGTGACCGGTGTGTGCTTCTCGGTCGTGGCACGCTGCGGCGGACGGCGAACCTCGCGTTCCGGAGGTTGGGGCGACGGCGCGCGCTCGGCGTCCCCGCGAGGCGTCGGCTGCGCGACGTTCGCAGGTGCGGTCTCTTCGATCTTCACCTCACGCGCCTTGGTGCGGTACTTCGCCGGCACCTTCTCGCGCGAATCGACCACGTGCCGATCGCCCTCGTCGTCGACCCAGGTGTACATGCCGGCTCGGGCCGGCTGCACGTGCATCCCGCCGCATACGAGCGCCATCAGGCACGCGGCCATCGCCGCGACCCGCTTGCCCGAGGCGCGACGCTCGCTCACGGTTCGCGCCCCTCGTCGTCGCCGCGGCGACGCGCCGCGCGAACGTTCTCGAGCTCGAGGTGCGGTGCAGCTTCACCGCCCGCATCGGGCTGCCGGTCACGCTGGGCGAGTTCGAGGCGGCGCGACGACGAGGCCGCTGCCGAGAGACCGTAGCGCTCCGCGACGCGCGCCGCCTCTTCCGGCGCATCGGCCGCTTTCCACCAGCGCACGGCGCTCTGCACCATGCCGAGCCCCTCCGCCAGTCGCGCAGCGTCCGCCCAGCGCTTGCGGCGCACCAGCCACGCGAGGACCACACTCGGATGCGCAGCGCGCAAATGCTCCCACCCGGGACTCGTGGCACTGCGTATCGAGGCCAAGTCGGCCTCCGCGTCGAGCGTCGCGCCCGAATCACGGGTTGCGCGGCGGGCTGCGGCGCCGCACACCAGCCCGGCGAACGCGGGCGCGACCCAGGGTGCGAGCGCACTCCACCACGAGACGAGCGCCCCGCTCGCGCCCAACGAACGGCGCAACCCCTCGAATGCGTCCGGTCCGAGCATCAGCGCTCGCCCAGCCACCAAGGACACCGCTACGAGGAATCCCCAGGCAGCGCCTCCCGCGAGCGCCCCGGCCACACCGGCGACCAGGCTGGCGAGCGTGGCCGAGCCCGGATCTCCGCCCAAGCGCGTGAGCACGAGCCACCACAGCGCTCCGGTCACCGTCGCGCGCGCCGCGTTCATGGGATCGAGATCGTCACGAGGAACGAGGAGCGCAGCACGCACGAATCGAGGAGGTCCACGGGCGCGGAGACTACGGCCGGCGGCGCGAGCACGTCAATCGAATCCCACGTGGAATTCGGCATGGACGCTGGCGCTTTTCTGGACACAAATCGCCTTGACAACTCGGAGGGCGATCGGTACTCTCGCGCCACTACGGCTTGTGGTGATCCGATTACCGCCCCACTTCATCTTGTGGATTTTCGTCGTTTCGTGTCGAGCCCCACGGCCGGCTCGGGGAGCATCGTCCTGTTCCGGAGCGTGCACGCGACGAACGTGAGCGGCGCGGGTTTCGCCCGGTGGCTCACCAGCCGCCTCCAGGTCCGCGACCACGGGCTCCTTCACCCCGGCCCGCTCGCCAACCGATCTTCCCGCCCGGCGGCTTCGACGCCGGGCGCTTCACGTCCGTAGCAACACCACATTCGCCCACCCCCTCACGCACATCAGAAAGGACTCGTCGATGACCATGCTACTCAAGGGCACCGTCGAGAATCAGCCCGCCGCTTCGACGCCACAGGCATCGACCGCGGACGCGAGCGACTTCCGCACCGAGTTGGCCGAGAAGATCTTCCTCGACCGGTACGCCCTCAAGTCGTCGGTGAAGCGCGACATCGCCATCGGCGACGTGGTCGTGTACTGCCCCAACCCGCACGAGGACGAGAAGTGGCGGCAGCGCGAGATCGGCGTGGTCACGGGCGTCCACGGCGAGCGCAGCGAGGTGTCGGTGCGGCCGCGGAACGAACCGCAAGCCACGCCGCTCTCCCTCTCGATGGACTACGTCGACAAGCCCCTCGAGCTCACCTGGAACCAGATGGCAAAGCGCGTCGCCACGGCCATCGCCCAGGCCGAAACCAACGACGCCGATCGCCGTCGTGCCGAGGCGCGGTTCTACGAGAGCATCGCCACCCGGACGTTCGTCCCCGGCGGCCGCATCCTCGCCGGCGCCGGCGCTCCCGGCGACCTCACGTTCTACAACTGCTTCGTGATCCCGAGCCCCAAGGACTCGCGCAAGGGAATCCTGGAGACGGCGGCGCAGCAGTTCGAAATCATGAGCCGCGGTGGCGGGGTGGGCATCAACGTATCCAGCTTGCGGCCGCGCTACGACTCGGTGGTGGGCGTCAACGGACGTTCGTCCGGCGCGGTGTCGTGGGCCGACCTCTACTCGTTCATCACCGGCAAGGTCGAGCAAGGCGGCAGCCGCCGCGGCGCGCTCATGATCATCATGGACGTGTGGCATCCCGACATCGAGCACTTCGTCGAGGCCAAGCGCAAGGCGGGCGTGCTCGACAACGCCAACATCTCGGTCGGCATTTCCGACTCGTTCATGCAAGCCGTCGAGAGCGATTCCGACTGGCCGTTGGTGTTTCCCGACCGAACGGACGCCGACTACGACGCGGTGTGGGACGGCAATCTCGACGCCTGGAAGGCCGCCGGAAAGAAGGTCTCGACCTACCGCACGGTCAAGGCGCGCGCGCTCTACGACAAGATCTGCCAGTCGGCATGGGCGTCGGCGGAGCCTGGCCTGTTCTTCGTCGACCGAGTCAATCGCTACTCGAACAGCCACTATTACCAGCCGATTCGCTGCACCAACCCGTGCGGCGAGCAACCCTTGCCGCCCTGGGGAGTGTGCAACCTCGGCGCGCTCAACCTCGCCGAGTTCGTGCGTAGCTCGCCCGACGGCATCGGGTTCTGGCCGACGCTCGGCGACGATGCATTCGACACCAGCGCCAACGGCAGCAACGGTAGCGCCCGCGCCAATGCGGAGGTGCTCGACAAGGCTCTGGATCGGGTCGACCTCGACAAGCTCCGCCGCATGACCCAGACCGGCATCCACTTCCTCGACAACGTGATCGATGCGACCACGTACTTCTTCGTCGAGAACGAGCGTCAGCAAAAGACCGAGCGCCGCGTCGGCCTCGGCGTCATGGGGCTCGCCGAGCTCCTGGTCAAGATCGGCGTCCCCTACGGCTCGCGAATCGCGCTGGCCGTCGTGGATGCGGTGTTCGAAACCATCCGCAACGCCGCCATCGACGAGTCGGTGGAGCTGGCGCGCATCAAGGGTCCCTTCCCGCGCTTCAACGCGGACAAGTTCCTGGAAAGCGAGTTCACGCGCAATCTGCCCGAGCGGCTGCGCGAGCGGATCCGCAACCATGGCATCCGCAACGTGACGCTCCTGACGGTGGCACCGACCGGCACCACCGGCACGATGATGGCGACCAGCACCGGTATCGAGCCGTTCTTCATGTTCCAGTTCGAGCGACGCGGGCGGCTCGGCTCGCACCTGGTCAACGAGGCCGTGGTCACCGACTACTGTCACGAAATGGGACTGCCCACCACCACCACCGAGCTGCCGCACCAGTTCCGGACCACCGAGGACCTGAGCCCGCTCGATCACGTCGAGATGATGGCGGTGGCGCAGAAATACGTGGATTCGGCAATCTCGAAGACCTGCAACCTGCCCCACGACTTCTCGGTGGAAGACGTGAAAACCTTCTACCGCAAGCTCTACGAGCTGGGCTGCAAGGGCGGCACGGTCTATCGGGATCGATCCCGTGAGGAGCAGGTGCTGGTCAAGCTGCCGGAGGCCGAGGCCAACGCCGCGGTCGCGCCTACCCAGCCTGCGGCACCGGCGAAGCCCGCGGTGATCGAGCCCGTGAAACGGTTGCCACACGTGCCGCGTCAGGGCTTCACCCACTCGGTGCAAACCCCGATCGGTCGCGTGCACGTCACCCTGAACACCGAGCCCGGCACCCAGTCACCGTTCGACGTGTTCGTGACGCTCTCCAAGGCGGGTAGCGACACGGACGCCGATACCGATGCCATGGGCCGCCTCATCAGCCTGCTGCTCAGGCTCAACGTCGAGATCCCGTCGCGGACCCGACTCGAGCTTGCCATCGAGCAGATCCGTGGCATCGCCACCAGCCGCTCGGTGGGTTTCGGTCCCGATCGCGTACGGAGCGTGCCGGACGGCATCGGCCGCTGCCTGGAGAAGCTTCTCGAGCACCTCGATCAGTCGCGGATCATCGGTGCGCCGACGCCGGCGCTGGGCGACGCGAACGCGAACCTCGCACCCGCCAGCGAGAGCGTTGCGCATCCACGCAGCAGCTCTCCCGCGGGGGGCGCCTTCATGCAGGTCTGCCCCGACTGCGGCAACGCCACGGCCGCTAACGTCGACGGCTGCTTCAAGTGCTTCTCGTGTGGTTATTCGGAGTGCTGAGCGCGATCCCGCACGCGCCATCTCCTCGCTGACCACGCCGTCCGTTGGGCTCGTCACTGGCGAGTCCGACGAACGACGAGCTCGCGACCGCCCCACGCGGGCGAGCGATCGCTCAAAACGAAGACGGCGCTACGTCCCGGGGACGCAGCGCCGTTCGCATGCTCACAGCGCCGCGCGGGCGCCGACGACTTACTCGAAGCTCACCTGATCGCCGATCAGCAGGTTCCGGCTACTTGAGAAGACCCAAGCGGAAGCGGTGTCGTCCTCCACGCGGAACACGATTGCCTTGCCGATCAGCTCGCGCGGCAAGACGAACTCGTGGCCCGAGATCGGATCCGCTGCCACGCGACCGCCGCGGTAAACTGCCACCACGTTGCCGAGCTTCACACCGTCCTTCTTGCCTTTGTCGAGGAAGATGCTGCGACGCTCGACGATGTCGGTGCTGATCGTCGGCGCCCCGACAATCATGGCATTCAGCGCCCGATCGCTGTCCACGGGCGAGATCGCCGTACCCACGTCCACATACGGTGTAAGGAGGTCGCCAGGAACGAGCGAATCGAGCGATTGCACGATGCGTGCGATCGAGCTGCGATCGGAGACCTCTTCCACGACCAGGTCGCCGACGATCTGCATCATGTACCCGAGGACCTGGCCGGTAACCGGGTGCGCGATGATCTGCGAGTCGCGGTAGACGGAGAAGCGATCGCCGACCTGGAACTCCGAGTTCTGCCCGGCGTTGAGATACACGCGCTGACCCTGACTGAAATAGTTCACCGCATCGATATTGCCCGCCAGCGCAGCCACCGCGAGCTCGCGACGCGGAACGATGTACGCATACTGCGATTCGGTCACCCGGAAGGCCGTGGCGTTGTTGCCTCCCGGACCAATCGGCTTGGCGGCACCGGCGGCGTCTGCAGGCGCCGCGGCGGCCGTCTCCTCGGCAGCCGCCGGTTCTGCCTCGGCGGCGGCTGGAGCGGTCGCGGCGACTTGCGTGGCGCCGGAAGCGCCTTGGCCGCAATCGAGCAAGAGCTCATCGCCAGGGTAGATCCAGTGAGGATCCTTGACCTGTGGGTTCTTGTGGTGGATCTCGCGCCACCGCGAGCCGTCGCCGAGGCAGCGCGCCGCGAGACCCGAGAGCGTGTCGCCAGGCTTCACCACGTAGGTCGGCTTGGAATCCTCGGTGGCAGCTGCCGGCGAGGCGGCTTCGGTCGCGGCGGGTTCTGCGCTGGCCTCCGCAGGAGCTCGAGCCGCTTCGGAGTCCTCCGCCCATGCAACCGTCGCGGTGGTGACCGTGGAAACCGCGGCACCTGCCAAGAGAACGGAAAGCGCGCTGCGCACGCCGTTCCTCATCGCTCCCCCTTGTTGGCCCGAACGCGCGGTCTACTCGCCTCACGCCCGGCAAATGATTCGACCAAACACTCCAGATGTCTGGATAAACGTCTAATTTTCCAGGACTTCGGCGGCATCCTAGGGCTCGCGACCTCGCCTGTCAAGAAAAAAACGAGGAATATCGGGCTGCGCCCGCCCGTTTTGTCGGCGACGCGGCGGACAGCCTACTGTGGTAGCTTGCCAGGCGTCGCATGGCGTCGAGCCCCGACGCCTCGCGCCGACGCCTCATCCATGCCGCCCGTCCTGCGAACTCTGCTCGGCGTCTCGATCTTTCTTGTCCTCGGGCTCAGCCTCGGGGTGGTCGACCGACGCGCGGCGGACGGCGCGCGTACCCCTGGCGTGGGGAGCGTTTCCGGCGCCGTGGTCGGCACCGCCCGCTATCGGGTGGTGCTCACTCCCACGGCCGCCTCGACCACGAGTCCGGGCGACCACGTGATCGAGGGGCGTGGCCGCTTCTTTCGGGACGATGCCGTGCCGACGGGGCGTTACGCGGTCTCGATCATCGCCGAGCCGGACTCGGCGCAGCCGCACCTGATCGTGTTCCTGCCGATTCCCGCCGGCGCGGAGCGTCTCGCGCCCAACTCGGAGGCGTTCACGCGGCTCGCGTCCGCCATGAGCGATCTCGCACGAGTCGCGCGCGCGGGCGACGTCGCGGCCCTCGAGCCCTTCTTCGACGAGCGATTCCGAGGCTCGAGCGGCCAGACACGCAGCGAGCACATCGCCCGCGCGAGCGCTGCCGCCGCCAGTACCGACCCACAACGCTTCGAGATCACCGTCGAGGACGCGTTCCGCGCCGAAGATCGCTGGTTCGCGCGGCTGCGCTACACCGGTTCGTACCGGATGCGCCTGAGCGGAGAGCAGCAGACGATCTCGAGCACGTTCCTGAGCGAGCTACGAGAGACGCCTACCGGCTTCCGGTTCCTGACCACGGACGTCACGAGCTTGCCCGGATTGAGCGGGATCCAGGCGTTGCCGCGCGAGTTTCGGCCGGCACCGGATCTCGCCACGGTGCTGGTGCGCTCGGGTGCCAGCGTGGCGATGCCGCACGCGATCGTCGTCGATGCTGCGCTCGCGGCGCGCGAGCACGATCGCGACTGAGCGGCCGACCCCGATGCGCCACCGCGCCGCGCTGACGCTCGCGCTCGGCGCGATCGCGATGGCCTTGATGCTGTTGGGCCGAGGTCGCAGTCCGGATGGCCACGCCGTGGCGCCGGATTTCCGCCGCTTTCCGGGCGCGAACGTCATCCTGATCAGCATCGACACACTCAGGCCCGACCACCTGGGTGCCTACGGCTACCCCCGCCCCACCAGCCCACACCTCGATGCGCTGGCACGGAGTGCCGTGCTCTTCGAGGACGCGGTGTCGTCGAGCGCCTGGACCAGCCCGGGGCTCGTGAGCCTGCTCACCGGGCTCTTCACGGTTCGCCACGGCGTCACCGGGCCCGCCGCCAGTGCACCCTCGGGCACGCCCACCCTCGCGACCGAGCTGGCCGCACGCGGCTATGGCGTCCCGAATCTCGTCTATCTGACGTCCATCCCGAACTACGCAAATCTCGGCTTCGGGCCGCCGCTTCAGCAGTTCTTCAGCGACGAAGGCGGCGACGACGAGCTGGCACGTTGGCTCGAGCATCACCCCGAAGAGCCCTTCTTCCTCTGGTACCACTACCGCTACGTCCACTTGCCGTATCGCCCGCCTGCGGCCGACGTGGCAGCCGTCTGGCCCGCGCCCACGACGGAGTCGCCAGTGTCGGAGGGGCTAGCGGCGGTGCAGCGCGACGTGATCGTGCCGCGCGACAGCCTGGCGTTCGCGCTACCCGCCGACCGCGACGCGGTGACGCGGCTCTACGATGGCGAGGTGCACGCGATGGATGCGTGGCTCGGCAACGTGCTCGCGCGACTCGAGCGCCTCGGCCTGCTGGATCGCTCGGTGCTGGCGGTGAGCGCCGATCACGGCGAAGAGCTCTTCGACCACGGGTGGGTCGGTCACGCGTCGACCACGCTCCACGCATCGCTCTTCGAAGAGCTGGTGCGCATCCCGCTGCTCATCCGATTGCCCGGCGGGTGGAACGGCGGACGCCGCATCTCCGACGCCGTGCGGGGCGTCGACGTGATGCCGACCTTGCTCGACGCCGTCGGCGTGCGTGCACCCTCCGACATCGACGGTCGCAGCCTGCTGCCGTTGATGCACGGCGAGCCTCTTCCGCCCGTACCAGCCATTCTGGAAACGGCCATCGCCGGCTACCAAACCCCGCCCGCGCGCGAGGGAGAACGACTGGCGGCCATCCGCGATCGCGGCTGGAAGCTGGTGCTCGAGCGCGGCAACCCCAAATCGCAGCTCTTCCACCTCGCCAGCGATCCACACGAGACCACGAACCTGGGCGGCACGGGTCGCGCGGAGGAGAGCGAGCTTCGCACCACGCTCACCCGCTACCTGGCGCAGCACGATCCCGGCTTCTTCGTCGATCGGTCGCGACCCGTGGCTGCGAGCGCTGCGCCCGCGCCCGCCGACGCACCTTGCCCCCTCGTCCAAGCACCGCGGAATGGTGCGATCCTCGACTTCGACGCCGACGGCGGCTTGGTGCGCGCCCGCTGGACCGGGAGCGCGGGCCTTCCCTACGTACTCGAATACGAGCTGGGCGAAGGCCGTTTCCACACCGTCGGCCGCATGCCGCTCACCGGCAACGTCCACGATTTCGGCCCGTACCCGCGGGAAGTGTGGCGCTCGTTCGCAGACTTCAACCCGTGGCGCGTGCAGGTGGTGCTGGTGGGACGCGAAGACTGCGCGCCAGCGCCCGTCGAGTTCCGCTTCACGACGGACACGGCGCATCGCTGACGCTCGTGCCGTCCGGCCGCGAAACTGGCCGGTGGCTCACGGCAGATCGCTCACAGGAATGGTCGCGCCGGCGAATCGTTGCGCCCATCGAGTGCGCGTCCTGCGACGATCACCCAACGCGGCCGCGCGAAGCAGCGCACGTCGCGCGCAGGGTCGCAATCCCACACCACGAGATCTGCGGGCGCGCCGACGACGATCCGGGCGCTGGCACGGCTTTCGTCGAGCAGCCGCCGCGCGCTGCGTGTCGCGATTTCCACCAGCTCCGCCGGCGTGAGGCCTGCCGCGGCAAGCGCGTCGATCTCGTCGCCCGGTCGCTCGGCAAAGGCGAACGGACGCGGTGCGCCCGTGCCCATCGCGATCGGTACACCGGCCGCGCCGAGTCGCACCAGATTGGCTCGAAAGACCTCGAGTCGAGCACGATCTTTCGTGCGTGCTTCGAGGCTCGCGTGCGCGGCGCGGATGCCGCGATCGAGGCTCGCGAGCGGGCCCCACCACGATGCACGACCGATCCAACGCGTCTGTCGATCACGCTCGTAGGCACCGCTCGAGCCGACCTCCGCCACCCGCGCCAGGTGCGCGAGCGGCACCACGACCGCACCCGAGCTCGCGATGCGCTCCACCTGCTCCGGCGTCAATTCCTTCGGGTAACGCGCCAGCTCCTCGAGGGACGCAGCACCCGCGTCGAGCGCCCAGCCGAGGGCGGGCTCGTCGAGCGCGCGCACGGCCAGCCTGAGGTTCCGCGCCTTGGCGACTGCAACCACGGCGTCGAGCAACGCGCGTCGCTCGCTCGGAACGACGCTCGCGGGCGGATCGACGGCCAGCCAATCTCCCGCGGCAGTGGCGGCGGCGTCGACCGCTCGCGCGACGTCGGCCGCGGAACCCACTCGACGCGACTCAGCGCGGTGACGAAACGGATCGTTCGCCGAACCTGCCGCGCCGGGCAGCTCGAGCCACGGGCCGCCAATCGTGATCGAAGGGCCGACGAGCCGAG
This sequence comes from uncultured bacterium, assembly GCA_964447125.1. Classification (GTDB taxonomy): domain Bacteria; phylum JADJOY01; class JADJOY01; order JADJOY01; family JADJOY01; genus JADJOY01. The sequence continues at coordinate 2,606 of CAYUSL010000068.1, read as the reverse complement.
TTCCCATCGCAGCAGCCAAGCGGCGCAGCGCCGCCTGCGGCGAGCCGAGATCGCGTACCGAAGTCACACCCGCGCGGGCTTCGAGGCGAAGCGCATCGCGCATCAGCGACGGCGGAAGCGCGTGCCGCGAAGGATCGCGAAACACCGCGGCGACGTGCGCGTCCACCATTCCCAGGGTGAGTGCACGACCTTCTCCCTCGAGAACCCGCTCGTCCCCGCGCGGAGCCAACGATCCTGCCGGCGCGATGGCCGCGATCGAGCCCGCTTCGATCCGCATGTCGATCGCCTCGTGCGGCTCGCCCGGGTGCGGGCTGGCCAGCCGCACGTTTCGCAGCGTGATCGAGCGCGTCGGCTCCGGATGGACGCTCACCACCAGCGCCACGAGCACATCGACGGCCCACCCGCGAGTCCACGCCCAACTCGCGGCGGCGAGCAAGAAAATCGGCGCAACACCCACCACCGCCGTCCACAACGCCCGACGTACCCGGTTCGTCATCGTCGACTCCTCACGCGCTCGACCCTGAATTTGCCGCAAAAACAGGGTCTCTGCACGCGGCGATCCGGTTCCATCCGGTATTCCCCGCAGCTCCTCGCCGTCGGGCAGTGTGCCCGACGCGCTTTTCGTTTCCATGCGCGATCAGGATGATTGCCTATCGACCCAATTCGGGTTACGATCGTCGACATGAACAACCCAATCGAATCCAAGCGCATCGTCATCGCCGACCACGAACGCCTGTTCCGGGACGGCCTCAAGTTTCTTCTGTCCGAGCTGCCAGGGCTCACGGTCGTCGGCGAAGCCGACAACGGACCCAGCGCCGCCGAGGTGGTGAAGCGCACGCAGGCGGACCTCCTGCTGACCGAGATGGATCTGCCCTACTGGAATGGTGCGGTGCTGACGCGCCAGGTGCGCAAGACCGCACCGTCCACCACCGTCGTGCTGCTCACCCGGAACACGCGCGAAGATCTGATTCTCGAGGCGGTCGAAGCCGGCGCCCGCGGTGTCGTGGTGAAGGACGCAACGCTCAACGAGCTACGCGACGCCGTGCAAACGGCCCTCGCTGGAAAGAAGGTCTATCTGCACAAGTCGCTGCCGGCGACGCTGGTACGGACGCCGGCACGCGAAGACGGCCCCGCCGCCGAGAGCCGGTTCGATTCCTTGAGCCCTCGCGAGCGCGAAGTGCTGAAGCTCCTGGTCCTCGGCAATCGCAATCAGGACGTCGCGGAGTTGCTGGGGATCAGCGTCAAGACCGTCGAGATCCATCGCGCACGAATCATGGAGAAGCTGCACCTGCATCGCCTCGCCCATCTCGTTCATTACTCGATCGAAAAGGGCCTCATCGACGCACCCAAGGGCACCCCCACGGTGCACATGCCGTTCACGCCGCGGCGCGGACGCCCCGCCGGCAGTCGCAACAAGGCCACGCTCGAACGGATCCGCACCACGAGTGGCAAGTCCGCAGCCTGAACGCCGCGCACGCGGGTGCGCTGCCGGGTGATCCTGCCCGGTCCAGCGATGACGACGCCGTGGGTCTCGCACCCACGGCGTTCGTATTTCGGGCCCGCGCCCTAAGCCCGAAATGGGCTAAATCACCGAAAGAGGTCGACCGACCGCGGGCGCACCAGATCGCGGGCGCGGCCGCGGCCGCTGCGATGGGAGAACCCCGAGATCAAGACCACCGGCTCGCCGCCGTTCTTGCGCACCACCAGCCCGGCGGCGGCGGCGAGCATGTCCGCTTCGGCGGGCGCGCTGGCGCTGAGGGGCCGCCCGCTCCAATCCCGCTCGCCGCTCAGCGAGCGCCACGCCCGGATGCCGGCGACACCGATGGCCACGTCCACCTGGCCCTCGCGAAACGGCCGGCCGAACGTGTCGGAAATCACCACTGCCGGCCGTACGCCGAGGCGCCGCCCGAGCGCCGCGCGCAGCGCTGCGGCGGACGCATCCGGATCGACGGGCAGCAGCGTGACGGTGCCGGAGCGCACCGGATTCGACGAGTCGACACCGGCGTTGGCGCACACGAAACCGTGGTGGGTCTCGCAGATGAGCGCATTCTCGCTCATGCGGACGATGCGCCGCGACTCGCCCAACACCACCTCGATCACCCGCGGATCCTTGCCGAGGGTCGATGCGATCCGACGTGCGAACGCGCTGGGCTTCACCGTGGCGATCCGTACGATTCGCCCCTCGGCCTTCGAGATCGCCTTTTGACACACGACCAGCACGTCGCCCCGCACCAGCGATCGTCCTGCGCGCGCCAATGCGGCGACGACGATCGCCACGAGATCGTCGCCCGGCCGAATGGCGCCGATGCCGGGCAGCGCGACGAGCGACACGCTCGGAGATGCGTGCGCGCGCGTCATCGCGAGTGAGCGACGTGGGCGCGCTCGTCACGCGCCACCGCCGCGGGAGATACGTGCTCCCACGTGTCGCGATGTCGCGCCCAATCCTCGGTCGTGTCGAGATCGAGGGCCAACCCCGGGCGGTCGAGCGTGATCGAACGCAGCCCCCGTGAACGCGCTTCGTGCAGATGGTGCTCGAAGGCCCGGCCGTCACCGAAGTGGAATGGCAGCCCGACGACGGGATGCTCGACCAGCGCTCCCAACCCAGC
>CAYUSL010000067.1:0-19361 GCA_964447125.1 uncultured bacterium | reverse complement strand
GTCCCCAGACCCTCGCGACTGCATCGGCGCATGCCTGGCAAACTGACCCACTACCAGTCTCCGACTCGCGTTGACATGCTTCGGGGCGGAGGGCTATGACTGCGGCTCTCTCCGCGCTCGAGTGCGCTTCGTCACAGGGGCGGCTCGCGAGCGCGATCGGTACGATGACGACTCCCGCCCTGCACACCAAGCGCATCACCAAGGTCGGGCCGTTCATCGTGCTCACCGATGCGAGCCGGTTGCCACGATCGGTCATCACGACGCTCGTGCAGCAGGACGGCGAGACGGTGAACGAGGTCAGCCGCTACCTGCGCGGCAGCGAGCTCGCCGAAGGCGCCGCGCTCCAGCGCTGGATCGACAGCCAGCATTTCGGCTTGGTGGAGAAGCTCGAGAGCCGCCGCGCCGAGGTGGTGGAGCTCAAGTGCCCGGCCTGCGACGTGGCGATGCGCGTCAAGGTGCCCGCCGTCGACGACGGCAGCCTGATGGTGGTGAACTGCGGGGCCTGCGGCGCGGGGTTCGTGTCGGATACCGTGAGCATCCGCGCGGGGATGGTGCACGCGGCGGTGGATGCTCCGAGCGGCACCGCCCCCAGTGCGGTCGACGCTGCCCAGGCTGCGCCCGTGGCCGGCGCAGGTGGCGAGCCCGCCCTCTGGCACGGTGCCGGTGCCGCTGCCGCCACGAGCGTGTGTCTGCGGGCCGTCGAGGGGCGCGAGCAAGGAACCGTGTATGCGATGGACCGGCCGACGCTCACGATGGGGCGCGGCGAGGTCGACATCGTCATCAACGACCTGCGTAGCTCGCGTCAGCACTGCGAGTTCAGCGTCCGCCGCGAGCTCGACACGCTGGGTTTCTACGTGCGGGATCTGGGTTCCACCAACGGAACCTTCGTGAACGAGGCCCGCATCAACCAGCCGGTCCGTCTCGTCACCGGCGACCGGGTTCGGGTCGGAACCACCGTGCTCGAGCTCGATGCGCCCCCGGACGGTGTCGACGCGCTGCTCCGCAGCGGGCTGGTCGAAGCATTCCCTGCCGAGAAGCCCGACGACGAGGCGGCGCCCCAGGGGTTCCACGAGACCAAGATCTACCTGGACGTGATCGAGGGCGAGGATCAGGACCGTTCCTACGAGTTCTCGCGCGAGCGCGTGGTGCTGGGACGCGGCGATGCCAACGTGGTGCTCAAGGACGCGAAAGTGTCACGGCGGCACGCGGAAATCGAGCTCATCGGTGGCTACACGCCACTCTTGCGCGACCTGACCAGCGCCAATGGAACCTACGTGAACGGCAAACGTGTCGAGGATTCGGTGGAGCTCAAGGACGGTGATCGCGTCCGGGTGGGCGACACCGTCATCAAATTCTCGATCCTGCGCTCGCTCTGAGCCACCCCCGCGGCGCGTTCGTCACGCGACGCCTTCGAATCCGGCGCTTTCCGTTTCCCCCATCGCGCCGCATCGGTCGCCGCCCATGGATGCCTCGGTTCCCTGGCAACTCGCGCTCTACGAGAAGTCGCTCAAGAAGAAGGAGAAGGTCGCCCTGCTGGACGGCCTGATCCCGCTGGGTGCGCACCGCCGCTGTCTCGAGATCGGCTGTGCCAAGGGCACGATCTCGTATTTCTTGCGCAAGCGCGGTGGGAGCTGGACCCACGTCGATCTCGACTTCGGCAACATCGCGTCGGCACGGAAGCTTCTCGGCGACGGTACGGTGCAGTTCGGTGCCGAAGGGCTGCCGTTTCGCGGAGGTGCCTTCGATGGCGTGGTGGTTCTCGATTACCTCGAGCACGTGCAGGACGACGAGCGCTGCCTCGACGAGGTGGACCGCGTGCTCGCTGCGGGCGGGACGCTCTACCTCTCGACTCCCACCGAGGGTGGATTTCTGAACTGGCTGAAGCCGCGCATCGGTCTCACCCTCGATCAGTACGGTCACGTACGCGAGGGTTATCGACTGGCGGACCTGGAGCAGCGGCTCACTCGCCGCGGCTATCGCGTCCTCGATCGTGCGACGTACTCGTTCTTCTTCACGGAAGCGCTGGAGATGGCGATCAACGCCGCCTTCGTGTTGCTCGGACGTCGCAAGCAACGCGCTTCCCGGGCGTCTGCCCATCAGCGCGATGGCCACATCTCACCGCAGAGCGAGGCCGAGTTCGCACGCCACGCGAAGCAGCTCAAGCTTTACGCGCTCATCTATCCGGTGTTTCGCGCCGTCGCGCTCCTGGACCGGCTGTGCTCGCCGCTCTCCGGGTACGCATTGGTGCTGCGGGCCGTGCGCGGTCGTCCTTGACCGCCCGAGCAGACGCCGGCGACGCGGCTCTACGCGGCCCAGGTCGATTCCGGCACGTCGCGAAAGCGCTGTTGCGCGCCGCCGTGAGCGTGGCGCTCATCGCCTGGGTGTGGCCGTCCAATCTCGAGAGCGTCGTCGCGGCGCTGCGCCAGGCATCCCTCGGTTGGCTGGCGGCGGCGCTCGCGCTGCACGCAGTGGGAGTGTGGCTGAGCGCCGTGCGGTGGCGGATGTTGCTCGTCGCGGGCGGTGCCCAGATCTCGATCGCGCGGCTTTCGGCGTCGTATCTCGTCGGCTTCTTCTTCAACACCTGGCTGCCGAGCGGCTTCGGCGGCGACGCGGTGCGAGCGTGGGACACGCGCCACGTGGCCGAGGGCACGTCGCGCTCGGTGGCGGTGATCGCGATCGAGCGCGGCACGGGGATTCTCGCGCTGCTCTTGCTCGGCGGAGTGGTGGGGGTCGCTGCTGGGTGGTACCACACGATGCCCGGACTGGTGGCGGCGCTGTGGGCCGTCACGCTGACGGGCTTCGCCGGAATAGTGGCGCTCGCCGAGCTCGGGCCGCGCCTCGCAGCGCGCGTGGAGGCGGCGTTGCCGGGACTCTGGCGCTGGAGGCGCGTGGCGGGGATCGCGCGCAAACTGCTCGCCACGTCGGCGGCGCTCAGCGGTGATCGCCCGCTCGTGCTGCGGGTGTTGGCGCTCGGCATTGCGCTACAGCTCAACGTCGTCCTGCACTACGCGTGGATCGGCAAGGCGTTGGGGGTGCCGGTGGCGTCCAGCTACTTCTTCCTGGTGGTGCCGGTGCTGGTGGTGGTGCTGACGTTGCCGATCTCGATCAACGGCATCGGTGCCCGCGAAGTGGTGTTCGTGCGCTTGCTCGGCGCGGTGGGCGTCAGCCAGCCGCAGGCGCTGGCGGTGAGCCTCGCGGCGTTCGCGTTGTCGCTGGTTTTTTCGCTCGTGGGCGGGCTCGTTTTCGTGTTGCGGGGCGCTCGCGGGCGTGCTTGACGCTCCCCTACACCTGCCGTACATTCCGCGCCGAAACCGCTACATCTAGTAGTCGTACGGGCACCCGCCGCGGAGCCGGAGAGGGATGAACGACCACTCCATCGTTCTTCCGTATCGAGGGGTTCATCCGACGATCGATCCCGCGAGCTTCGTCGCGCCTTCGGCCGTGGTCGTCGGCGACGTCCACCTCGGACCCGATTCCAGCATCTGGTACCAATGCGTGGTGCGGGGCGACGTGAACCGCATCCACATCGGCGCTCGCACGAATATCCAAGATGCCACCGTCGTCCACGTCACCACCGATCGGTGGCCGACGACGATCGAGGACGACGTGACGGTGGGCCATCGCGTGGTGCTTCACGGGTGCCACGTGAAGGCGGGAGCGTTGATCGGAATCGGCGCGATCGTCCTCGACGGCGCGGTGATCGGCGAGGGCGCGCAGGTGGCGGCTGGCGCGCTGGTGTCGCCGCGCATGGAGGTGCCACCGGGGACGCTGGTGATGGGAGTCCCCGCGCGGGTGAAGCGCGCGCTCGAGCCGGGGGAGATCACGGGGCTGCGCGAGCAGGCGTTCCATTACGTGGCGCTCGCTCGGCAGCATCGGGGCGATCGGTGATGGCGGCGGCGCTGCGACGAACGAGTGAATCGCCGCGCCCGCGACCACGAAGCGTGGTGGCCGCGATCGACGTCGGCACCAACATGGTTCGAATGCGGGTCGAGCGCCGCGGTGGTGGCGAGCCCGCAGCGCTGGTTCTCCACGATTGGGTGATCACGCGCCTCGGTGGTGGCCAGGGCGCGAGTGGTGCGCTGACGTCGGAGGCGATGGAGCGCACGCTGGACGTGCTGATGCGCTTCGCCGAGAAAGCGCGCGAGCTCGGTGCGACGGCGATCTGGGCCGCCGGCACCAGCGCGGTACGTGAAGCGAGCAACCGGAACGCGTTCGTGACGTTGGTCCGGGAGCGCGCGGGGCTCGAGCTCGAGGTCGTCGACGGCGAGCGGGAAGCGAGGTTGGACGCGCTGGGAGCGCTGGCCGAGCTGGGCGACGAGGTGCGGGACGGCCTGCTCGTCGACATCGGCGGCGGCTCGACCGAGCTGGTGCGGATCGAGAATGGCGCGCCCACGCGCGGTCGTAGCTTCGCCGTGGGCGTCGTGCGGCTCACTGAACGCTTGCTGCCCACGGATCCGCCCACCGACGACGAGCGCGAAGCGCTCGAACGCGCCGCGGCCGCCGCCCTCGCCGAAGGGCGTGCGCTCTGCGTGGGATCCCGTTCACCGAGCCTCGAGCTGGTGGCAAACTCGGGAACCGCGACCACGCTCGCCGCGGTGGATCTCGGGATCCGTGAGCTCGATCCGGCGCGGATCCGAGGCCATCGGGTGGATCGCTCGTCGGTCGAGCGGATCTACCTCGAGCTGCTGCGTCTCCCGGCTGCGCGGCGACTCGAGGTGCCGGGGGTGGTGCGCGGGCGCGAGGACCTGATCGTCGCCGGGCTGTCGCTGTTGCGCGCGACGATGGATCTGGCGAGCGCGCCCCGCGTGCGGATCTCGACGGGTGGATTGCTGGAGGGGTTGTTGGCCGACCGCGCCGGTGGTGCGGGTTGGGAGGAGTGACGATGCTTTCGGAGACGGTGCCGCTCGGCCTCACTTTCGACGACGTGCTGCTGGTGCCGCGCGCGTCCTCGGTGCTGCCGCTCGAGGTCGACATCACCACGCGCTTCACCCGCGAGATCGCGCTGCGGATCCCGTTGCTCGCCGCCGCCATGGACACGGTGACCGGTGCGGCCACCGCCATCGCCATGGCCCAAGAGGGTGGTGTGGGCGTGCTCCACCGCAATCAATCGGTGTCGGAGCAGGTGCGCGAGGTGGAGCGGGTCAAGAAGTACGAAAGCGGCATGATCGCGAACCCGATCACCGTGGAGCCGATCGCACCGATTCGTGTCGCTCGCGAGATCATGCTGAGGCACAACATCTCGGGCGTGCCGGTGGTGGAGAATGGCCGCCTGGTGGGCATCCTCACCAACCGCGATCTGCGCTTCGAGAAGCGGCTCGACCTCAAGGTGGCCGAGGTGATGACTCGCAAGGTGGTGACCGCGCCGCTCGGCACCAGCTTCGATCAGGCCAAGGAGATCTTGCAGGAGAACAGGATCGAAAAGCTGCCGGTGGTGGACGAGAACGGAACCCTGCGTGGCCTCATCACGATCAAGGACATCGAGAAGACGGCGCGCTACCCGAACGCGGTGAAAGATGCGCTCGGCCGGCTGCGGGTCGCTGCAGCGACCACGGTCGGCGAGAAGGGCCTGGAGCGCGCTCGCGCGCTCATCGCGGCGGGTGCGGACGTGGTGCTGGTCGACACCGCCCACGGGCACTCGGCGATGGTCGTCGACATCGTGACGCGGCTCAAACGCGAGTTCGGCGCACAGCCGATCGTCGCGGGAAACGTCGCGACGGCGGAAGCGACGCGGGCGCTCATCGATGCGGGTGCCGACGCCGTGAAGGTCGGCGTGGGGCCGGGGTCCATCTGCACCACCCGCGTGGTGGCCGGCGTGGGCGTGCCGCAGCTCACCGCCATCGCGGATTGCGCCAAAGCAGCCGAAGGCTCGGGAGTGCCCATCATCGCCGACGGCGGCATCAAGTACTCGGGCGACATCACCAAGGCGATTGCCGCCGGTGCGCACTCGGTGATGATCGGCAGCCTGCTCGCCGGTACCGACGAGAGCCCCGGTGAGATGGTCTTGTACCAGGGCCGTTCGTACAAGGTGTACCGCGGCATGGGCTCGGTGGAGGCGATGCGGCAGGGCGGCGGCGAGCGGTATTTCCAGTTCCAGGACCCGGCCGACATGGAGCGGGCGTTCGTCCCCGAGGGCATCGAAGGCCGCGTGCCGTACAAGGGGTCGCTGTCGTCCAACATCTACCAGTTGGTGGGCGGACTGCGCTCCGGCATGGGTTATCTGGGCTGCAAGACGATCGAGGATCTCAGGCGCGACTCGCGTTTCGTGCGGATCACCGCCGCGGGATTGCGCGAGAGCCACGTGCACGACGTGATCGTCACCAAGGAGGCACCCAACTACCGCGCGGAGTGACGCCAGCCAGCCTCCCAGCCACCTCCCGCGAATCGAATCGCCGTTCTCCTCTTCACGATCTCGAGCCACCGACTGCCATGAGCAAAGCGCTTCCCTCCGAACGTGTGCTGATCCTCGATTTCGGCGCGCAGTACACCCAGCTCATCGCGCGCCGCATCCGCGAGTCCCGCGTCTATTGCGAGATCTGGCCCTATTCCCGCTCGATCGAGGCGATCCGCGCCTTCGAGCCGAGAGGCATCGTGCTTTCGGGTGGACCGGCGAGCCTCGCCGGTCGCGAGCCGCCGATCTGTGACCGGCGCGTGCTCGAACTCGAGGTACCGATCCTCGGCATCTGCTACGGCCAGCAGCTCCTCGCCCACCAGCTCGGTGGCGAGGTTCAGCCGGCAGCGCATCGCGAGTTCGGATCGGCGGAGATCGAGGTGGATGGGAGCTGCGATCTCTTTCACGGGCTCGGCGGCACGGCCTCGCGGCTCAAGGTGTGGATGAGCCACGGCGATCGCGTGGAGCGGCTGCCGCCGGGGTTCGTCCCGGTGGCGAAGACCACGAGCTCGCCGTTCGCCGCCATGGCTAGCACCTCGGGCCCCACGCGCGTCGGGGTCCAGTTCCACCCCGAGGTGGTGCACACGCCTCAGGGACGCGAGATCCTCGACAACTTCGTGTTCCGGATCTGCGGGCTCTCGCCCACCTGGACCATGGGCTCGTTCACCGAGCGCGCCATCGAGGCGGTGCGCGAGCAGGTCGGAGAGGGCCGGATCGTGCTGGCGCTATCGGGTGGGGTGGATTCCTCCGTGGTGGCGCTCCTGTTGCACCGCGCGGTGGGCGAGCGTTTGACGTGCATCTTCGTGGACAACGGTGTGCTGCGCCTGAACGAAGCGCAGCGCGTCCGCGATCTCTTCGAGACGCATTTCCACGTGCCGGTCCGCTGTGTGGACGCCACCGACCGGTTCTTGCGTGCGCTCGACGGAGTGACCGATCCCGAGCTCAAGCGCAAGCGTATCGGCTACGAGTTCATCTCGGTCTTCGAGGAAGAGGCGGCGAGGATCGGGGACGTCCAATTCCTCGCTCAGGGAACGCTCTATCCGGACGTGATCGAGAGCGTGAGCGAGCGAGGTCCTTCGGCGACCATCAAGAGTCACCACAACGTCGGCGGGTTGCCCGAGCGCATGAAACTCAAGCTCGTCGAGCCGTTGCGCGAGCTCTTCAAGGACGAGGTGCGCGAGGTGGGCCGCGAGCTCGGGCTGCCGGAGGAGATCGTCCGCCGGCAACCGTTTCCCGGACCGGGGCTGGCGGTTCGCATCGTCGGCCCGATCACCCGCCCCAAGCTCGACGTGCTGCGGCAGGCCGACGAGATCGTCCAGAACGAGATTCGCGAGGCGGGACTCTACGACCGCCTGTGGCAAGCCTTCGCGGTGCTCTTGCCGGTGCGCAGCGTGGGCGTGATGGGCGACGAGCGAACCTACGAAGAGGTGATTGCGGTTCGCTGCGTCGAGAGCCAGGACGGCATGACCGCGGATTGGGCGCGTTTGCCGGGCGAGCTCTTGGCGCGCATTTCCAATCGCATCATCAACGAGGTGCGCGGCGTCAATCGCGTCGTGTACGACATCAGCTCGAAGCCGCCCAGTACCATCGAGTGGGAGTGAGTGGAGCCGCTTCCACCGTGCGATTCGCGACCACACCTTCGCAAGCGCCATCCCCATGAGCACGCGGCCCGACTTCGTCCACCTGCACCTGCACACCGAGTTCAGTCTGCTCGATGGCGCCATCCGCCACGATGCGCTGATGGATCAGGTGGTGGCGCACGGCTCCAAGGCCGTGGGCATGACGGATCACGGCAACATGTTCGGTGCCATCAGCTTCTACGACGAGGCGAAGGCGCGCGGGCTCAAGCCGATCCTGGGCTGCGAGATGTACGTGGCGCCGGGCAGCCGCTTCGAGAAGACCTCGGGCGGTATCGGCGAGGCCGCCTACCACCTGACGGTTCTCGCCACCAATGCCGCCGGGTACACCAATCTCTGCCGTCTCGTGACGACGGGGTACCTCGAGGGTTTCTACTATCGACCGCGCATCGACATCTCACTCCTCGAGCAGCACAACGAGGGGCTGATCGCGCTCTCGGGATGCCTCGGCGCCGAGGTGCCGCACAAGCTGGTGCACCAGGGCCGCGGCGCCGCGATGCAAGCCGTCGAGCGATATCGCGGGATCTTCGGTGACCGCTATTACCTGGAGCTGCAGAAAAACGAGGTGGGCGAGCAGCAGCAGGTGAACGAGGAGATCCTCGCCATCTCGAAGCACACCGGCATTCCGGTGGTGGCGACCAACGATTGCCATTACCTGACGCGCGAGCACGCGTCTCTCCACGACGTGCTGCTCTGCATCCAAACCAACGCCACGCGCGACCAGTCCAATCGTTTCCGCTTCACCGGCGAGACCTTCTACGTCCGTAGCCCCGAGGAGATGGCGGAGCTCTTCTCGGGCGTGCCCCAGGCGCTCGCGAGCACCGTGGAGATCGCCGAGCGCTGTGATCTGGAGCTGGTCTTCGGGAAGCATCAGTTCCCGCGCTTCGAACCGCCGCCCGGGCAGGACCTGGACGACTACGTCCGAGCGCAGGCCCGCGAGGGGTTGGAGCGCCGTCTGTCGCGCATCGCGGCGCGCGCCGGCACTCGCACCGCGGAGGTGGAGGCGCGCTATCGCGAACGCCTCGAGTACGAGCTCCAGGTGATCACCGGGATGAAGTTCTCCGGCTATTTCCTGATCGTTTCCGATTTCATCGGCTACGCGAAGCAGCGTGGGATTCCCGTCGGCCCCGGGCGTGGCTCGGCGGCCGGTAGCCTCGTGGCTTACTCCCTCGACATCACCGACATCGACCCGTTGCGCTACGACCTGCTCTTCGAGCGCTTCCTGAATCCGGAGCGCAAGAGCATGCCGGACATCGACGTCGATTTCTGCATGGACCGGCGCGACGAGGTGATCCGCTACGTCACCGAGAAATACGGCAAGGACAACGTCGCCCAGATCACCACCTTCGGCACCATGCAGGCGAAGGCCGCGGTGCGCGACGTCGGGAGAGCGCTGGGCTTTTCCTTCGGCGAGACCGATCGTGTCGCCAAGCTCATTCCACCTACGCTGGGGATCACCATCGCGCGCGCCCTCGAAGAGGAGCCGCGGCTCAAGCAGGCGCGCGAGCAGGATCCGCGGGTTCGCGAGCTGATCGACACCGCCAAGGGGCTCGAAGGGCTGACGCGGCACGCGTCGACGCACGCCGCGGGCGTCGTGATCGGCAGCCGGCCGCTGGTCGAAGATCTGCCGCTCTACAAGGGTCCGAACGACGAGCTCATCACCCAGTTCCCGATGACGCACGTCGAGAAGATCGGGCTCATCAAGTTCGACTTCTTGGGCCTCAAGACGCTGACGGTGATGGCGCAGGCGACCGAGCGCATCCGCGAGAACCGCGGAATCGATCTCGATCTCGCGGAGCTGCCGCTCGACGACGCGGCTACGTACGAGCTGCTTGCCGATGCCGACACCAACGGCGTCTTCCAGCTCGAAAGCTCGGGCATCAAAGATCTGCTACGGCGCATGAAGCCGTCGTGCTTCGAGGACCTGATCGCGCTGGTCGCGCTCTACCGTCCCGGGCCGCTCGAGAGCGGCATGGTCGACAGCTACATCTCGCGCAAGCACGGGCTGACCGAGATCGCGTACGACCACCCAGGCATGGAGGAGGTGCTGCGCGGCACCTACGGCGTCATCGTCTACCAAGAGCAGGTGATGCAGATCGCGCAGCGCCTCGCCTCGTTCACGATGGGCAAGGCCGACGGGCTGCGCAAGGCGATGGGCAAGAAGAAGCCCGAAGAGATGGCCAAGCTGCGCGCCGAGTTCGTCTCGGGAAGCGTCGGCAACGGCATCGCCGCGGCGCTGGCTGGAAAGATCTACGACGACATCGAGAAATTCGCCGGATACGGCTTCAACAAGTCGCACTCGGCGGCATACGCGCTGATCGCGTACCAGACCGCGTATCTCAAGGCCCACTACCGGCCCGAGTTCATGGCGGCGTTGCTCACGTGCGACATGGACAACACCGACAAGGTGACCCGGTACATCGCCGAGTGCCGCGAGCGCAAGATTCCGATCGCGCCGCCCGACGTGAAAAGCAGCGAGCGCGCGTTCACGGTGCGCGGCGAGCAGGTGTGGGTCGGGTTGGGCGCGATCAAGAACGTCGGGGGCTCGGCGGTGGACTCGATCATCGCCGCGCGCGAGGCGGAAGGTGGGTTCCGGAGCATCCTGCACTTCCTGCGGGTCGTGGACCTGGGCAAGGTCAATCGGCGCGTGGTCGAAGCGCTGACCAAAGCCGGAGCCTTCGATTCGCTGGGCATCGCCCGCGGTGTGTTGTGGGCGAGCCTGGACGAGCTGCTCGAGCTCGCGGCGCGCGAACGCAGGGCGAAGGAGAGCGGGCAGCTCGGGATGTTCGACGCGCTCGCTGGCGGGAACGGCACCAGCGAATCGTTCCGGTGGCCGAGCGTGCCGGACTGGGACGTCGACGTGCGTTTCGGCTACGAGCGCGAGTCGCTCGGGTTCTACGTTTCCGGGCATCCGCTCGAGCGCCACCGCGCGACGATCGCGCAGCTTGCGACCTCCACCACGGAGGGCCTCCCCGATTGCCCGAACGGCGACATCGTGAGCCTGGTGGGATTGATCACCGGCAAGAAAGAGAAGCTCACGAAGAAGGGCTCGCGAATGGCGTTCCTCGCCGTGGAAGATCTCACGGGCACGGTCGAGGTGATCGCGTTCCCCGAAGTGCTGGCTTCGGCGCAGGGGATCCTGGAAGCCGACGAGCCCGTGTTCATTCGCGGCAAGGTCGACGCTGCCGAAGGGGGCGCCAAGGTGATCGCCGAGGAGATTCGTTGCCTCGCCGAGGCCAAGGGCGTGGGACAGGTGCACCTGGCTCTCGACGGGGACCGCCTGCCGGCGGACGGCCTGCGCGGACTCCAATCGCTGCTGCAATCGAATCCCGGTGGCTGCAAGGTGGTGCTCCACCTGGTGCGGCGCGGGGTCTCGGAGACCGTGCTCGAGTTGCCGAAGGGGCGGGGGGTGCGGCCCACGGAGGGGTTCATTCGACGGCTCGGCGAGACTCAAGGTGCCGAGTCGGTTTGGGTCTCGACGTGAACGCGCGCGCCCGAGCCCTCGCGATCGTGGTGCTGCTCGCTGCCGCCACGGTGCTGAAACCGCTCGAAGCTGACGCCCAAGGGGTCGGTGGCGCCGCCACCCCCAGTGAGTTCGATGGCGCTGCGACGGTGGCGATCGCAGGCGGGGATCAGGTTGCAGCGCGCGACAAGGCCCTCGCTCAGGCGCTGCGTTCGGCGGTGGAGAGTGCCGTCCTCGCCGTGATCGGAGCCGACGAGATGGCGTCGCGCGAAGCCGAGCTCGAGCGCGGTGTGCTGGCACGAAGCCGCGCCTTCGTGACCGGTTACCAGGTGGTGGAAGAGCAAGCGGCAGGTGACGAGTATCGGGTGTCGGTTCACGCGCGCGTGGCTACCGCGGCGCTCGCTCGCGCGCTCGCCAAGCCGGAGGCGGGCGGCGCGGCCACGGACAGCGAAGGAAACGAGCCCACCACGGCGCTCGAGAGCTCTGCGGACGTGTTCGTCACGGGGTCGCTCACGGCGAGTCGCTACAAGGCGATCCGCGCAGTGCTCGAACGACAGATTCCCGGGGTGCGAAGCGTCGTGGTGCTGGCGCTCGAGCCCGGCTCGATCACGCTGCGGCTGAAGGGCGCCTTTCCAGCGCGTGCCCTCGCTCGTTACCTTTCCGAAAACTCCTTCGGGAACTTCCGTTTGATTGCGACGCCGGCCGCGGTCGGCCCGGACGTCGAAGTCGTCGTGCAGGATGTCGAGGCGGCGCAGTGACGCGTCCCTCGTCAGCGAGTTGGCACACTCGTTCGTCAGCGCCGCGTTGAGGAGGCTTCATGGCCAGCGAAACCCTCACCATCACCGACAACCGAACCGGGAAGTCCTACGAGCTTCCGATCCAGAACGGCACGATTCGCGCGGCGGACCTCCGCAAGGTCAAGACCGGCTCGGACGACTTCGGTCTGATCGCCTACGACCCAGCGCTCAGCAACACCGCGGTCTGCACCAGCCGAATCACGTTCATCGACGGCGACAAGGGAATCCTTCGCTACCGCGGTTACCCGGTCGAAGAGCTTGCGGAGAGGAGCAACTTCCTCGAGACGTCGTACCTGATCATCAAGGGTGAGCTGCCCAACAAGCCGCATCTCGACGCGTGGACCAACAACATCAAGAAGCACACGATGATCCACGAGAACATCAAGAAGTTCATGGATGGATTCCGCTACGACGCCCATCCCATGGGCATCCTGGTGGGCACGTTGGGTGCGATGTCGACTTTCTATCCGGACGCCAAGAACATTCACGATCTCGAGTCTCGACGAGTCCAGACGCGGCGGATCATCGCCAAGATCGCCACGATCGCTGCGTTCGCGTACCGACACAGCATGGGCTTTCCCTACGTGTATCCCGACAACGACCTGAGCTACACCGGGAATTTCCTGTCGATGTTGTTCCGCATGACGGAGCTGCGCTACACGCCGAACCCGGTGCTCGAGCGCGCGCTCGACATCCTCTTCATCCTGCACGCCGACCACGAGCAGAACTGCTCGTCGAGCGCGTGTCGCAGCGTCGGGAGCTCGCAGGTGGATCCGTATTCGGCCGTGGCGGCGGCGACCGCGGCGCTTTACGGCCCGCTCCACGGTGGTGCCAACGAGGCCGTGATCCGAATGCTGAACGAGATCGAGTCGGTGAAGAACATTCCGGACTTCATCAAGCGCGTGAAGGCAGGCGAAGGACGGCTGATGGGTTTCGGACACCGGATCTACAAGAACTACGATCCGCGCGCGAAGATCATCAAGCAGCTCGCGCACGAAGTGTTCGACGTCACCGGCAAGAATCCGCTTCTCGACATCGCCCTCGAGCTCGAGCGCATTGCGCTCGCGGACGACTACTTCGTCAGCCGCAAGCTTTACCCGAACGTGGACTTCTACTCGGGGCTCATCTACCAGGCGATGGGCTTCCCGATGACGATGTTCCCAGTGTTGTTCGCGATTCCGCGCAGCGCCGGCTGGATGGCCCAGTGGGCCGAGATGGTGAACGATCCCGAGACGCGGATCGTCCGACCCCTGCAGGTCTACAAGGGTGAAGGGGTCCGAGCGTACACGCCGATGGACCAGCGTCCTGAGCCCAAGAGCACGGAGACACCGATCGCCGTGCCGATCTGACGACGCGGTGTGCCCCAGCGGCTGCGCGACACCGGCGTCGCGCAGCGCGAAGCGGTTGACGTTCGCTTCACGCGCCTGATAACCCTTTGGATTCCCGCGCGGGATCACGCGGCAAGATCGAAGCGAGTTCGGGTGCTTAGGCGCGTAGCTCAGGGGGAGAGCGCTGCCTTGACACGGCAGAGGTCACGGGTTCAAATCCCGTCGTGCCTACCAGAGAATGAGTAGTCGAGACAGGTCGTTGCACACGTCCCGTTGCCTGTCGAAGCGCTGATTGGGACGAACGAGGAGGACGCGGACTGAGACGCCCCATCAAGAGACCACCGAGTCGAGATCTAGGACCCCGCATCAACGAAGCCATCCGGGTGCCCCGCGTCCGGCTGATTGGCGACGCCGGAGAGCAGATCGGCATCGTGCCGATCGAGGAGGCCCGTGCGTTCGCACAGTCCAAGGATCTCGACCTCGTCGAGATCGTGCCAAACGCGACTCCGCCTGTCTGTCGTGTCCTCGACTACGGCAAGTACAAGTACGAGCAGGCCAAGAAGGCGCACGAAGCCAAGCGGAAGCAGACGGTCATCCAGATCAAAGAGGTGAAGTTCCGCCTCAAGACGGACGATCACGATCACGACACCAAGGTGCGTCACATCCGCGAGTTCCTCGAGGACGGTAAGAAGGTGAAAGCGACCATGTTCTTCCGTGGTCGCGAGATCGTACACAACGAGATCGGTCGCAAGACGCTGGAGAAGATCGCCGAGGCCGTCACCGACGTCGGCCAGGTGGAGCAGGAGCCGCGCTTCGAGGGTCGCGCGATGTTCATGATGCTGGCACCCAAGAAGCGGTGAAGCGGCTCGCGACGCGAGACGGAAATCGGAGAGAATCCCATGCCCAAGCTCAAGACTCGGCGCGGAACCGCCAAGCGGTTCAAGGTCAGCGCCAACGGCAAGGTACGGCATCGCAAAGCCTTCCGGAGCCACATCCTCACGAAGAAGAGCACCAAGCGAAAGCGCGCGATGCGGCGCAGCGGCGAGCTGCCGGCGGGCTCGGCCGCCTTGGTGCGCCACTTGTTGCCGTACGCCTGACTCGTGGTGTGACCGTCGCGTCGTAGGACGATACGACGGTGAGCGCCGCGATCGATCGATCGGACCAATCCAAGACCAGGACGTGATCGGGTGCCGACGCTGCGAGATCGGTACCGAGGAGCTGCACCATGCCGCGCGTGAAACGAGGTCCCCGCGGGGCCTATCGCCGCAACAAGATCCTCAAGGCCGCGAAGGGCTACTACTCGGCCAAGAGCCGCCTGCTCAAGACCGCGAAAGAGCAGGTGTGGAAATCGGGTCTTTACGCGTACCGCGACCGACGCGCGCGCAAAGCCGATTTCCGGCGCCTGTGGATCCGTCGCATCAATGCCGCCGCGCGTCTGAACGGCCTTTCCTACAGTCGCTTCATGGCGGGTCTCTCGGTCGCGGGTGTCGAGATCGATCGCAAGGTGCTGGCTGATCTCGCGGTCCGCGAGCCGGGTGCGTTTGCAGAGCTCGCCCGGCGCGCGCAAGCAGCGCTCGGTGTCGAGGCCTCGCTGGCGGCCTGACAGCGCGCTGCCTTCGACCGTCGCGCCGGGCGCGGTGATCTCGGGTTCCGAGGTCACCCCGCCCGGCGTTTTTCGTTCACGGCGACTCTGCCGAACCGCAACATCACCGAGGATCCCATGAACGTCGACGACTGGATCGCATCACTCGAAGCCGTCGAGCGCGAGGCGCTCGAGCGCCTCGCGGCGGCGAAGGATGCGGCTGCCATCGAGGACGTGCGGGTCTGGGCGGTCGGCCGCAAGGCGGGGCGCTTGAATGGGTTCATGAAAGCGCTCCGCGAGCTCGATCCTGCCGATCGCCCGCGGGCGGGAGACGTGGCGAATCGCGCTCGCAGCCGGGTGGAAGCGGCCCTCGATGAAGCGCTCGCCCAGCGCGCCCAACGCGCCAGCGTGCTGCCGGTGCTCGACGTCACGCTCCCCGGTCGACGACCACCGCTCGGCTCGTTGCACCCGCTCACCGTGGTGCGCCGCGACATCGAGCGCATCTTCGTGAGCCTCGGATTTCGCATCGCCGAGGGGCCGGAGATCGAGGACGAGCACCACAACTTCGAGGCGCTCAACACGCCAGCCGACCATCCCGCCCGCGACATGCAGGACACGTTCTATCTGGGCGGCGAGTTCCTGCTGCGCACGCACACCTCGCCCGTGCAGATCCGGCTGATGGAGGCCGAGCGCCCGCCGATCCGCGCGATCATGCCGGGGCGTGTGTTCCGGCGGGACTCGGACGCCACGCACTCGCCGATGTTCCACCAAGTCGAGGGCCTGCTGGTGGACCGCAGCGTCTCCATGGCGGATCTCAAGGGAACACTGATCGCGTTCTTGCAAGCGTTCTTCGGCACCACCACGCGGGCGCGTTTTCGTCCCTCGTTCTTCCCATTCACCGAGCCCAGCGCCGAGGTAGACATCAGTTGCGTGCTTTGCGATGGCGCAGGCTGCCGGCTCTGCAAGAGCTCGGGGTGGCTCGAGGTGCTGGGCTGCGGGATGGTCGATCCCGCGGTGTTCCAGGCGGTCGGTTACGACCCGGAGCAGGTCACGGGCTACGCGTTCGGCATGGGCGTCGAGCGCCTGACGATGCTGCGCTACGCGATCGACGACATGCGCTTGCTGTTCGAGAACGACCACCGCTTCCTGGCGCAGTTCTGAGCGGGACAGCCGAACCCGAGTGAACGAGCTCGAAAATCCGAGGAAAACGTGAAGGTCACCTATCGCTGGATCCGCGAATGGGTTGCGACCGAGCTCGCGCCGGACGAGTTGGCGGAGCGACTGACGATGGCCGGACTCGAGGTCGAGCGCCTCGAGCCGCTCGGTCACGGTCTCGCCGACGTGCGCGTCGCGCGCGTCCGCGGCACGCGCAAGCATCCTCAGGCCGATCGCCTCACCCTGTGCGACGTCGAGGATGGCACTGGTGTCATCCCCGTGGTCTGTGGTGCACCCAACGTACGGGAAGGGGCGTTCGTGGCATTGGCGCCTGTGGGTGCGACGCTTCCCGACGGCACACAGATTCGCAAGGCCAAGCTGCGGGGCGAGGTTTCCGAGGGCATGTTGCTCAGCGAGGCCGAGCTCGGCTTGTCGAGTAACCACGACGGGCTGCTGCTGATCGACGGTACGCCCACGGTGGGGCGACCGCTGGCCGAGGAGCTCGGTCTCGACGACTGGGTGCTCGACATCAGCCTCACACCCAACCGCTCCGATTGCCTGGGCATCCTCGGCATCGCGCGCGAGGTGGCCGCGCTCACCGGCGCGGCGCTGACGCCACCGCCGATCCGGCTGCTCGAAGTTGGACCGCCGGCGGCACAGGCGGTGCGGGTCGAGGTCCAGGATCCCGCACGCTGTTCGCGCTATTCCGCCCGAGTCGTGCGGGGAGTGCGGGTGGCGCCGTCTCCTGCCGCCATCCGCTGGCGCCTCGGTGCGGTGGGAATCCGTCCAATCTCGAACGTGGTCGACGCCACCAATCTGGTGCTGATCGAGCTGGGTCATCCGCTTCATGCATTCGATTTGGCGCGGGTCGAGGGCGGGCGCGTCGTGGTCCGCTCCGCCCGTGCGGGTGAGAAGCTCCTCGCGCTGGATGGCGTCGAGCGCGAGCTCACTACAGACGATCTCGTCATCGCCGACGCCTGTGTTCCGATGGCGCTCGCCGGGATCATGGGCGGCGAGGTATCCGGCGTTCACACCGACACCGCGGACCTGGTGCTCGAGAGCGCGCACTTCGATCCGATCTCGATTCGGCGCAGCGCCCGTCGTCACGGCATGCATACCGAAGCGTCGCACCGCTTCGAGCGCGGCACGGATCCCGTCGGGTTGGCGACCGCGCTCGATCGCCTGGCGGCTCGGATCGTCGAGCTCGCCGGCGGCGCCATCGCCGCCGGAGTCGTGGAGGCGATGCCGCGTCCGTACCAGCCGCAGCGCATCCGCTTCCGGCCGGAACGAACGCGCGCGCTTCTCGGCACCACGATCACGGACGAGGCTTGCCTCGCGGCGCTCGGTTCGATCGGTATCTCCGTCGACTCCCGCACGCTCGAGGCGACGGTGCCGCCGTGGCGCCCGGACATCACCCGCGAGGTCGATCTGATCGAGGAGGTGGCGCGGCTCGCCGGTTACGGCGAGATTCCCGCCGCCATGGCCGACGGCGCACCCTTGATGGGGCTCGGATCTACGGCCGCGGTCAGCGCGCAGCGAATCGAGCTGGTGCGCGACGTGCTCGCAGGGCAGGGATATCGCGAGATCGTCCGCCTGGCGTTCACCTCGCCGGAGGTGATCGCGCGTTTCGATTTCCCCGACGGTCGCGCCGAGCCCGTTCGAATCGCGAATCCGCTGGGCGAAGACACCTCCGTTCTCGCCACGGCGCTGCTGCCGGGTCTGGTCGAGACCGCGCGCGCGCAGCTCAACCGCGGTGCGGACTCGATTCGGCTCTTCCAGGTCGCGCGTGTCCATCGCCGCGCCGGCGGGAGGTGGCCATATCGTGAGGTCGAAACCGCCGCCGCCATCGGTGGCGGCGTCTTCGGCCGCGGCGCATTTCCCGAGAGCAGGCGCGAGTGCGACCTCTTCGACCTCAAGGGAACTCTCGAAATTCTCCTCGAACGCACAGGAATCAAAGGCGTTGCGTTTCGCCCGGTCGCGGACCTACAGTACGCTGAACCAGGCCAAGCTGGGGAGATTTGGTGCAACGATCGCAAGGTGGGAGAGCTGGTCATGCTGTCCCGGAGGCTCTTGGACGAGCTCGGGATCAGCGCGCAGCTCCATGCGTTCGAGCTCGACTTGAGCCCGGTCGGTGCGAGCGTGTTGCCGCGTTATGCGGGATTCTCACGCCAACCGGTGGCGACTCGGGATCTGGCGCTCGACGTGCCGGCAGCGCTCGCGGCGAGCGAGGTCCAAGGCGAGCTGCGGAAGGCGAGGTGGGCGATCGACGTGGAGCTCTTCGACGTCTACCAGGGCGAAGGCCTGGCCGAGGGTCGCAAGAGTCTGGCGTTCCACGTGCGCTTTCAGCATGGCGAGCGTGCGCTCACGGAGGCAGAGGTTGCGGCGGCGTTGGATCGAGTGCTCGGGGACCTCGAAGCGAATCAAGACGCCAAGCGACGCTGAGCGCTCGTCGTGTGGCGCTCGCGGACGGCCATGACCTCGCGGGTGCGGCGCCATCCGGCGCGCGGGTGGCGTCGTGACGTCGCGCGCCAGCCCGCAGAGCGTTGGGCCGGTCGCCGCGCCCACGGAAATTCCGGACAAGCTCTACTTCAAGATCGGTGAGGTCAGCCGAATCACGGGAGTCGAGCCCTACGTGCTGCGTTATTGGGAGTCGGAGTTCGACGCGATCCAGCCGGTCAAGCTGCGTAACCAGCGCCGCTACCGGAGGCGGGACATCGAGCGCATCCTGGAGATTCGCCACCTTCTCTACGATCAGCGCTTCACGATCGCAGGCGCGAAAAAGCGCCTCCGTGAGCTGATGCGAGAAGCGCGTCCGGCCGCACCCGCGCCGGTGCAGACACAGCTCGATCTCGAAGAGGAGCCAAACGATTCCGACGTTCGCGAGCTGCTGTCACGCGTGCGCGCGGGGTTGGAATCGATTCGGAAGATGCTAGAGTGAGGTCTCAATCGGGGCGTGGCGCAGCCTGGTAGCGCACAAGACTGGGGGTCTTGGGGTCGCTGGTTCAAATCCA
>CAYUSL010000066.1:0-19621 GCA_964447125.1 uncultured bacterium | reverse complement strand
ATCAACCGCATCATCTCGATCTTCCCGTCGTACCAGCAGCGCCACGTGCGCATGCAGCTCGCGGCACTGATCAAGGCGGTAGTCTCCCAGCGGCTCATCCCGCGCGCCGACGGCATGGGGCGTGTGCCCGCCGTCGAGGTGCTGGTGAGCACCAGCCGCATTCGCGAGTGCATCGAGGACGCCGACAAGACCAAGAAGATCACGGAGGCGATCTCGCAGGGCTATACGACTTACGGGATGCAGACCTTCGATCAATCGATCATGTACCTCTACACCAAGGGTCTCATCACCTACGAGGAGGCCCTCCGCCAATGCACCAATCCCGACGACTTCGCGCTCAAGGTGCGCGGCATCTCGTCCACCAGCGACGCGGCGTGGACGGACTTCGACCGGCGCGCGGAACGAGAACGCGAACGCGAGGCGACGGTTGCGGACGGTCCGCCCATCGAGCGGTTCGAGCGGAGCTGACGCGTCGGGTCATCGCCTGAACGGGCGAAGCGTGGGCGTCGAGAGCGAGCGGGCCGTCGGCTCGTGGACGAGCAGTGCGACATCGAGGGGCGCCATGCGCCACCGAGTCGCGGATGACGAGAGCACACCGTGAACGGAAAGCAGATTCGCGCGACCTTTCTTCAGTACTTCGCCGAGCGCGGCCACGAGGTGGTGCCGAGCTCGTCCTTGGTGCCGGCTGGCGATCCCACGCTGCTCTTCACCAACGCGGGGATGGTGCAGTTCAAGCGCGTTTTTCTCGGCGAGGAAGGACGCGGATCGACGCGCGCGGCCACCAGCCAGAAATGCGTGCGGGCGGGCGGCAAGCACAACGACCTCGAGAACGTGGGGCGCACCGCCCGCCACCACACCTTCTTCGAGATGCTCGGCAATTTCTCCTTCGGCGACTACTTCAAACGCGACGCCATCGGTTACGCGTGGGAGCTGCTCACCGAGGTGTGCGGCCTCGATCGCAGCCGGCTCTATGCCACCGTCCACACCAGCGACGACGAGGCTGCGGGAATCTGGGAGCGCGAGGTCGGGCTGCCGGCGGCGCGCATCCATCGCCTCGGCGACAAGGACAACTTCTGGGCGATGGGCGACACCGGGCCGTGTGGCCCGTGCTCGGAGATCTTGATCGACCAGGGCGAGGCGCTGGGCTGCGGCAAGCCCACCTGCGGCCCGGGTTGCGATTGCGATCGCTACCTCGAGATCTGGAACCTCGTGTTCATGCAGTACAACCGGGGGGCTGACGGCACGCTCGCGCCGTTGCCGCGCCCCAGCATCGACACCGGGATGGGGCTCGAACGCATCGCCGCGGTGATGCAAGGCGTGCACAGCAACTTCGACTCGGACCTCCTGAGCCCGCTGGTGAACGGCGCGGCGGAGCTCGCCGGCCGCGCCTATCGCGAATCTCCCCAGGCGGACGTGTCGATGCGCGTCATCGCCGACCACGTCCGCGCGGTGACGTTCCTGGTGTCCGACGGTGTGCTGCCCTCCAACGAGGGGCGCGGCTACGTGCTGCGCCGCATCCTGCGCCGGGCAGTTCGGCACGGGAAGCTGCTCGGCATGAACGACCCGTTCCTGCACCGGTTGACCGCGCGCGTCGCCGATCTCATGGGCGACGCCTATCCGAGCGTGGTCAAGAACCGGCCGATGATCGATCGCGTGGTGAAGGCCGAGGAAGAGCGATTCTTCGAGACCCTCGACCGGGGTCTGCGCGTGGTGGACGAGGCGATCGCGGAACAGCGTCGTCGAGGCGAGACGAAGCTGGACGGCGAGACCGTATTCAAGCTCTACGACACCTACGGTTTCCCCGACGATCTGACGCGCGATCTCGCCGCCGAACGCGGGATCTCCATCGACGATGCCGGATTCCACGCGGCACTCGAAGCGCAGCGCGAGCGCGGCCGGCGCTCGTGGAAGGGCCGGGTGGATCTCGGTGGCGGCGATTCCGACCTCGAGGCCACGCGCTTCGTGGGGTACGACGCACTGGAGCACGAGAGCGAGATCGCGTGGTTGCGCCGCGGCGCCGAGGCCGTCGGCGAGGCGTGCGAGGGTGACGAGATCGAGCTCGTCGTGCCGGTCACGCCTTTTTACGCGGAATCTGGCGGCCAGATCGGCGATCGCGGTGTGATCGCGGGCGGCAACGGTCGTGTCGAGATCCGCGAGACACAGCCAGGTCCGGGTGGAGTGGTGCTGCACCGCGGTCGGGTGGTCGAGGGCGCGGTGGCGGTGGGCGACGTCGTGCGGCTCGAGGTGGATCGCGAGGCGCGTGGCCGCACCCGCCTCAATCACAGTGCCACCCATCTCCTGCACGCGGCGCTGCGCAGCGTGCTCGGCGATCACATCAAGCAGGCCGGCTCGCTGGTCACCCCCGATCGGCTGCGCTTCGACTTCAGCCACTACCAGCCCGTCGACCAGCGCGAGCTCGCCCTCATCGAGCGCCTGGTGAACGAGGAGATCCGCGCCAACCTCGAGGTCACGACCGAGCTCTGCGATCGCGAGCAGGCGCTCAAGTCCGGCGCGATGGCGTTCTTCGAGGAGAAATACGGCGAGCGTGTGCGGGTCGTCCGCATGGGTGATTTCAGCCTCGAGCTCTGCGGCGGAACGCACGTGATTCGCACCGGTGACATCGGTCTGCTGCAGCTCGTGCACGAGAGCGGCGTGGCTGCAGGAACTCGGCGTATCGAGGCGCGCACCGGCGAAGGGGCGCTCGACCACGTTGCGCTGCTGGAACGGCGCCTGGAGGAGGCTGCGGGTGCGCTGCGCGTGCCATCCGACGCGCTCGCCGAGCGCATCGAGAAGCTGGTATCCGAGCGCCGCCAGCTCGAGCGAGAGCTCGACCGGCTGCGCGACCAGCTCCGTAACGAGCGAATGAAGAGCGGCGGTGCCGAGCCGCAGGACGTCGCGGGCGTTCCGCTGCTGGTGGTGGAGGAAGCGGAAGGCGATCCCGCCGCGCTGCGCGCGGCCTCCGATCGCTACGTCGAGCGCTTCCCGAATGCGGTGATCGTGCTCGGCGGGCCGGCGGGCGATCGCGCAAGCGTCTTGGTGCGGGTGCCCGACGCGCTCACCAAGCGGCTCGCCGCGGGCAAGGTGGTCGGCAAGCTGGCCGAGATCGTCGGCGGCAAGGGTGGCGGAAAACCGGCCATCGCACAGGGTGGTGGACCGGGTCTCGCCGATCTGGGCCGCGCGCTCGCGAGCGCGCCGACGATCGTCGCGGATCTGCTCGGGACGTGAGTGCCCGCTGGCAACCCATGCCAGCAGTGACCGCAGGCGGTCAGAAGTTGGGGCCGAGGAAGCTCTCGGCGTCGTCCGTGTCTTCGGGATTCGGTGCCACCGGCTCACCGGCGGCGGCTTCCGCCTTGATCTCGGCGATCTCGGTGCGCAGCGTGGCGACGTCTTGTGCCTCGGGAGAGCTGGGGAACTCTTTCACGAGGCGTTCCACGGCAGCATCCGCCGCATCCCAGTCGTGGCGATGGGCCCGTGCACGCGCCGAGAGCACCAACGCCTGAGGCTCGACACCGGTGCCGCGATAACGCGCCAACAGCTCGTCGAGACGCCCGATGGCGGCCCGATAATCTTCCACTCGGACGTAGAAGCTCGCGATGTAGAGCTCGTGGTCCGCCACCCGCCGCAAGCTCTCGGCGAGTCGCTTGTCGACCAGCGTTCGCAGCGGATGGGTTGGGAAGCGTTGGGTGAAGAGCCGGAAGCGGTCGATGGCCACGCGTGCCGCGGTCTGGTCGCGGTCGACGCTGTCCATGTCCGAGTAACGGCACATCGCTTCGTAGTAGAGCGCCCAAGGCACCAGCTCGTGAGCTGGGTGCTGGCGCCGGAAGTCGGCGAAGCTCACCTCGGCTTCGATGCGCTTGTCGCCGAAATATTGGGCGAGTGCGATGCGGAATTCCGCCTCGACGGCGCGAGCGCTGTAGGGATGCTCGGCGAGAACGCGACCGAACGCGGTGACGGCCTCGGCGTAGTCGCCCTCACGAAGCAGCTCGATCCCGCGATCGTATTTTTCTTCGGCGGTGCGCAGCACCGGTGCAGGCGAGAAGAACTCGCCGATCGCCTCGAAGAAGCCGCGCGTGTCTTCGGGCTCACTCGCAGCGGAAGCCGGCGCGGGCGCGGCCGCGCCGTGGGCGACTGCGAGCGGCAGCGATGCGGAAACGGCGACGCTCGCCACGACCAAGCGACGCAGCCAGACGCGACCGGTGCGATTCACAGCGGTGGACCGAAGATGTGTGGAGAGCGGGGACGGGAGGCGTGAGAACGGGCGCGAACGTAGCCCGCACCCCCAGCAGAGTCAAACGCGTCGCGCTCTCGAAACACACCACCGGCGCGCGGGTCGTGGCAGCGTTCGCCTTGACACCACTTAGGTCAATGCATAGTTTCCGGCCGCGTTTCGGCAGAAACGATTTCGATCGGGTGACCGAATATTCGACGTCGGCGCTTCGTCTGAAGGCGCGATGCTGAGCGGCACGCGCGGCGTGACGGCCGCACGGACGCCGATTCGTTCCCGGCCCACGGGGCCTCGTCGAGGGGCCACGGGCGCGCCGGCGCTCAGGTAAGGCGACATGATAGAGGTCGACAACCTCGTCAAGAAGTACGGCGATCTATTCGCTCTGCACGGTGTCTCGTTCCGCGTCGAGGCGGGCGAGGTGGTGGGATTCCTGGGGCCGAACGGCGCCGGGAAGACCACGACCATGCGTGTGATCACGGGCTTCATGCCGCCCACCAGCGGCACCGTGCGCGTGTCCGGGCACGACGTGCTCGACGATGCCATCGAGGCACGGCGGCAGATCGGCTACCTGCCCGAGACACCGCCGCTCTACAACGACCTCACGGTGATCGCGTATCTCGGCTTCGTCGCCAAGATCAAGGGAGTCGCGAGCAGCGTGCGTCGCGAGCGCATCGATCACGCGCTCGAGTCGTGCGGGCTCGCGACCGTCCGGCAGCGCGTGATCGGAACGCTGTCGAAAGGATTTCGACAGCGTGTGGGCATCGCGCAGGCGCTCGTCCACGATCCCAAGGTGCTGATCCTCGACGAGCCCACGGTGGGTCTCGATCCCCACCAGATCATCGAGATCCGCAACCTCATCGCCTCGCTCGCCGGCCAGCGCACCATCGTGCTGTCCACGCACATTCTCCCCGAGGTGGCGCAGCTCTGTCGCCGGGTGATCATCGTGAATGCCGGCCGCATCGTGGCAGACACTCCGATCAGCAAGATCCCGGACGGAATGAGCCTCGAGCAGTACTTCATCACGACCACGTCGGCCGACGTGGCGCGGCAGGTGGCAGCCGGCTGAGCTCGACGTCGAGCCGCCTCGCCCCTTCACCGCTTCGGAGCGTCTTCATGCGGAACGTTCTCGCGATCGTCGAAAAGGAGCTGCGCACGTATTTCGTGTCGCCCGTCGCGTACGTGGTGATGACTTGCTTCCTGCTGCTGGCCGGCTGGTTCTTTTTCAACCTGCTCACGCAGCTTCAGCAATACATCCAGATGGCGCAGAGCTTTCAGCGTTTCGACATGTTGGAACAGCTCAGCATCTCGAACGCGGTGGTCGTGCCGCTGGTCGGCAATCTGGCGATCATCCTCATGTTCATCGTGCCGATCGTGACGATGCGCGCTCTTGCCGAGGAGAAGAAGCTCCGCACCGACGAGCTGTTGCTCACCAGCCCGCTGACGATGGGTGAGATCATCGCTGGGAAGTTTCTGGGCTCGTGGGCGTTCATGGTGCTCGGCATCGTCGGCACGCTCATCTATCCGTATCTGCTCTTCCATTACTCGAATCCCGACCCAGGGCCGATCATCGGCGGCTATCTGGCGATCCTGTTCATCACCACCGCTTTCGTCGCCGTCGGTCTCTTCGCTTCGAGCTTGACCGAGTCGCAGGCGGTCGCGGCGGTGGTGGCGATCGTGATCAACCTCGGGCTCTTCGTGATCGGCTGGCCGGCCCAATCGGTTTCCGGTGTGCTCGGCAAAGTGCTCGAAAACGTCTCGCTGCAATCGCATTTCGAGTCGCTCGCCAAGGGCGTGATCGAGACCAAGGACCTCTGCTATTTCGTGACTCTGGTAGCCGTGTTCGTGTTCCTCGCGAAACGCAGCCTCGAGTCGACTCGCTATCGGTGAGCACGATGAATCCGAACGAATCGCGAAAGCTCGCCCGCATCGCGGGGCTTTGCTCGCTGGTCCTGCTGGTGTTCGGCATCGCGCCGGTTCTCTTCGGCTTGCCGATCAGCCCGGCGCGCGCACCGCTGCTGGCACTCTTCATCCTCGCCAACTTGGTGGGAGGCGTCGGCCTGCTCGTCGCCTCGATCGTTTGGAACCTGGAAGGGCTGCGGACGCTGGTGACCGCGCGCTCGAGTCGAATGGCCTCCAACGCCGCCGTCTACTCGGCGGCGGTGGTCGGCATTCTCGTGCTCGTGAACGTGCTTGCCACCCGCCACAGCCACAAATGGGACCTGACGGAAAACAAGCAATTCACGCTGGCACCACAGACCCAGAAGGTGCTCGACGGCCTCGGCAAGGATGTGGTTCTTCGGGCGTTCTGGAGAAAGCCCGAATACGATCAGGTGAAGGATCTGCTCGAGAATTACCAGCGAGCCTCGAAGAAGGTGAAGGTGATGTTGGTGGATCCCGTCGAGGATCCGGCGGCAGCCAAGCAATTCGACATCACCCAGGAACGCACCCTTCACATCCAGTCGGGTACGGACCAGGTCCGCATCACCGAGCCGACCGAGGAGAAGATCACCAACGGCATCATCAAGGTGAGCGGCGGCGAAGCGAAGACGGTCTACTTCCTCAAAGGTCACGGTGAGCCGGAGGCCGAGGACGTCGCGTCGCCACGGGGATATGGGTATTTCAAGAAGGCCCTCGAGGACGAGCACTACAAGGTCGAAGAGCTGTTGCTCATGACCAAGGGCGAGGTTCCGGCCGATGCTTCGCTGGTGGTCGCGGCTCCGACGCGGCCTTTGCTGGAGCCCGAGATCCAGGCACTCGAACGCTATCTCGATCGCGGCGGGCGCTTGCTCGCGCTGCTCGAGCCCAAATGGGACGAGACCAGCCACCAGATCGTCCACACCGGACTCGAAGAGATGCTGAAGAAGCGCGGCATCAATGCGAACGACAATCTCGTGCTGGACGTCGAGCTGCAGCTCTTCGCGGGACCGAAGATCGGTGCCGCGCCGGGCGCCGAGAGCTACGGTACGCACCCGATCACCGAGAACATGAAGGAAGTGACGTTCTACGGTGATTTCGTGCGCGAGGTGCGGCCCAACCCGGACACGCCAGGTGCGACGCTCACCACGCTGGTGCGTACAAGCGCCAACTCCTGGGCGGAGAGCGACATCGCCGGTGTCTTCGATCGCGGCGCTGCCGGCCGGGATCCTTCGGACCTGACCGGTCCGATCTCGATCGCGACGGCCTACGAGCGCAAGACGCCCGCCGAGGCCGCGAAGGCGGAGGGCGAAAAGAAATCCGGCGACGAGGGTGATGAGCAGTCCGCCGAAGCGAAGAACAAAGACATCCTCACGCGCATCGTCGCGTTCGGCGATGCCGATTGGGTCGACAACGGCCAGCTCACCCGCTTCGCACCAAACCAAGACCTCGCGCTCAACGCGATCGGTTGGTTGGTCGACCGAGGCGATCTCATCTCGATTCGTCCCCGCAAGTCCAAGGTCGCTCAGCTCGCGCTCACCCCGGCACAGACGCAGGCGATCTTCGTGGCTTCGGTATTTCTCCTTCCCGAGCTCCTGCTGCTCGCCGGTCTCGCGGTGTGGCAGAGCCGCAAGTGGACGGTGTGAAAGCGCGTCAATCCATCTTCATGGCGGTGATGTTCGCCGCGCTTCTGGGCGGCGTCTGGTACTTCGAGCTGCGGGAGGGCGCGAGCCCGGCGAAGCCCAAGCCGGAATCGGGAGCTGCTGCCGAGCCGGAAGAACAGAGCGTCTTCGACGACGTCGACTGGGACAAGCTGGCGCGGATCGAGCTCGCAAGCCCCGCCCAAGTCGACACCATCGTTCTCGAGCGCAGCGTCGCAGGTGACGATCGGGCGTGGCGACTGGTCGCTCCCCTCGCGACCGAGGCCGATTCGAGCGCCGTCGATACGTTTCTCGGCACCCTCAAGAATCTCAAGGCCGAGGTCGTGATTTCCGATCCCCAGAAGGACCTGGCACCGTTCGGCCTCTCGGCGCCGGCCACTCGAGTGAAGCTCGTGTTCGCGTTGGGCGGGCGAGCCACGACCGAACGCACGCTGCTGGCGGGCGACAAGGCTCCGGTCGGCTACAAGGCGTATTTCAAGCGCGGCGACCGATCGGACGTGTTGCTGACGGGTGCTTACACGAAGACCGCACTCGAGAAGAAGGTCTTCGATCTGCGGCAGAAGAGCCTGCTCACCGCGGAGAAGTCGGCCGTGCGCAAGCTCGAGCTGGCGAGCGCAGCGGGAAACGTTTCTCTCGCGGAGTCGGGCGGCGGCTGGTCGCTGGAGTCGCCCACCAAGGCGCGCGCCGCAGCAGCGGAGGTGGACAAGATCCTCGCATCGCTGACTGGCCTGCGAGCCGTCGACGTCGCCGCCGAGGACGCCGGCGACGGGCGCGCCTTCGGTCTGGATCAGCCGTCGATCCGAGCGATCGTGACGACCGGCGAGGGCGAGACGGCGAAGCGCCACGAGCTGCTCTTCGGCGCAGTCGACGAGGCGCAAAAGCGCGTTTACGTGAAGGACGCAGCGCGCAGCCCCGTGTTCCTCGTCTCGAGCTACTCGGTCGATGGGCTCAAGAAGTCCGCCGGCGACCTGCGCGACAAGAAGGTGCTGGGTTTCGAGAAGGACGCCATCACCGGCATCGAGATCCAGACCCCGGGTACCACACTCAAGCTCGCGCGCCAGGACGCGGCGCCCCAGGCCGAAACGAAGAAAGACGCCGACGCGAAGGGCGAGAAGGCGGACCAAGGCAAATGGGTCGTCGAGGCGCCGAGCAGCGCCGACGCGGACCAGGCGAACGTGAACCAGATGCTCATCACGCTCGCGGGCCTCGAGGCGAAGCAATTCCTCGACGGTGATCTTCGCCCCCTGCCCACCGACAGCGGCCTTCAGGAGCCCGAGCTCACCGTGCACCTGCTCGGTGCGGAGGGGCGCGAGCAAGCCAAGCTCGAAGTCGGCAGCGTGGTGCCAGGAACAGGCTCCCCGGGCGGCGAGGGGGCTGCACCGACTCCGCCTGACCGATACGTCCAGGCCAGCGGCTACGACACCGTGTTCGTGGTCGGCGGGCGCTTTCTCGACGACGTGCCGCGACGGGCGGACGACCTGACCAAGAAGAAAGTCGAGGCCGAGACGCCGCCTGCGGCGCCGCCAGCGCCGGCTCCCGCGCCCGCCGAGTAGCGCGGTCGACGAACACCGGGTCCGCTCCGCGGCGCTTGCGAGCACAGCCTGCTTGGCAGCGCGAGCTGCCGCGAAGTTCTCGATCTCATTCCAAAATCGTGTTGGCTCGGATCTTGACTCCGAGTCGACCGTGATTAGGTTACGCGCGCGTTCGAACCGCGCGGTGCACGAACCGAGCTTCGTGCCCGTGCCCGATCCGAGCGGGACGCCCGCTCGCGGAGAAGCACCATGGGAAAGATCATCGGCATCGACCTCGGCACGACCAACAGCGTCGTCGCCGTCATGGAAGGTGGCGATCCCGTCGTGATCGCGAACGAGGAGGGCGGCCGCACCACGCCGTCGGTCGTCGGCTTCGCGGGCGAAGGGGACCGCCTGGTGGGTCAGGTGGCCAAGCGCCAGGCCATCACCAATCCCGAGAACACCGTCTACTCGATCAAGCGCTTCATGGGCCGTCGCTTCAGTGAGGTCGGTGAAGAGACCAAAATGGTTCCGTACAGGATCGTCGAGGCGAAAAACGGCGACGCGCGCGTCTCGATCAGTGGCAAAGAGTATTCGCCGCCCGAGGTGTCCGCGATGATCCTCGGCAAGCTCAAGCGTGCCGCCGAGGCTTACCTGGGCCAGAAGGTGACCGAAGCGGTCATCACGGTGCCGGCCTACTTCAACGACAGCCAGCGCCAGGCCACCAAAGACGCCGGAACCATCGCTGGTCTCGACGTGAAGCGCATCATCAACGAGCCCACCGCTGCGGCGCTCGCCTACGGTCTCGACAAGAAGAAGGACGAGGTCATCGCGGTCTACGACTTCGGCGGCGGCACCTTCGACATCTCCATCCTCGAGGTGGGGGACAACGTCGTCGAGGTGAAGGCGACCAACGGCGACACCCACCTCGGTGGCGACAACATCGACCTCAGAGTCATGGAGTGGCTGATCGCCGAGTTCAAGAAGGACCAAGGGATCGACCTCTCGAAGGACAAGATGGCGCTGCAGCGGCTACGCGAGGCCGCGGAGAAGGCCAAGGTCGAGCTCTCCTCGACCAGCGAGACCGACATCAACCTGCCGTTCATCACGGCGGATGCGTCGGGGCCCAAGCACCTCAACATGAAGCTCAATCGCTCGAAGTTCGAGCAGCTCGTGCACGACATCATCGAGCGTACGGGTGGTCCGTGTAAGCAGGCCCTGGCGGACGCCGGTCTCAAGCCTGCCGAGATCGACGAGGTGGTGCTCGTCGGTGGCTCGACGCGAATCCCCAAGGTGCAGCAACTGGTCCGCGACTTGTTCGGCAAGGAGCCGCACAAGGGCGTCAACCCCGACGAAGTGGTGGCACTCGGCGCCGCGGTCCAGGCGGGCGTTCTCGGCGGCGAAGTCAAGGACGTGTTGCTCCTCGACGTGACGCCGCTTTCGCTCGGCATCGAGACCTTGGGTGGCGTCATGACGCGGCTCATCGAGCGCAACACCACCATCCCGACCCGCAAGAGCGAGATCTTCTCGACAGCAGCGGACAGCCAGCCGAGTGTCGAGATCCACGTGCTTCAGGGCGAGCGCGAGATGGCGCGCGACAACCGCACGCTCGGCAAATTCCATCTGGTGGGCATCCCGCCTGCGCCGCGCGGCGTGCCGCAGATCGAGGTGACCTTCGACATCGACGCCAACGGCATCTTGAACGTGTCGGCGAAGGACATGGGCACGTCCAAGGAACAGAAAATCACGATCACGTCGTCGAGCGGCCTCAACAAGGACGACATCGACAAGATGGTGAAGGATGCCGAGTCGCACGCGAGCGAGGATCACGCCAAGCGAGCCAAGGTGGACGCCCGAAATCAGCTCGACAGCCTCATCTACGGCACCAAGCGCAATCTCGACGAGCACAAAGAGAAGCTCGCCGAAGACGATCGCAAGCCGCTCGAGGAAGCGCTCAAGAAGGCCGAGGAGGCGCTCGGTTCGGACGACACCGACCGCATGAAGACCGCCACGGACGAGCTGCAGCGGGCCAGCCACAAGCTGGCCGAGGCGATCTACAGGAAGGCGAGCGGGCCGACGGGCGAGGGCGGTGGAAGCACCGGCGGTACGGGTGGCGCCACGGGCGGCGACGGCAACGTCGTGGACGCCGAGTTCGAGGATGTCAGCGGTTCGCGCTGACGAGGCCACCGGGTGGGGCGCAGGCACGTTGGACTCGAGTTCGAGAGAGGGTGAGGGCGCATGAGCGAGGGAGATCGTCCGGGAGCGGAAGGCGGCGAACAGACCTTTCGTGTGCGGGATCGCCGCCAATTCACCTCCGAGGGTGAACGCCGCGAGGGCATGCCTGCGGAACCGGATTCGAAAGCGGATGCTGCCGGCGCGAGCGCCCAGCCGCCGCGTCCAGCCGCTGCTCGGGAGCCGGTTCCGCCTCCCATGCCGCCTGCCGCCGAGGAACCGCCCAAGAAGCGTTCGCTGCGTGAGCGCATTCTGGGTCGCAAGGCGCGGGACGAAGACGCTGCGGTGCCGGGCCCTGGGGCGGCGCCGCCCGACGTCTCCGCGGACGACATCAATTTCCCGAACTTCGTTCTCTCGCTCATGACCCAGACGTTGATGCACATGGGCGAGATCCCGGACCCGATGACGCAGGAAGTCCACCGGGATCTAGGCATGGCGAAACAGACCATCGACCTGATCGCCATGCTGGAGCAGAAGACCAAGGGCAATCTCACCCCCGACGAGGCGCACCTCGTGGCCGAGGTCCTGTATCGCCTGCGCATGCAGTTCGTGGAGTCGGCCAAGCGCGCCTGAGCCTGGGCTGCTTCCTTGCCCCGAACGCCACGCGGCTCGCCGCGTGGCGTTTCGCGTTTCGAGCAGGTTGCGATGCGGCGATGGGCACTGCGGTGCGAGTTGACTCGAAGCAAATCGGACTTACCTCCAGGACAGCCGCGCGGAACCCGCGAGCCCACGTTGCGGGGGCGCCTGCGCCGGGAGGTGGCAGATGATTCGCATGGATCGCTTGACCGAGAAGGCGCGGGAAGCGTTGCTCGAGGCGCAGCGCATCGCGACCGAGCGCCAGCACACGGAGGTCGAGCTCGAGCACCTGATGCTCGCCCTGCTCGAGCAGCAAGGCGGGATCGTGGTGCCGGTGCTCAGGAAGGCCGGCGTGGAGCCGGGTGCGCTCACGTCCCAGCTCGCGGCGCGGCTCGACGAATTGGCGCGTTATGCCAGTGAGTCCGAAGCGGGTGCGGGGCTCAGCCAAGGGCTGACCCGCGTCCTGGACGCGGCGTTCCGCGAAGCCACGACGCTCAAGGACGAGTACGTCAGCACCGAGCACCTGCTGCTTGCGGCAGTCGGCGCGAACAAGCATCCGGTCGGCAAGATCTTGGCCTCGCTCGGGCTCACCCGCGATCGCATCCTCGCGGCGCTGGTGGACGTGCGCGGCAACGTTCGCGTCACCGACGCCAACCCCGAGGACAAGTATCAAGCGCTCGAACGCTACGGGCGGGATCTGGTGGCGCTGGCGCGCAGCGGGAAGCTCGATCCCGTGGTGGGTCGCGACGAGGAAATCCGGCGCGTGATCCAGGTGCTGTCGCGTCGCACCAAGAACAACCCCGTGCTGATCGGTGAGCCGGGCGTGGGCAAGACGGCGATCGTCGAGGGCATCGCCCAGCGCATCGTGAACGGCGACGTGCCCGAGGGGCTCCGCGACAAGCGGGTCGTGGCGCTCGACCTCGGCGCCATGGTCGCAGGCGCCAAGTACCGCGGCGAGTTCGAGGACCGTCTCAAGGCGGTGCTCAAGGAAGTGACCGAATCCCAGGGACGTGTGGTGCTGTTCATCGACGAGATGCACACGCTGGTGGGCGCCGGCAGCGCTGAGGGAGCGATGGATGCCTCGAACCTGCTGAAGCCGGCACTGGCGCGGGGCGAGCTCCACGCGATCGGTGCGACGACGCTCGACGAGTACCGCAAGCACGTCGAGAAGGACGCGGCCTTGGAGCGGCGCTTCCAGCCCGTGCTGGTGGGAGAGCCGACGATCGAGGACACGATCTCGATCCTGCGCGGCTTGAAGGAGCGCTACGAGGTCCACCACGGCGTTCGCATCCAGGACTCGGCGCTGGTGGCCGCGGCGACACTCTCGAGCCGCTACATCACCGATCGCTTCTTGCCCGACAAGGCGATCGACCTGGTGGACGAGGCGGCGAGCGCCCTCAAGATGCAGATCGACAGCCTGCCCATCGAGCTCGACGAAGTGCAGCGAGAAACGCTGCGACTGCAGATCGAGGCCGAAGCGCTCAAGCGCGAGAAGGACGCCGCAAGCAAGGAGCGGCTCGCGACGATCCAGAAGGAGCTCGCCGAGCTCAAGGAACGCGGCGCGTCGCTCAAGGCGCGCTGGAGCGCCGAGAAAGACGTGATCGTCCGCATTCAAGGGCTCAAGGAGCGGATCGAGGCCATGCGCGTCGAGGAAGCTGCGGCGCAGCGCAAGGGGGATCTCGGTCGCGCCGCCGAGCTGCGCTACGGCACCATCGTGCAGCTCGAGCGCGAGCTCGCCGCGGAGAACGACAAGCTCACCAGGCTCCACACCGACGGCGCCATGCTCGCGGAGGAAGTGACCCCCGAGCAGATCGCCGCCGTGGTCTCGAAGTGGACCGGCATCGCCGTCACCAAGATGCTCGAGGGCGAGATGCACAAGCTCCTGCATCTCGAAGATCGGTTGCGCGAGCGCGTGATCGGGCAGGAGAAGGCCCTGGTCGCGGTGTCCAACGCGATCCGGCGCAGCCGTGCCGGCCTCAAGGACCCGGACCGGCCCATCGGCTCGTTCCTGTTCTTGGGGCCGACTGGCGTGGGCAAGACCGAGCTGGCGCGCGCCCTCGCCGAGCAGCTCTTCAACGACGAGAAGGCGATGATCCGCCTCGACATGTCGGAATACATGGAGAAGCACTCGGTGGCGCGCATGATCGGTGCCCCTCCGGGTTACGTCGGTTACGAGGAGGGGGGAGCCCTCACGGAGGC
The DNA here is from genome assembly GCA_964447125.1 of uncultured bacterium. GTDB lineage: Bacteria > JADJOY01 > JADJOY01 > JADJOY01 > JADJOY01 > JADJOY01. The sequence goes on along the minus strand of CAYUSL010000066.1, from coordinate 5,303 downwards.
GGTGCGTCGTCGCCCGTATTCGGTGGTGCTCTTCGACGAGGTCGAGAAGGCGCACCCCGACGTCTTCAACGCCTTGCTCCAGATCCTCGACGACGGGCGCCTGACCGACGGCAAAGGCCGCACCGTCGATTTCCGAAACGCGCTCATCGTGATGACCTCGAACGTCGGTAGTCGTGAGATCCAGGAGCGCGCCGAGCACGGGGGCGGTGACGTCGATGGAGTGGTCGCGGACGTCCTCAAGCACGTGTTCCGGCCCGAGTTCCTGAACCGCATCGACGACAAGATCGTGTTCCGCCCGCTCGGCAAAGCGGAAATCCGCGCCATCGTCGACATCCAGGTGCGTCGCCTCGGCCGTCGCCTCGCCGACCGTCGCATGACGCTCGAGGTAGCGCCGGAAGCACTCGATTTCCTCGGCGAGGTGGGCTTCGATCCGGTGTTCGGTGCGCGGCCGCTGAAGCGCGCGATCCAGCAGTACCTGCTCGATCCGCTGGCTCTCAAGGTCCTCGACGGAACGTTCCCCGAGGGCGCGCACGTGCATGTTGCTCTGGATCCGCAGACCAGGGCGTTCGTTTTCCGCGAGCAGGTCGAAGCCGAGCCCGTTCGCGCCAGCGCCTGATTCACAACACCCTGCGCGCCCCGCGGGCGACCGGCACCCGGTCGCTCGCGAGGTGCGGCCGAGCACCACTCCCGCATGACGAGCTCGGTTGAGTCGCGAAGAGGCGCCCGCCTATAATCCGCGCCGCCAGCGTCCCTGCGGCCACTCAAGCGGAGCGATCTCGAAATGCGCGTCGTCGCGTTCTCGCGGCTGGTCTTTGCGTTCCTGATCCCGCTCGCTGCCTGCGGGATCGACAGTCAAGACAAATCCGGCGACGGCAGCACGCCGGCCCCGGTGGATCTCTCGGGCACCTACCAGGGTGCCTTCGTCAGCGCGTCGGACTCCAAGTCCCACACGATCACCAGCCTGGTGGTGGTGCCGATCTCGGGGCAGAGCTACCGCTTCGACTTCGACGTGGCATCCGAGGACGCCGACGGCGTCTACGATCCCGAGGGACTGTTCTTGGACACGCTGCTCGACACCGAGCCGCTGGAATCGAAGCTCGACGACACCAACGAGTTCGCGATCTCGGCCCGCGGCGGCGACCTGGTGCTTTCCGGGAAGGCGACCAAGGGTGGCCATCGCATCGACGGCGATTGGCTCCAGGTCTCGCCGACCGAAGAGAGCGGTACCTGGAGCGTGACGCGGGTGGGCAGCGCCAACTGATCGTTCGGCGCGGCATTCGTCGCGCCGAACGAGTGGCGTCTTCGTTCGTTCAGTCGCGCCGTGCGGCCAGTAGCGCGCGCGCAACCTCAGCGAAGGCTGCGCCTTCGCGTGCCGTGCACACGTAGTCGGGTTGCGCCGCGAGGTGCTCCGCGTGCGCACGCACGTCCGCCGTGCCGATCGAGATGCCGAATCGCCCCGACACGAAGAGCCCGGCGTCGTTCGGGGCATCGCCCATCGTGAGCACGGCCGCGTGCGGTGTTCCGTCGGCGTCGAGGAGCCGCGCGAGCGCTTTTCCCTTGTCCGGAGGGATGGTCGAGAAGTGGATGTGCACGCTCGACCAGACCACGTACAGACCGCCGAGAGCGGCCGCTTTCGCGAGCCCGGCGATCGCAGCGTCGTCGCGGCCGGTGCGTTCGAACGCGACGTCGCCGACGCGGCAGAAGGCGTCCGGAGCGAGATCGAGCGATTCGCCACACGCGGCAGCGATCCGTCGCGCGTCGCGCTCGATCCGATCGCGGGCACCCGGCTCGACGAGCCACGTGAGCGGCCGATCCGGCTCGACTCTCACTTGGCCGTTCTCGGCGATCCCTCGACGCACGCCGGGAAGATATCGGACCAGTCCCAGAACCTCGCCGGCAGCGCGGCCGCTCACAGGCACGACCTCGATCCCCGCAGCAGCGAGCTCGGCGATGAGCCCCACCACCTCGGCGGTGAGCGCACTGGCCGTGGTGAGCGTGCCATCGACGTCGGTGGCCACGAGCTGGATCGCTCGCAGCGACGCCCGCAGGTGACGCTGATTCGGATCGAAAGGCTTCATCGTCGCGGAGTGCCGCGCACGGGGGGCGCGGCGCGGAACATAGCAGGCGCGTTCGCGATCGCGGCACTTCCACGCAAACGGGGCTGGACGGGCGTCGAGCGCCGCCACCAGAATGGGCGCAGCTCGGCGCGGGAAGCAGCGGACGCCGGCGGCGATCGAGGACGGAGGGGGGATCGATGATTCGGTGGCACGCGGGTCGGCTCACGGCAGTGCTGGCGATGCTGCTGAGCGTCAGTTGTGGAAACGGCAGTGGGGGTGGCAACGGCAGCGCCGAGGCCGCCAAGCTCGAGAGCGTCGCCATCACGAGCGAGGTCACCGTGCCCGGCCTCACCGGGCGAGTCGATGCCGTTCGCGACGACTACGGCATCCACCACATCTACCCGCGGGATGCGTCGCGAGATGGTGCCTTCATCAACGGCTACATCCAGGCGCACGAACGGCTCTTCCAGATGGACTTCTTGCGCAAGGTGGCGCAGGGCCGTCTCACCGAGCTCCTGGGCGAGCTCGATTCGTCGGTGCTCGGAACGTCGGTGTATTTCCGGACGCTCTTCACCACGCCCGACGGCGGTCGCATCGAGGATGCGCTGGTGGAGGAGACGGCAGCATCTCGCCCCGAGCTGCTCGATTTCCTGCAGTCCTATTGCGATGGCATCAACGCGTATCTGGACGACCTCGATGCCGGTCGCAACGGCGCGGTGCTTCCCCAGCAGTACAAGCTCATCGACACGCTCTTCACGCTCGGTTCGCCGTACTCGATCGAACGTTGGGAGCCCAAGCACGTGCTGGTGCTGGGCCGTCTTCAGCAATGGGACCTGTCCCAGACGCTGGGATCGGAGATCGATCGTGCCGCCCGCCTCACCGCGTTGCGGGACGCCGAAGCACGCGGCGCGATCCCGAGCGGTACCGCCGAAGACGTCGAACGCTTCGAGCCCATCAACCCGGCCACGACGATGCCACCCGACGAGATCCCCGCGTTCACCGTTCCGCCGCCGGCGGCGAGGGTGGCGTCGGGCGCCGTGCGCGCCGCTCCGATGCCGAAGATCGATCCGCATCTGGCGCGACGCATCGTGGCGTCGGAGAACCGTGCCCGCGCCACGAGCCCGTTCGGCCGCGAGCGCGCCGGGTCCAACAACTGGATCGTGAGCGGCGACCTCACCGAATCCGGTCACCCGATGCTCGCCAACGATCCGCACCTAGCGCTGCCCAATCCGTCCACGTTCTACTTCCTACACCTCGACGACAAGACCTTCGCGGGCGGTCGGATCGACGTCCACGGCGCTGGCTTCCCGGGCATCCCCGGCATCCTGCTCGGGCAGAACCGCACCCTCGCGTGGGGCGGCACGGTCGCGAACTACGACGTGGTCGACGTGTACGTCGAGCAGGTATCCGGCAGCGGTTCGAACAAGAAGGTGCTCTTCAACGGCACCGAGGTACCGGTTCGCACGATCCAACAGTTGTACCTCGTGCGTCAGCTCGTGGGCGGCAAGGCGAAGACCATCACGCAGCCCATCGAGATCGTGCCGCACCACGGGCCGCAGGTCCCCGACCCCGATCCGAGCGATGGCATCACAGGGCTCGAGTCGGTGGGAAACATGACGTTCCGCTGGACTGGGCATCAGGTGACGCGTGACGTCGCCGCCTTCTACGATCTCATGCAGAGCGACGGAATCGACGATTTCTTCCAGGCGCTCTCGAGCTTCGGTGTCGGCGCGCAGAACTTCGTGGGCGCCGATTCTGCCGGGAACATCGGTTATTACCCGCATGCGCTCGTACCCCTGCGCGCTGCCGCCGCGATGACACCGGAGCTCGGGCCGTACAGCCCGCTGCCCGGCACCGGCGAGTACGAGTGGCTGACCGACGCGCAAGGCAACCCGCGCTTCCTGCCCGATGATCGCATCCCCCAAACGCGCAATCCCGAGCGTGGCTGGCTCGTGACCGCCAACAACGACCAACTCGGCACCATCAACGACAACGATCCTCTCGACGACGGCATCTATCTCGGCTGGGACCACACCGAGGGTCTGCGCGCGGGACGAGTCCAACAGCGGATCGAGGAAGTGCTCGCGCGCGGGAAGGTCTCGTTTCTCGACATGATCGCGATCCAGAACGATCACGTCTCGCTGGTGGGGCTCGAGTTCGCTCCGCGCATCGTCGCAGCCCTCGACGATGCCGCCGCGCGTGACGGGCTGCCCGTGCCCGGTTCCCTGCTCGATCAGGCCGCGCGCCGACTGGGCGCTTGGTCGGGCGACTGTCCGATCGGCGTCGAAGAGGCGCTCACGGGGACCAAGCCGTCGAACGAGGAGATCAACGACTCCGTGGCTTGCACGATCTTCCACGCCTGGGGGGGGCGGCTGGCGGAGCGGTTGCTCGGCGACGAGCTCGTGGCCGCGGGGCTCTCGCCGTTCGGTACGCGCACCACGCTGACCGTGTTGCACCACCTGCTGACGGACGTCGCCGAGACCGGCAAGCTGCGGGTCGCGACGCTCGACGAGGCGGGGCAGAGCCGGCTCTTCGACGACATCCGCACGCCCGAGGTCGAGAGCCCGAACCGCACGCTGGCGCTGGCTATGGCGGACGCGATCCTGGATCTACGCACGTTCTTCGGCTCGGACGATCCGGATCGCTGGCGCTGGGGTGCTGCCCACACCAGCACGTTCGAGGATTTGGCACTCGGATCCATCCTGCCCGTCTTCAATCTACCGTCCGCGCCGATCACGGCGAGCACGCCCCGCGGCTATCCGCGTCCGGGCGCGATCGAGACCGTCGATCCGGCGGGCGTGAGCGGGCCTCCGCCCTGGTCGCCTGGGAGCGGCCCGGTCATGCGCCACGTGATCGAGCTGACTCCCGGAGGAACCACCGCGGTGAACGTGCTTCCCGGCGGTCAGAACGATCTCGAGCCGGACAAGGGGCTTTTCAAGCCCGTGCAGATCGATCCAGCGATCCACTACGGCGATCAGCTCGCGCGCTGGCTATCCAACGATCGCCGCGAGCAGTGGATCGCGCTGGACGACGTGGTCGCGCATGCCGAGGCGCGCCTGCGCTTCGTGCCGTGAGCGCGCCATCGTCGGCTTGCGGAACGCCTGCGTTGACGTCGACCCGCGTTCCGCGCTTCACTCGCGGGCTGCGGCGCGGGTCGGTCTCGGCGGCCCGCAGGCCCGCGTTGGGGTGTCGTCCAACGGCAGGACGCCGGCCTTTGGAGCCGGTTATCCAGGTTCGAATCCTGGC